>JBAQVA010000050.1:0-9233 GCA_049297835.1 Propionibacterium sp.
GTCTCGGGCCTTCTCGTGGCCGCGGTGCCCGGCCTCGTGGCCCCGCAGTGGGCACTGGCCCAGAGCAGCGGCCCCCCGGCGATCGGCACCCCCGATGTGGTGGGGGCGGTGGCCATCGTCGCGGCAGCCGTCCTCGGGTGCGTCGTCGCCGTACTCGTGCGTGGACGCGACGCGCGTCCCGCGAAGCTGCCGGCACACGTCCCGACCCGGCCGCCCGAGTCGGACGGGTCCGCGAGCGATCCACCGGCCCCGGGCGCGTCGGCCCGCTCCCCGAAGCTGTGCGACGATCCCCCCAAGGGCGTGCGCCCGGCCGAGGTCGGCATCCTGCTGGACGCCCGGCCGGAGACCGAACACCTGGTGGCCACGATCATCGATCTCATCGTGCGCGGCTGTCTCACCGTCGCGCACGAGGAGGACGGCTCCTGGACGCTGCGGCGCACCGACACCGACCCGCCTGACCTGCAGATCTACGAGCGGACCCTGCTGAAGAAGCTCTTCCCCACCGTCCAGGGCCGTCGCCGGCGCACCACGAGCACGCTGCAGATCACCCTGACCAAGGGCGGCTTCACCATCGCCCGGCAGGCGCTCGAGAGAAGGGTCGGCGAGCTGGGCTATTTCCGCGAACCCCCGCACGCGGCGCGACGACGGATGCGCACGATCGGCACCGCGATCGGGCTGGCAGGCCTGGCACTGGTCCTGCCGCTCACGCTCTTCGCGGGTCGGGGCATGTGGGCGGTTGCACTGATCGTGGCGGGCCTGGGGGTCGTCGCCACCGCGCCGCTGATGCCCGCCCGCACCCCACTGGGCAGCGGGGTGCGCGAGCAGACCGAGCAGCTGCGGAACTTCCTCGTCGCCGCGGACCCTGAACTCATCGACTGGCGGGAACACCCCCGCGCATTCAGCGAGTACCTGCCGTGGGCGGTCGTACTGGGCGTCCAGGAGAACTGGACGCAGCTGTTCCAGCAGCTCACCGACGACGGCCGCCTCACGCCGAAGACCCCCTGGTACCTGCCGGTGAAGGAGTCCTTCTGGCACCGGGAGGGCCGCATCGAGGCGATCAGCGAGCTGGTCCGTGAGCTGAGCATCGCCATCACGATGGCCGACCGCCATGAGGAGGTCGCTCCCGACGACGACAGCCCGCAACGCTGGTGAGCCGGCCTTCCGGCACCCCGGCGGGCAGGCTCACCGGCGGGGCGGCCCCACCAGTGCCGGCAGCAGCCGGGAGGTGTCACCGTCGAGGCGCACCGTCGCCAGATTGTCTCCCCTTGTCGCACCGTGGTTGATGATGATCACCGGGGCACCCCGCTTGGCCATCCGACGCACGAATCGCAGCCCGGACATCACCGTGAGACTCGATCCGGCAACCACGATGGCGGCGGCCGCGTCACACCAGGCGAAGGCCGCGGCCACCCGTGCCTTGGGCACCGTCTCGCCGAAGAAGGTGACATCGGGCTTGAGCAGACCGCCGCAGCGGCGGCACTCGGGAACCGAGAAGTCCTGCCAGTCCTCCACCTCGGCGTCCGCGTCGGGACGCAGCTCCGCCGGCCCCAGACGGTCGTTCATGGCCACATCGGGATTGAGCTCCCGCAATCGCTCCTGGAGGTCGACGCGGGCCTCGACCCGGCCGCACTGCAGGCAGACCACGTCGGCGCTGCGGCCGTGCAGGGTGATCAGCTGACGGCTCCCGGCGGCCTCGTGCAGACCGTCGACGTTCTGGGTGACCAGGCCGAGGAGCATCCCGGGGTGGGACTGTCGTTCCCAGCGCGACAAGGCCAGATGACCCTCATTCGGCGCTGCCGTGGACAGCTTGGCCCAGCCCTGATAATTGCGGGCCCAGTAGCGCTGACGGGCGATCGGATCGGAGATGAATTCCTGGTAGAGCATCGGCGTCGCACGGATGGAACTCGGCCCGCGGTAGTCGGGCACGCCCGAACCGGTGCTGATGCCCGCCCCGGTGAGCACCACCACCCGACCGGCCCGGCGCACCACCTCGCGAGCCTCCTCGACCGTGCCGCGCAGGTTTCCCGACGGCTGCCAGCTGCTCGTGGCACGACGGACATGGCTGCGCATCACGTCGGGAGCCCCAGAATTCATGGATCCAGGCTAGACACGCAGCCACCCCGCACCGGGCCCGATCTCAGGCAGCCGCCTTCGTCTCGCGCAGCTTGCCGTGCTCGATCCTCAGCCGGCGCTGCGCCCCCTCGGCCACCCTCGGGTCGTGGGTGACCATCACGACGGTCAGCGAATCGGTCCGCCAGCGCTCCATGAGGAGCTCGAGGATCTCGTCGCGAGTGCCCACGTCGAGGTTGCCGGTCGGTTCGTCGGCCAACAGCACCGCGGGCTTCTTGACCAGCGCACGGGCGATCGCGACGCGCTGCTGCTGACCGCCGGACAACTCGCTGGGCAGGTGGTCAGCACGATCCGCCATGCCCACGCTCTCCAGTGCCTTCAGGGCTCGCTGGTGCCGCTCGGGCGCCGGCACGTGCAATGGCACGAGGGCCATCTCCACGTTCTCCTGGGCCGAGAGGGTCGCGATGAGGTTGAAGTTCTGGAAGACGATGCCGACCCGCTCGGCCCGCACGGCGCTGAGCTGGCGCTCCCTGGCCTTGGCCAGATGGACGTCGTCGAGCGTCACGTCGCCGCTGCTCGGCACGTCGAGCGCCCCGAGCATCTGCAGCAGGGTGGACTTGCCACCCCCGGTGGGCCCCTCGATGGCCACCAGCTGGCCGTCGGGGATGGTGAGGTTCACGTGGTCAAGAGCGGTCACCTGGTGGCGTCCCGAATAGGTCTTCGTCACATTCGTCAGGGTGTACATCTCACTCCACGCTCCTCAGTGCCGCCGCGGGCCGCAGCCTGGCTGCACGCCAGCCGCCGATGATGCCGGCGAGCAGTCCGCCGATCAGTGCCGCCGCCAGTCCGATGAGGATCGTCTCGACACTCACCGGGTTGTGCAGGACGACGTTGACGGCCGAGCTGGCCCTCTCCATGGTGCCGCCTCCACTCTGCCCGCCGGTGCCGCCGCTTCCGCCGCTCGCGGTGGGCGCACCGTCGGGGGCCGAACCCCCGCCTCCGGAGCCCGACCGGGCGCCGCGCACGGAGAAGCCCCCGGTGGATCCGGACAGGGTGATCCCCATCCGGTTGAGCACCAGGATCGCGACCAGCCCCAGCACGACGCCGGCGACCGCACCGACCGCGGCGCGCAGCAGCGACTCGACGGCCACCTGGGTGACCACACGGCGGTTCGACCAGCCGATCGACTTCAGCGTTCCGAAGTCACGGGTGCGCTGGTTGACCCCCGAGACGGTGAACAGGATGGCCAGTCCGAAGGCCACGGCCAGCACCCCGACGGACAGCCACTTCCCGAGCGAACCGACCAGCGTCGCCGCCGAGGCCAGCGAGCCGGAGACGCTCTCGGCGAGGGTCTTGTCGGTGGAGACGGTGGCCGAGGGAAGCGCCTTGCCGATGGCCGTCGCCACCGAGTCGACCTGCCCCGAGTTGGCCGCCTGGACGTAGATCTCGTTGATCTTGCCCGAAAGGTTGGCGATCTTCTGGGTGGTGTCGAGCGGCAGGAAGATGTCGGAGACGCTGCTCGAGGTGGAGTCCACGATGCCGACCACGGTCACGTTCGTGCCGCCGACCGACACCGTCGCGTTGAGGGCGATGCTGTTCGTCTTGGCGTAGGTGGACGAGACCAGCGCGACATCCTGGCCGTTGTCGCTGGTGGCCAGCGTCCGGCCGGAGGAGACCGTGGTGGTGGACAGCGGCCCCAGGGTGGAGCCGGGCGTCACGCCGGTGACCGTGGTGCTGTTGAGGTTGAACTGGCCGCCGCCGAAGCGCCGCCTCTCGCCGGAACTCGAGCTCTCACCGGAGCTCTGCGAGGAGCTGGAACCGGTGGGCTCCGCGCTCGGGGATGCGCTCGATCCCGAGCTCCCCTCGGCGCCGATCTGCCCGTTGAAGGTGGTCTGCTCCAGCACCAGGGCCGAGACGGCATTGGAGACGCCGCTCACCTTCTGGACGGTGGCGAGCTGGGAGTCGGCGAATGTCTCGGAGTCACGGCCGGCACGCAGCGTCGTGCTCGACACGGAGGTGTTTCCCTGCGAGTCGCTGTTGCCGGCCCCCTGACCGAATCCGAAGCTCTGGTTGGATGACGCCGAAGTGGTGGGTTTCTGGGTGACGGTGATGTCAGTGCCGACCCCGTAGACAGATGCGAGCACCTGCGACTGGGCTTTGCTGACTCCTGATGACACCGAATTGACGACCATCAACAGGGCTACGGCGATGGCGAGTCCGACGGCGACCACGATGGTCTGCTTGTGCCGTCTACTGAGCTCGCGCCGAGCGTAGGTCATGAGCATGGCGCACGGCTCCTCTCTGTGTTCTCAGGTCATGGTGGCCACGCCGGTTGTGCGGATGCTGCCAGGGCGCTGTGCGGCTGCTGTGCCCTGGCGGGTACGCGCCTGGGCGATGCCGGTGTCCGGGCGGCCCTCTCCGGGCACCGGCGGGCCTGCCCGGGCCCGGGGACGGGTGCCTCGGGCGCGGGGATAGCTTGACAGTGAGAAGGTCGTTCAAAGGAGAGCAAGTGGTTGACACAATGTTGGCGGAGCGCTTCTACGCGAAGGATCGCAGCGTCCACCTGGAGCAGATCCCGATCCCGGAGCCGCAGGCTGGGCAGGTGCTGCTGAAGGTCGCCTACTGCGGCATCTGTCATTCGGACCTGAGCCTCATCAACGGCAACTTCCCGGCGTCGCTGCCGGTGGTCACGCAGGGCCACGAGGCCAGCGGGACGATCACCGAGCTCGGCCCCGGCGTCACCGGCTGGAAGGTCGGCGACCGGGTCATTCCCTCGGCCGGACGTCCGTGCATGGTCTGCCGCAAGTGCCTGCGCGGCGATTTCGCCGACTGCCTGCACCTGAACCTGATGGCCTTCGCCTATGACGGCGCCTGGGCCGAGTACCACGTGGCCTCCGCGATGGGCCTCACCCGCATCCCCGACAACGTGCCGATGGACCAGGCGGCGCTGCTGGCCGACGCCGTGTCGACCCCCTACGCAGCCGTCGTGCGGACCGGGCAGGTGCACACCGGCAATGCGGTGGCCGTGTGGGGCGTCGGCGGCGTGGGAACCCATCTGGTGCAGCTGGCCCGCGGCGCCGGTGCCGTGCCACTGATCGCCATCGACCTCGACGACACCGTGCTGGCCAGAGCCAAGCGTCTCGGCGCCGACTTCACCTTCCGCTCCGACGATCCCGATCTGATGGCCAAGATCGCCGAGGCCACCCACGGCCGGATGATCGACGTGGCCTTCGACGCGGTGGGCATCCGCTCGACGGTGCGCGCCGCCGTCGAGTCGCTGGACGTCAACGGCAAGGTGGTCACGCTGGGCCTGTCCGACCAGGACATCGACGCCGGCCCGTTCCTCGACTTCAACCTGAATCTCAAGCAGGTCCGCGGACACCTCGGGTACAAGGGCCAGGACATTGCCATCCTCGCCGAGATGCTGTCCTTCGGACGCTTGGACCTGTCCGAGTCGATCAGCGACGTCGTCGCGCTCTCCGATGTCGAGAACGGGATCCAGATGCTCAAGGAGCACCGGGGCAACCCGATCCGGATCCTCGTCAAGCCGTAGTCACAGGCGGTTCACGGGCTGCACGGCCGAGCTGGCCGGTCGTGCAGCCCCGGTCCTCCCGACAAGCCCGGCGCGGTTCGTGCGGTCCCGGTCCGCCCGGGAAGCCCGGTGCGGTTCACGCGATCCGCCCGTGCGGATGGCCGGCACCAGCACATCGCCGGCCCGAGGCGGGTGACTCAGCCGATCCGGGCCCATTCGGGGCCGGTCTCGCCGAGCTTCTCGTCCAGCTTGTGGAAGAGCGGCACCGGCTTGGCGAGCGGGGTGCCCGCCACCACGGGACGCGAGGCCCACTGCGCCTGCTCGGAGGCGTAGTCGCCCATCAGCACCGGATAGCTCGTCGCCTCGTCGCCCTCGCCCTCGCTGACCTGACGGATCTGCGGCTGCGCAGCCCAGACCCCCTCGCCGCCGAGCATCTCGAAGACCTTCTGCGCCGAGAACGGCAGGAAGGGCGTGAGCAGCGTGTTCGCGTCGGAGACCACCTGGAGGGCGGTGTTGAGCACCGTGTCGCGCCGCTGCGGGTCGTCCTTGAGCTTCCAGGGCTCCTGCTGGCTGATGTACTGGTTGGCAAGTGCCGCCACCCGCATCGCCTCGGTGATCCCGGCGCGGAACTTGCACTGCTCCAGCAGCTCGCCGACGGTCGTGAAGGCCTGCTTCGACGCGGCGAGCAGCTCCTCGTCCTCCGGGGTGAGCTCGTGGGCCTCGGGGATGGCGCCGTTGTTCTTGAAGGCCATCGAGACCGCGCGGTTGACCAGATTGCCCCACTCGTTGGCCAGCTCGTTGTTGTTGCGCCGGACGAACTCGTCCCAGGTGAAGTCGGTGTCGCGGTTCTCGGGGCCTGCGACGGCGATGTAGTAGCGCAGCGCGTCCGGACCGAACTCGCGCAGGAAGTCACCGACGTAGATCACCACGCCGTGGCTGGTGTCGACCTTGGACCCCTTCATGGTGAGGAACTCCGAGCTGACGACCTCGGTGGGCAGGTCGAGCTTGCCCAGCCAGGGGCTCGGCGTGCCGCCGCGGCTGCCCTCGCCGTTGATGCCGAGCAGCATGGACGGCCAGATCACCGAGTGGAAGACTATGTTGTCCTTGCCCATGAAGTAGTAGCTGCGGGCCTCGGGGTCCTGCCACCAGGCCTTCCAGGCGTCGGGATCGCCGGTGCGCGCCGCCCATTCGATGCTCGCCGACAGATAGCCGATCACCGCGTCGAACCACACGTAGATCCGCTTCATGTCCTCGTGCTCCCAGCCCTCGACGGGGATCGGGATGCCCCAGTCGAGGTCGCGGGTGATGGCCCGCGGCTTGAGCTCCTTGGCGAAGTTGTAGCTGAAGTTCAGGACATTCGGACGCCAGTTCTGGCGCGAGTCCAGCCAGGACATCAGCTGCTCGGCGAGTGCCGGAAGGTCCAGGAAGAAGTGGGTCGTCTCGACGAACTCGGGCACCTCGCCGTCCACCCGGCTGTGCGGGTCGATGAGGTCGGTCGGGTCGAGCTGGTTGCCGCAGTTGTCGCACTGGTCGCCGCGGGCGAACGCGAAACCGCAGATCGGGCAGGTGCCCTCGATGTACCGGTCGGCCAGGGTGCGGCCGGTGCTCGGCGACAGCGCGCCGAGCTGGCTCTGCTCGATGACGTAGCCGTTCGCGTACAGGGTCCGGAAGACCTCCTGGGTGACGGCCTCGTGGTTGCGCGTCGTGGTGCGCGTGTACAGGTCGTAGGACAGGCCCAGCCCCTGGAGGTCGTGGACGATCACGTCGTGGTACTTGTCGGCGGTCTGCTGGGGGGTGAGTCCTTCGGCGTCCGCCTTCACCTGGATCGCGGTGCCGTGCTCGTCGGAACCCGAGACGAGCAGCACGTCATTGCCCGACATTCGCATGTACCTCGCGAAGACGTCGGAGGGAACCCCGAATCCGGAGACATGACCGATGTGACGAGGGCCGTTGGCGTAGGGCCATGCTGCTGTCGCAAGAATGTGGGCGCACATGGTGGTCAGGATATCCTCGGGCCGCCCTCCTCTGCGGTCGCCCGCTGGTAGGCGGCCACCGCGGTGGGCAGCGTCGGGAAGATGTACTGCGGGCCGACGGCGGCCACGAAGCCGGCGGCGTCGAGCTGGTGGAAGAGGTCCTGCTTGACCCGCGCCATGGCGAAGACGATGCCCCGGGCCTCGAGCGTGGCCCGCAGGCTCTCCAGCGCCTCGACGGCGGTGAGGTCGATGTCGACGTTCGCCTCGGCGTTGAGCAGGAACCAGGCCGTCCTCGTCGGGGCCGAGTCGACGGCTGCCAGCGCCCGCTTGTGGAAGTTCTCGGCGTTGGCGAAGAACAGCGGGGCGTCGTAGCGGTAGACGACCAGGCCCCTCACCTGACGGGCGTCGGGGTAGTCGTCGATGTCGTGCATCCCGGCCAGGCTGGGCACACTGCCCAACACCCCGTCGTGCGGGACGGCCAGCCGGCGCAGCATGTCGAGCAAGCTGAGCACCACGGCCAGGCCGATGCCCTGCAATACGCCGACCATCACCACCGCCGCGGCGGTGACGCAGGCGAGCACGAGCTCGCTCGTGCGGAACCTGGCGATGAGGCGCCAGCGATCGGGCTGCACCAGGTGCAGGGCGGCGTAGACGACGATGGCGGCCAGGGCAGGCCGCGGGAACCAGCCCATCAGCGGGCCGAGCCACAGGATCGTTGCCAGCACGACGAGCAGGGCGACGAGCGAGTGGAGCTGACTGGCAGAGCCCATCGACTTGCCCAGCGCCGTCCGGCTGCCACTGCATGAGACTGGGAATCCCCCGGACGCCGCCGCGGCGACGTTGATCGCCCCGAGGGCCAGGAACTCCTGGTTCGCATCGATGCGCTCGTCGGGATCGGCCACGCCACGGGCAGTGAGCACGATGTCGGAGTAGCCGACCAGCGCGATACCGACGGCAGCGAGCAGGAAGGGGCCGAGGGGCACGCCCTGGACGGAGGGGAGCACCGGGTGCGGCAGACCCCCGGGAACCGTGCCGACAAGCGCGACGCCATGGTGGCCGAGGTCGGCGAGGCCCGCGACGAGGGCTGCGGCGACCATGGCGATGAGCGGGGCCGGCCAGCGCCGTGCCAGCCGGCGCAGGACGAACAGCAGCGCCAGCGTCCCCAGACCGAGGGTCAGCGAGGCGATGTTCAGCTGCCCGATCACGCCGATGAAACCGGCGAGCTCATGGAGGGTGCTGCCGGAGTCGACGTCGACGCCGGCCAGTGTCGGCAGCTGGCTGACCACCATGAGCACGCAGATCCCCACCAGATAGCCCTGCAGCACCGGCTTGCTGAGCAACTCGGCGAGGAAACCGAGGCGGGCCAGCCAGCCGAGGATCCCGATCACGCCGACCGCCACGGCAAGGGCCGCGGCGAGCTGGGCGCGCGGCTGGCCGGAGATTCCCCCGGCCAGGCTGGCGAGCGCAGCGGCCGTCATGATGGCGGTCGTGGACTCGGGGCCGACGGACAGCCGCCGCGATGAGCCGAGCACCGCGTAGACGACCAGCGGGCCGATCATCGCCCACAGGCCCACCACCGGATCGAAGCCGGCGACGGTGGCGTAGGCCATCACCTGCGGGACCAGGTAGGCGGCCACCGCGATGCCCGCGGCAAGGTC
>JBAQVA010000051.1:0-8664 GCA_049297835.1 Propionibacterium sp.
CCGAGCGCCGGGCCGCGCAGGAGGCCGCCGGCTGGAAGCCGGTGCACCGCGAACGCCAGGTGAGCAATGCGCTCAAGGTCTTCGCGCTCCTGGCACAGAGCGCAGACAAGGGTGCCGCCCGGCGCAGGCTCTGAACCAGGCTCCGAACCGGAACGGACAAAGGACTGTGGTGGGCCTCTCCTGAGCGGCCCACCACACTTCTGTCCGGGTCAGTGCGGCTGTCCGAGCACCAGCCGGGCAGCCATGGCGAGCATCGTCGCGCCCATCACCGCATCCAGCCACCGCCAGACCCCGGGCCGTGACAGCGGGCCGGCAAGGCGCCGGGCGCCGAAACCGAGCGCGGCGAACCACGCCACGCTCCCGCTCGATGCCCCGGCGGCGAAGACCCACCGCAGGGTCTGTCCGTGGGCGACGGCCAGCGTGCCGAGCAGCACCATGGTGTCCAGATAGACGTGCGGGTTGAGCCAGGTGAATGCCATGGTGGTCAGCGCGACGGATCGCCAGCTCCGCGAATCGCCTGGGCGCGTGTCGCCGGACGCCAGACCCGTGGGTCGCACGGCCGAGCCCAGAGTGCGTACCGCGAAGAGGACCAGCCAGCCGGCACCGGCCCACGTGAACAGGCGCGTCAGCCAGGGCGCGTGCCCGGCCAGCCCGCCTGCCCCCAGTGTGCCTGCGGCGATGAGGACCAGATCGCTGGCAGCACACAGCGCCACGACGAGACCGATGTGTTCAGCGCGCACCCCCTGTCTCAGCACCCAGGCGTTCTGCGCACCGATGGCGACGATGAGTCCGAGGCCGGCGAGCAGCCCAGCGAGGTAGACATCCACGCCTCGACGCTAGGGGGACGAAGTGATGCAGTCCAACGAATGTTCTTGGGCTTCCATTAGCGTTGCTTCATGGACAACGCCCAGTTGCGTACTCTCGCCACGATCATCGACACCGGCAGTTTCGAGGCAGCAGCTGCGGCGCTCCACGTGACGCCCTCGGCGGTCAGCCAGCGGATCAAGGCGCTGGAGCGTGACGCCGGACAGGTCCTGGTCCGCCGGGAGAGGCCGTGCCGAGCCACCGAGGCGGGCAGCGTGCTCACCCGTCTGGCCCGTCAGATGGACGAGGTCGAATCCGATGCCCGGCTCGCACTCGGCACGCTGTCCAGCGCGCCGCTGCAGGTCGTGGTCAATGCCGACTCACTGGCAACCTGGTTCACCCAGGTGCTCACCGCAGCAGCATCCTGGAATGACACCGAACTGCGGCTGAGGGTGGCCGACGAGGCAATCTCGCACCGTCTGCTGCGCAGCGGCGAGGCCGTTGGTGCGGTGACCACCTGGAGGCCCCCCATCCCGGGCTGCCGTGCGAGAAATCTCGGTGAGATGCACTACATCCCGGTGGCCGCACCCGGCCTCGCCACGCGGATGGGAGTCACGACGCAGCCCGGCGCCCACCGGCCCGCTGACCCGCCCACGCGGGCACAGTGGGCCGGCGCCGGCATCGCGGCAATCTGCTACGACACGGACGACGAGATCATTGACCGGTTCATCGTGGCGGAGGACCTGCCGAGCCCCGGACGGCGCCACATGGTGCCCTCCTCGCAGGGCTGTCTGACTGCGCTGCTGGTCGGCCTCGGCTGGGGCCTCGCACCGGAACTGCAGGTCGCGGACCACCTCGCGCAGGGATCCCTGGTGCGCATCCATCCCCATGACCTGGTCGAGACACTCAGCTGGCAGTGCTGGTCGCTGCACTCGCGGCGTCTCGACCGTCTCAGCGCAGCCGTCGACCATGCCGCCGGGCGCCTGCCCAGACCCTGATCGGCGATGCCTGCGGCTCCTCCTGCCCTGACATGGGGACGCCGCCCCCGGTTCATTCCGGGGACGGCATCTCTCCATTGTCAGTTGTGTTGGTGTCAGCGGTACCGGGGAACCGGTGGGCCAATCGTCCACGGGCTTCCGGGGCGGTGGACCTGCTCCGGTTCGGATTCATCCGATCCTGCCCGATCCACCACGCGAGTCTCAGTCCTGCTTGCCGATTCTCTGGTCCACGGCATCGCGTGCCGCGGATATCTGATCACCGAACGCGCCACCTGCCGCCTTGCCGACAGCGGATGACACAGCATCAAGACCCTTGTCGCTGAGCTCCTCGCCCTTGTCAGAGTTGAGAGCATCCTTTGCCTTCTGCTTCATCGCATCCATAGGCATCCCTCTCTTCATTGTTTGCCGTCAAGTATGGCTCATCTAGCCGACAAGAACAGGTCTGCGGGACGATTCAGTGAGCAATGTGGACTCGATGTAGTCGCGGGCCAGGCCGCCGTACATGAGCGGCTTGGCGATGTCGGGATCCTGCTCCGCCTCCACGAGGATCCATCCCCGGTACCCGTGGTCGACGAGGAATCGGTAGGGCTCGCGGAAGTCGATGGCACCGTCACCGGGGACAGTGAACATGCCGGCCAGGAAGGAGTCGAGGAAGGAGCGATTGGCCCGCTTCGACTCCTCCATCTTGCGGGGACGCACACCCTTGAAGTGGACATGCTTGATGCGATCAATGTTCTGCTCCAGTATCGGCATCACCGAACCGTCTCCGACAAAGGCATGGCCGGTGTCGAACAACAGAGAGACTTTCCCGGGGTCTGTCATGTCCATAAGCCGCTTCGTCTCCGCAGCGGTCATGACAACGGTGCCGAGGTGATGGTGGTACACGAGTTCCAGCCCGTGCTGGTGGGCGACCTCACCCAGCACATTCAGGCCCTTGGCCAGCTTCGTCCACTCGTCCTCGCCCAGGATGGGCTTGTTGTCGAAGATGCAGACGTCACGAATGCCTTGCACCGAGCCGGTCTGCTCGGAGACCACCACGCGGGTGGCGCCGAGGGCCTCGAGATAGCGACACTTCTCCTCGAAGTCCTTGAGGACCGCGTCAACTCCGTCCCGCACGATGTAGGAGGAGAACCACTGTGCCGCGATCTTCAGGCCGCGCGCATCGACCTTTTCCCTGACCTCCTGGGCCGACGGGAAGAAGCCAGCACACTCGGTCCCGGAAAAGCCCAACGTGACGAGATCGTCCAGCAAGGTGTCGAGGGTGTTCCACTCCCCCACCTCTGGGATGTCGTCGTTGCGCCAGCTGATGGGGTGCATCCCCCAGGTGATGCCGTTCGGATCCTTGATCGCGGTCTCGGCAGACAGCTTCTTTGCCATCGGTTTCTCCCTTTCAAGAGGAATGGTCAGCGCCGACCGCCGACCACGTACACACTAGAATGTATTTGTCCTGTCATAAAGTTATTTTGTCTGGGAATCGCTCACCACGTCGCACAGGCGATTCATGTCATGAGGACCTTGACGGCAGCCACGGTGAGCGCTGCGGCGAACACGAGCCCGATCCACGGTGCACTCGTGTGCCAACCTGCGTGCCTCACGGTGCGGCTCCCGGTGAGCCGACAGATGACCAACACGGCGAGACCGAGCAACAGGCCGACGGCCCCGACCGTCGTGAACCCCAGGCGACAGCCGACCACCTCTGTGCAGGCGGCCTGGAGCCTCGACCCACCGAACACCCCGTAGATCATGGTGATCAGCCAGAAACCAGACCACATGACGACGAGGGACTGGCCCAGGATGCGGACGAGGACCACCCACAAAGGTGTGGGAGGGGATCCCTGCATGGATGGCATGACACTCCTCGCATCGCGGCTGGGCCAGTGTTGGGCCAAACTGCCGCGCTTCCTCTCGAATCCCACCGCCCGGACGAACGGTGGGCACCGATTCGGCCACCATGACCCGGACGACTCAGCCGAGCGTCACCGGCCGACCGGTCCTGGCAGATTCCGTCGCGGCGTCGGCCAACGTGAGTGCGGCGATCGCGTCTCCGACACCGGTCGGAGGAGCGACATCGGCCTCGACGGCCTCGATGAATGCAGACAGCTCGTTGCGGTAGGCGTCCGCGTAGCGCTCCAGGAAGAAGTTGAGATATGGGTCTTGGGCATCGGTATGTCCTGCATCGGAGAACCGCACAGTAGTGGGGCGCACATTCTCGGCGAACAGCGCGCCCTTGTCACCTGCCGCCTCGAGACGCTGGTCGTAGCCGGAAGCGCAATGCCGGTTGTTGGTGATGCTCGCGATCGCGCCCGAAGCTGCCTTGAGGGTCACCACGGCAGCATCGAAGTCACCGGTCTCGGCGATCGCCGGGTCAAGATTCTGACCGGCTGCATAGACCTCGGTGATCTCACCCAGGAAGAAGCGAGCGGTATCGAAGTCGTGGATCGTCATGTCCCGGAAGATACCCCCGGAAACCTTGATGTACTCCACAGGCGGGGCAGCCGGATCACGGCTGACGATGGTGAGTTGCTCCAACCGGCCGATTCGTCCAGTCGCGACGGCCTCGTGCATCGCCGCGAAAGAGGGATCGAACCGACGGTTGAAACCGAACATGACCGGAGTCGTGATGGCGTCGAGTTCAGATTTCACGGCCGTCACCGCCGCCAGTTCGTTCGCGATGGGCTTCTCGCACAGAACTGCCTTGCCGGCCTTCGCGGCGGCAAGCAGGTGAGGGATGTGCAGCGGTGTCGGCGAACCGATGATGACGGCATCCACGGAGTCGTCGGAGAAGACCTCGCCAGCGTCGCGGCAGGAGCGGGCACCGTACTGCCCGGCCAGTTTCTCGGCGGCGTCACTGACCGGGTCACAGACGAGCGTCAACTGTGCCTGTGGATGTGAGGCGATGGTTCGGGCATGGACGTGACCGATACGACCAGCACCGATGACGGCGATCTTCAGCATCTTTGCTGCCTTTCCGGAAATGGGAACAAGAAGTGATGAGGAACAAGGGCAATGAGGACGAACAGGTCCTGCGGTGAAACGCAGAAAAAATGACAGGTCAAACTGCGCGTCACCCGGAAATCAGGGCTGCGGCATGACGACGTCGCGCACGAGCGCGTCGAGATCGGCGTCGGCCTGCAGGAAGCCGCGCAACGTGCGGCGGGTGGCGCCGAACGTGTCGAACTCGTCAGGGGTCAGGCCATCGGGCTCGTAGGCTCGCACGAACTCCGGGATCGACCGCAGCGTCTTCATGATGTCCGAGGCGACGGGCTCGTCGATCTTTCTGACCACCTTGTAACCGGACTTGTTGATGAGCTGCTGCCACTTGAACGGCGGGGAGATAACCAGGTCGCCACCGAGGAGCTCGGACCACTGGAGGACATTGCGAAACGCCGCGACAAGCACTCGGGCGCGCAGCCCGCGAGCCTGGAACTCGCGGTAGGCGCGCTTGATCGCTGCGACGCCGGCCCACTCCAGGTGGCCCGGGTCGATGAAGAGGTCGTCCCGCTTGGCGACGATCTTCAGCCAGTCGTCGAGCCGCCCGCCCATGAGGGTGACGACCGGGCCCATGGTCGACACGTCCTTGCCCTCGGCCTCGCGGCGCTTGAGGCCGCGCTCGATGGCCTCACCGGTGGCCACCGCCTGGGGGACCGTGAAGGAGACGGTGACATTGACCGAGACTCCCCGGTAGGTGGCATCCTCGATGGCCACGAGGCCCGTCTTGGTGGCGGGGATCTTCACGATGATGTTCTTGGCAAGCTTGGAGAACTCCTCGGCCTGATCGGCAAGCGTCTTGGCGCTGCGCGCCCCACGGGGATCGGTCTGGATGGACAACCGCCCGTTGCGACCGCCCTCGCGATCGAAGATCGGCTCCAGGAGCCCAGCAGCCTCGATCGAGAGCTCCCTGACGACCTGCCAGCCGATCTCGGACTCGGTGGCCTCCGGCCGCTCCTGGGCAATCTCGGCGATGCGGGGCAGCCACTTGTCCTTGCGCTGGTTGATGCAGGTAAAGGCGATCGAGGGATTGCAGGTGGCGCCGACACCTCCGAAGGAGATCGATTGACGCAACTCATCAGGATCAGCCGAGTCGTTCCACAACGCAGTGGGGGTCGAACGGGCTGCGTCAAGCAGCGGTCCTGACGTGTATTCGGTACTCATGTCTGCCTTCCGGGATAGCGGATCAAAGCGGGTGACTCCGTCGCCCTCGACTGGATGGGACCCGACAGATGCATTTTGTCGTATGGCAGTTGTCCTGTCAAGGTTTTGTCAGGACAACCAGTTCAACTGGGCAAACACCCAGGGCCGCAAGGAGACCCGGCAGACTCAGCGGGCGAAGAGCGTCGAGTCGAAGGTGTATCGCGAGGCCCGGTACACGTGATGCCCGAATTCCACGATCGCGCCTTTGTCGTCATAGGTGGTGCGCATCATCGTCAGCAGGGCAGCGCCACGCTGCTCCCCGAGCTGCTCGGCCTCGGCGCGGTTGGCAGACTTGGCGCCGATCGACTGCCGGGCGGTGGCCAGGTGGATGTCCCGTTCCCGGAGCAGATCGTAGAGTCCTTGAGCCTCCAGCTCCTCACGGGAGGGGGCGATCTGCGCCGGGAGCAAATTGCTGAGCACCGCGATCGGCTCGCCGTCGGCATTCCGCACCCGCTTGATCTCGACGACAGTCGTGCCGGGTGGCACGGCGAGCCAGCCGGCCTCCTCCTCGCCAGCAGTGTGGACGTCGTACGAGAGCACCTGGGTGGTCGGCCGGTGCCCGGCCCGCGTGAGATCGGCATTGAGGCTGGTGAGCTCGACCGGACGGTGCACATGGACAGGGGCCACCGCGGTGCCGACGCCCCGCCGTCGCACGACAAGTCCACCGTCCACAAGGCGCTGAAGAGCCTTGCGAGCCGTAGGCCGGGAGACCTTGAGCCTCTTGGCCATGGACAACTCGTCCTCGAGACGGGTGCCCGGAGCCAGTGTGCCGTCGAGAATCAACTTGCCGATCGGCTCACTGATCTGGAAGTAGAGAGGAACTGGGCTCGAACGCTCCAGACTGATCTTGGCAGCGAAGCTCTCCACGCGCTCTTCCATTGCTCAGCTTTCCATCGCACCGGTGCAGCGCCCTCGAGTCCGCCACATTGAACGACACACTACGTCCATCGAGCCTCGATCCGGGGCCTTTCGGGCAGCACTTTGTCACGTCATGGCCATGACGTGCACTGGGGCGAAGGGATCTGTTGACTCTTTGTCATGACATTTAGTTGACCGGACCATCCAATGGTGCCAAGCTTGTGCACGTCCGCGGTCTCGAGCCCGGATCTCCCCGATGACGTGGAAGGTGGACGAACATGGTGGCCGCACGGATACCTTCGGTCGAGGTCCTGACGATTGGGCGCTCCGGCGTCGACATCTATCCACTCCAGATCGATCGCGGCCTGGAGGACGTGGAGACCTTCGGCAAGTTCCTCGGAGGAAGCCCCACCAATGTCGCAGTGGCGGCTGCCCGCTACGGCCACTCCAGCGCAGTGGTCACAGGCGTGGGCGAGGACGGTTTCGGGCGCTTCGTGCGTCAGGAAATGCGTCGGCTGGGCGTCTACGACGACTTCGTCATCACCACTCCGGATCTCAACACCCCGGTGACCTTCTGCGAGATCTTCCCACCTGACCGTTTCCCGCTGTACTTCTACCGTCAGCCCACTGCGCCCGATCTCCAGATCCAGCCGAAGGACATCCCGGTCGACACTCTCGAGGGCGCAGACATCGTCTGGGTCTCGGGCACCGGCCTGAGTCAGGAACCATCACGGCAGGCACACCACTTCGCCCTGGACACACGCTCCCGCCGGGACATCACCATTATCGATCTGGACTACCGCGAACAGTTCTGGTCGAGCCCCCAGGAAGCTCACGAACAGGTGAGCGCAGTGCTGCCGAAGGTCACCGTCGCCATCGGCAACCGTGAGGAGTGCGAAGTCGCCGTCGGCGAAACCGATCCCGACCGTGCAGCAGATGCACTGCTCGAGACAGGGGTCGAATTGGCCATCGTCAAGCAGGGCCTCAGAGGCACTCTGGCCAAGACGCACGATGAGCGGGTGGAACTGCCCATCACCAGGGTCGAGACGAAGAACGGCCTGGGCGCCGGCGATGCCTTCGGTGGTGCGATCTGTCACGGTCTGCTCTCGGGTTGGCCCCTCGTGAAGACGATCTTCGCTGCTTCCACCGCCGGCGCCATCGTGAGTTCCCGCTTGGAGTGCGCGACGGCCATGCCCACCGAGCCCGAGCTGCTCGACGTCATGCGGCACCACCAGGCCCAGGTCGTACCAGATCTGGAGGAACTGTGACATGACCTTGATCGCAACACTCGCAGAGCTCCGCGCGAATCGTCCGGAGATCATTGCGGAGACGCTGCAGCGCCGTCCTCGTGGAGCAATGCCGGTGGGCGATGCGAAGCTCATGATCATCGCCTGCGATCACCCGGCCCGCGGTGCCCTGGCGGTCGGTGACGACCCGATGGCGATGGCCTCGCGGGAGGAACTGCTCGCCCGTTGCGTCGAAGCGCTGAGGCGACCCGGGGTCAACGGCTTCCTGGGCACCGCCGACATGATCGAGGACCTGGCGCTGCTCGGGGCGCTCGACGGAAAGCTCGTCTTCGGCTCGATGAATCGTGGTGGCCTCGCCGGCTCGTGCTTCGAGATGGACGATCGGCGCACCGGCTTCGACTCCCTCGGGATCGCACGGTCCGGGCTCGACGGCGGGAAGATGTTGTTGCGCGTCAACTATCGGGACCCTGGCACCGCGGCCACACTCGAGTGGTGCGGTCGGGCAGTCGACGAGCTCGCCGAGCGCCATCTCCTGGCGATGGTGGAGCCCTTCGTCTCGGTCTGGG
>JBAQVA010000052.1:0-7990 GCA_049297835.1 Propionibacterium sp.
CGGCCGGCATGTCCGCGCCGCCCGCTCGTGCCCCGCGTGAGGCGCTCATCGATCTCGCGCTGCGCTGGGCACGCCATCATGCGGCCTGCACCGCCCAGTCCCTGGGCGAGCGCTACGGACTGGCCACGACGGCGGCCAAGACCGCGCTGGCCGAGCTCGCCGACGCCGGCACGCTCGTCGCCGGGCACATCCTGCCGAAGACCGACCCGCTGCCGAGCACCGATGCACCCCCGGACGCATCCACCGAGCCGGTCTTCGCCGCGCTCGCCGGCGATCCCTCGGCCGTGCAGTACTGCCACCAGCGTGTCCTCACACTCATCAAGAGGCGCACCCTGGCCTCGCTGCGCAACCAGGTCGAGGCGGTGGACCAGCAGCAGTTCGCCCGCTTCCTCGACTCCTGGCAGCAGCTGGCCGAGCCCGCGGCACCACGCCCCGGCCATGACGCGACGGTCGACGACCTGCTGGTGGTGGTCGACCTGCTCACCGGCTGTCCGCTGCCCGCCTCGATGCTGGAGTCGGTGGTGCTGCCCGCCCGGCTGCCCGGCTACCGCCCGGCGCTGCTCGACGAGGCGCTGGCCACCGGGGAGCTGAGCTGGTCGGGCGCCGGAGCGATCGGCGCGCACGACGGCTGGATCACCCTGTGGCCCGGTGAGGCCCAGCCCCCGCCACCGGTGGACGACCCGGCACTCGGCACCCTGGCCAAGAGCCTGCTCGAACGGCTGGCCGCCGGTGGTGCCTGGCACGTGGGCGACCTCACCACGCCGGAGGCGGGTGCCGATGCTGTGCAGGACGCCCTGTGGGAGCTGGCCTGGGCCGGTCTGGTGAGCACCGACACCTTCACCACCGTGCGCTCGCTGTCCACCCGTGGGGCCCTGCGGCATCCTGCCCGGCCCCGTCCGCGCCACCGTGCGCTGCGGCCCCGCGCCCGGGTCACCACGGCGGCGGGTGCCCGGTGGGCAGCCGTGCAGCACCGCGGAGAGGAGCCGAACCGGCTGCTCGATGCACTCGACGTGGAGTTGGCCCGCTACGGGGTCCTCACCCGAGGCAGCGTCCTCACCGAGCCCCGCACCCCCAGTTTCGCCGAGGCCTACCGCGTCCTGTCGCGTATGGAGGAGTCAGGCGTGGTCCGGCGTGGCTATTTCGTCACCGGGCTCGGCGGCGCCCAGTTCGCGATGCCCGGGGCCGTGGACCGGCTGCGCCGGGCGGAGCCCACGCCCACGCGTCTGCTGGCGGCCTGCGATCCGGCGAATCCCTATGGTGCGGCGCTCGAGTGGCCCGCGAGCAATGGTCATCGTCCGGCCCGGAAGGCCGGTGCGATGGTCGTGCTGTCCGACGGGGCGCCGGTCTGCTATCTCGAACGGGGAGCCCACACCCTGCTCACCTTCGCGACCACGACATCGGCATCCCTGGCCGAGGCCCTGGGCCTGGTCGGCGAGGCCGTCGACCGGGGCGATCTCCCCACGATCTCCATCGACCGTGTGGACGGCGCGCCCGCGTTGACGGCCGGGCCGCACGCGGACGCGATGGCCGACGCCGGCTTCGCCATGGTTCCCCAGGGCTACAAGCGCCGGCGCCGCGTCAACTGAACCGCGGACATCCCTGCCACCCGGTCCGGGAATGTCCGCGTCGGAGCCCTTGCGGGCCGATGTCCTTCCTCAGGCGGCGGCAGCGACGGGCTGACGGACCATGCCGATGTGCTGGGCGTCACGCTCGGACTCCAGCAGCAGCATCTTGTCGCTGACCCTCTGCAGGATCTCCGACAGCGGGGCGTGCAGCGCTGCACAGATGGCGAAGAGCAGCTCGCTGGAGGCTTCCTTCTGCCCCCGCTCGACTTCGGAGAGATATCCGAGGCTCACCCGGGCAGCCAACGAGACGTCTCGCAACGTCCGCCCCTGGCTCACTCGCCGCTCACGCAATGCCTCGCCCAACAGCTCCCTGACCAGTAGCGGCTTCACGGTGCCCTCCCATCACGCGCCTCACGATGAGGTCATTGTCCCTAACGTGATGGTGCGCCGGTTCATTCCCGGGGGTTTCGGGTCTTTTCACGCCTCCGCAAGTGCATCGACGACCAGCTCGAAGCCGGCGCGGACGCTCGCCCGGCGGATCTCGGCCCGCCCGCCGTGGAGACTCAGCTGTCGGACGAGGGTGCGCGTGGGCGTCTGGACGCACAGCCACACGCATCCTGGTGGCGTGCCGTCCTCGCCGTCGGGCCCGGCCGTGCCGGTCACGGAGACCGCCACGTCGGCGCGACAGACCCGGCGGGCGCCGGCCGCCATCTGGCGCGCGGTGAGTTCGTTGATCACACCGTGGGCGGCGACCTGTTCGGCATCCACCCCGGCCAGGGTGCACTTGAGATCGCTGGCATAGGTGATCAGGCCGCCCCGGAAGACCGTGGAGGCCCCCGGCACGCTGGTGAGCACCCAGCCGATTCCGCCTCCGGTGACGGACTCGCAGGTGGCCAGGCTCAGTCCCAGCTGCCCGAGCCGCGCCAGCACCGTCCGGGCACCCTGCGCCAGCTCGTCGGGCACGGATCCGATGGCCGGCTCCGCCACCGGATCAGCCACGGTGGCGGTTCTTCAGCTCGTCGTAGTCCACCGGATGCCCGGCCGCCAGCGAGGCACGGCGCAGCCGCACCGCGTCGACGGCGTAGTCCAGCCCGGTGAGCACGGTGAGCGCGAAGGCCGCCCACATGACGATCCACCTCAGCACGTAGAACCAACTGCCCAGGCCGGGCAGGCCGAGCAGGAAGAGGGTGAGGGCGACCCCTTGCAGGGCAGTCTTCAGCTTGCCGCCCTTCTTCGCCGACATGACCCCGTAGCGCAGCATCCGCACCCTCAACAGGGTGATGCCCCACTCCCGTACCAGGATGACCACCGTCATCCACCAGGGCAGCTCCCCGATCAGCGACAGTCCGATGAAGGCCATCCCGGTGATCGCCTTGTCGGCGATCGAGTCCCAGATCTTGCCGAAGTTCGTCACCTGTCCGAGCCGACGGGCGAGCCGGCCGTCCACGAAGTCGGTGAGGATGGCCAGCACGAAGACGAGCGTCGCGGCGACCCGCCAGCCCTGGGACTCGGGATGGACGAGCAGGACCACGGCGAAGACAGGCACCAGGACCAGTCGGGAGATGGTGAGGATGTTCGGAATGTTCCAGGCGAAATCGAGGGTGGTCTTCTCACCGGACGTGCCGGACGGTGTGCTCATGCCCGCGGTACCCCTTCGTCAGCCGAGCTGTCAGCGATCCTGGCGGTGAGGTCGACGCCAGCCGACCCGACCACCTTCGCTGCCACAATATCGCCCACCGCGAGTGGAACGGCCCTGGTGCGACCGGCGTTCTCCACCAGCTGCGTCGCGCCGTCCACCTCGGGGCCCTGGTGCTCGGCCCTGCCCCAGACCTCCCCGTCCTCGAGCGACTCCACCAGCACCCGGACAGGATCGCCGACACGGCGGCCGGCACGCTGGTCGCACAGTTCGTCGGCCAGCTCGCTGATCCGTTCGCGGCGCTGGACGATCTCGTCCTCGTCGAGGTGCCCGGCCAGCCCGGCGGCCTCGGTGCCGTCCTCGTCGGAGTAGCCGAAGACCCCGATGGCGTCGAGCCCGGCATGGCCCAGGAAGGACTCCAGGACCGCCAGATCGTGCTCGGTCTCCCCGGGGAAACCCACGATGACATTGCTGCGGATGCCCGCCTGCGGGGCCCGGCTCCTGATCTGCCCGATCAGCTCCAGGAAGCTCTCCTCGTCCCCGAACCGGCGCATCGAGCGGAGCAGCGGCCCTGAGGCGTGCTGGAAGCTCAGGTCGAAGTAGGGCAGCACCTTGTCGGTGCCGCACATCACGTCGAGCAGGCTGGGGCGCATCTCGGCCGGTTGCAGATAGCTCACCCGGATCCAGTCCAGGCCGTCGACCTCCGACAGCGAGCCGAGCAGCGTCTCCAGGGCCCGCAGCTCGCCGAGGTCCTTGCCGTAGCTCGACGAGTTCTCCGAGACGAGCAGCAGCTCGTGGACTCCCTGCCCGACCAGCCAGTTCGCCTCCGTGACGATCTCCTCGGTGCTGCGCGACAGATAGGCGCCGCGGAAGCTGGGGATGGCGCAGAATGCGCACCGCCGGTCGCAGCCGGAGGCGATCTTCAGTGGCGACCACGGCGCCCGGTCCAGCCGCCGTCTCATCACCCGAGGCCCCGATGCCGGTGTCAGCCCGTCGGGCAGCTCCCCCTGGTGGCCTGGTACCGGAAGGCGCACGGAGTGCCGCTCGACCGGGGTGATGGGCAGCAGGGTGCGGCGATCGCGCGGGATGTGCGGTGCGGGCGCGTGCCCGTCGAGGATCTCGCGCAGCCGCTGGGCGATCTGCGGGTAGGAGTCGAAGCCGAGCACGGCCGCCGCCTCGGGAAGCTCCTGCGCCAGCTCGGCGCCATAGCGTTCGGCCAGACAGCCGACCGCCACGACGGGTTTGGTCGTCGCCCCATCACCCAGGTCCGCAGCCTGCAGGATGGTGTCGATCGAGTCCTTCTTCGCCTGCGCGACGAAGCCGCAGGTGTTGACCATCACCGCATCCGCCGCCTCCGCGTCGTCGACGAGGGTGAAGCCACCCTGCTCGAGCCGGGCGGCCAGCTCCTCGGAGTCGACGTCGTTGCGGGCACACCCGAGGCTGACCAGATGAACGGTGGTTTTCGTCATGATGCTCCCAGTATCCCCGAGATGCCGCATCGACGGCACGCCGTCCTCCCGGGACGAACAGACCCCCGGCCGGTGGACCGACGGCCGGCCGACCGCCTGCTCCGCCCCCAGTCCTGCTCGCCTCAGTCCTGCTCGCCGGAGAGATCCGCCAGGACGCGGTCGAGCTCGTCGGGCTTGACCAGCACCTCGCGGGGCTTGCTGCCCTCGCTGGGGCCTACCACCTTGCGGGTCTCCAGGATGTCCATGATCCGGCCTGCCTTGGCGAAACCGATGCGCAGCTTCCGCTGCAGCATCGAGGTCGAGCCCAGTTGCAGCTCGATGACGTGGCGCGCCGCCTCGAGAACCAGCTCGAGATCGTCGCCGATGTCCTCCGCGACCTTCTTCTCGCTGGTGGGGGCGACGGTGACGTCGCTGCGATAGGTGGCCTCCAGCTGGCCCTTGACGCGCGCGACGACCTCGCGGATCTCGCCCTCGGTCACCCAGCTGCCCTGGACGCGCTTGGGGTTCGCGGCGCCCATCGGCAGGAACAGGCCGTCGCCCTGGCCCACCAGCTTCTCGGCGCCGGTCTGGTCGAGGATGACCCTCGAGTCGGTGGCCGAGCTCGTCGCGAAGGCGAGCCGGGAGGGAATGTTCGCCTTGATCAGTCCGGTCACCACGTCCACGGAGGGACGCTGGGTGGCCAGCACGAGATGGATCCCGGCGGCCCGCGCCAGCTGGGTGATCCGCACGATGGAGTCCTCCACGTCGCGTGGCGCCACCATCATGAGGTCGCTCAGCTCGTCGACCACGACGAGCAGATAGGGATAGGCGTTGAGCACCCTTTCCGAGCCCGGTGGCAGGGTCACCTGGCCGGCCCGCACCGCCTTGTTGAAGTCGTCGATGTGACGGAAGCCGAAGGCCGCCAGGTCGTCGTAGCGCCTCTCCATCTCCTGGACCACCCACTCCAGCGCCTGGGCGGCCTTCTTCGGGTTGGTGATGATCGGGGTGACCAGATGGGGGATGCCCTCGTACTGGTTCAGCTCCACCCGCTTCGGGTCGACCAGGATCATCCGCACCTCGTCGGGCGTGGCCCGCATCATGATCGAGGTGATCATCGAGTTGACGAAGCTCGACTTGCCGGAACCGGTGGCGCCGGCCACGAGCAGGTGGGGCATCTTGGCGATGTTCGCGAGCACGACCCGGCCCTGGACGTCCTTGCCGAGACCGACCACCAGGGGTTTGTCGTTGTTGCGGGCCTGCGCGCTGCGCAGCACATCGCCCAGGCTCACGACCTCCTTGTCGCGGTTGGGGATCTCGATGCCGATCGCGGACTTTCCGGGGATCGGCGAGAGGATTCGCACGTCCGGCGAGGCCACCGCATAGGCGATGTTGCGTTGCAGGGCGGTGACCTTCTCCACCTTGACGCCGGAGCCGAGCTCGACGACGTACTGGGTCACCGTCGGACCGCGGGTGTAGCCGCTCACCCTGGCGTCGATGTCGAACTCCGAGAAGACCTCCTGCAGGGCCCCAACGACGTGGTCGGAGGCCTCGGTGTGGGTCTTCGGGGCGCTGCCGGGCTTGAGCAGACTCGGCTCGGGCAGCACGTACTGGACATCGCCGGAGAGCTGCAGCTGCTCGACGCGCGGTGCCGCGGGCAGGTGCTCGGGTGGCTCCAGGACCGCTGCCGGCTCCTCGGGGGTGGCCGGCCGGGTGATGTCCGCGGCGTCCGGATGCTGGTCGGGGAGGGAATGCTGATCCTCGCCGGCAGGCTCCTGGGGAGTCACCGTGGCGGTCCGGGCATCGCGGCGGTGGCGCCGACCTCCCGCCGGAGAAGCGCTCGCAGCGTCGTCGGGCCGGGCGTCGTCCTCGGCGGTTGCGCCGGAAGCTTCCTTCTCCTCGATGATCGGGGTGTCGAAGGCCTCGTCGACGCCGAATCGCAGCTTGTCCTGGGCGCGCTTCTCGCGCCGGACGCGCATCCGCTCACCCGTCGACTCGGCGATCTCCCGCACCTGGGCGATGATCTCGTGGATCGGGCGTCCCACGATGACCAGCAGCGCGAAACCGGTGAGCACCACGAGCAGGACGCCCGACAACCAGACCGGCATCAGCTGGGTGAGCATCGAACTGGAGATGTATCCGATGATCCCGCCGTGCGCACGCATCAGCTCGGGCGTGGCAGGTGTCGGCAGCGGCTGGACCCCCACATTGACAAGGCCCAGCAGGCCGAAGCAGAACAGCGTCCAGCCGAGCACCTGACGGCCTGCCGGCCCATTGCGGCTGGGGTCGCGCAGGGTGCGCCAGGAGACGAAGAAGAGCAGGATCGGCAGCGCACCGCCCAGCGCGCCGAACAGGGTGGAGACCGCCATGCCCAGGCCGTGGCCGAGGGCGCCGGGCAGGCCGACCCAGAACTGCACGGCGATGAGCAGCGCGAGGACGAACAGCGCCAGTCCGGCGCCGTCGCGGCGAAGGCCCGGATCGGTGTTGCGCGCCGAACGGCCGATGCCCCGCACCGCCGTCCCGAGCGCATGGGCCAGGCCGAGCCAGGCCACCACCAGACCGCGCAGCAGGGGGTTGGGTGCGGGCGCGACACGTCGCACCCGGCCCCCGGTCGAGGGTCGGGTGGTCACGGACTTCTTCTTCCTCCCACTCGGTCGCGGCCTCGTGGTCCGGCGCGAAGTGCTCGAGGCATGCTTCGTGCTGCGTGTACCGCGAGTCCGCGTCGGGGAAGACGCGCGGGTCGCCATGACCAGCAGGCTACCCGGAGCGCGCCGCATTCACCCAGGCTCCACGCCGCCCGGGCGTGGGCCGGGCGAGCCCACGGAGACCGGAGGGGCGCGAGACCGCCGCCCGCCGTGCTCCGGACGCCCGTCCGCACCCGACGTGCCCGCGAGTCAGCTGCTCAGCCGCGGCGGAAGTGCTCCCACCCGCTCGCACCCTCGTGCGGATGGCCGTCGACGGTGACGCAGGGGCCCGATTCGTCGGCCTCGCGGACGGTGCCGACGCTCACCCATCCGTTCGGCAGCTCGCCCATCGGGAAGCAGGCTGCCAGAGCATGGTCCTCGCCGCCGGTCAGCACGAAGTCGAGCGGATCCTTTCCCACCGCCGAGGCGACCGCGGCCACCGGCTCGGGGATCGTGAAGGCGCTCGACTCCACGTCGATCCACACCGTCGAGGCCTGGGCGACGTGGTTGAGGTCTGCCAGCAGCCCGTCGGAGACGTCGATCATCGCCGTCGCTCCCCCGAGCGCGGCGCGCCTGCCCTCCCCGTAGGGCACCACCGGGACGCGCTGGGAGTCCACGGCCGCCCGCGGGCTGCGGAAACCCCGCCCCAGCGCGGTGAGC
>JBAQVA010000053.1:0-11438 GCA_049297835.1 Propionibacterium sp.
GGGCCTGCCCGGCGGGGCAGAGGTGGTGCGCCGCGAGGGCCGCCTGGCGATCCGCCGCGGGCCGGCGTCCGACGCTGCCTGCGGGGCTGTTGGGCACGTGCAATAGGCTTGGCGCTCGTGGACGCAGCTGACATCACCGGTGACCTCGAACATGTTCTCATTCCCGCCGAGAAGGTGGCGGACCGGATCGAAGAGCTCGCCGCCCAGATCGACGCCGACCACGCCGGCGAGGAACTGCTCCTGGTGGGTGTCCTCAACGGCGCGATGATGGTGATGTCGGACCTGGCCAGGGCCATGAAGTCCCAGCTCACCGTCGACTGGATGGCCATCTCCTCCTACGGCTCGGGCACCCAGAGCTCCGGTGTGGTGCGCATCCTCAAGGACCTCACCGCCGACATCCAGGGGCGTGACGTGCTCATTGTCGAGGACATCATCGACACCGGTCTCACGCTGTCCTATCTCGTCCAGAACCTCACCAGCCGCGAGCCCCACAGCCTCCAGGTGGCCACCATGTTCCGCAAGCCGGAGGCCTTCTCGTGTCCGGTGGACGTCCGCTATGTCGGCTTCGACCTGCCCGACGAGTTCGTCGTGGGTTACGGTCTGGACTACGCCGGGCGCTACCGCAACCTGCGCGACGTCGCGACCCTGGCACCGCACGTCTACAGCTGAGCACGGGCCCGGGATCCGGCCCGTGCGCTGGTAGTCTCGGCCCCCGGCACGCCGCGACAGCAGTCGGCGCGCCACGTCAACAATCTTGTCGCGTACGCCCGCCCGGCGTCCGAGGATGGCGTCCCGGTGGCGCCGGGAGCAGGTGACCGAGGCTCATGCCCAACCGACAGAAGATTCTGCGCGGACCACTGGTGTGGGTTCTCCTGCTGGTGGCCGCGCTGCTGGTGGGCATGAACCTGATCGGCCACAACGACTCCTACACCGCCATCTCCACCAGCCAGGCCATCAGCCTGATCGACGGCAACGAGCCGATGACCGAGGTCATCCTCACCGCAGGCGACCAGACGATCCAGATCCGGATGGACGACTCCGCGCACTCCCGCTACAAGTCCAGCTATCTGGACGCCCAGTCGACCGGTCTCACCGACCGGCTGAACGCGCGCGTCGCCGCCGGCAGCCTGACCACCTGGAAGGGCGTCACCCCCGGGCCCAACATCTGGAGCTCGGTCGCCTACATCGCGATCCCGGTGCTGCTCATGCTGGTCGCCCTGTGGTGGATCATGAGCTCGATGCAGGGGGCCGGCCGCGGGGTCATGGGCTTCGGCAAGTCCAAGGCCAAGATCGCGAACAAGGACACTCCCAGCACCCTCTTCTCCGACGTCGCCGGTTGCGAGGAGGCGATCGAGGAGCTGCAGGAGATCCGCGACTTCCTGTCCGACCCGGCCAAGTTCGAGCGGGTCGGGGCGAAGATCCCCAAGGGCGTGCTGCTCTACGGCCCTCCCGGCACCGGCAAGACGCTGCTGGCCCGGGCGGTCGCCGGCGAGGCCGGCGTGCCCTTCTTCTCGATGTCCGGCTCCGACTTCGTCGAGATGTTCGTCGGCGTCGGCGCATCCCGGGTGCGCGACCTGTTCGAGCAGGCCAAGCAGGAGGCGCCCGCCATCGTCTTCATCGACGAGATCGACGCGGTCGGACGGCACCGCGGCGCGGGCACCGGCGGCGGCCACGACGAGCGTGAGCAGACGCTCAACCAGTTGCTCGTCGAGATGGACGGCTTCGCGCCGAACCAGCAGGTCATCCTCATCGCCGCGACCAACCGTCCCGACGTGCTCGACCCGGCGCTGCTGCGCCCCGGCCGCTTCGACCGCCAGATCCCGGTGGAGGCCCCCGACATGGCCGGCCGGCTGATGATCCTCAAGGTGCACGCCCGCGGCAAGCCGATGGCCAACGACGTCGACCTGGCCCAGATCGCCCAGCGCACCCCGGGCATGACCGGCGCCGACCTGGCCAATGTGCTCAACGAGGCGGCGCTGCTCACCGCCCGGCTCAACCTCGCCACCATCGGCCGCGCCCAGCTGGGCGAGGCGATCGACCGGGTGCTGGCCGGCCCGCAGAAGCACTCGCGCATCATGGACGAGCACGAGGTGCTGGTCACCGCCTACCACGAGGGCGGCCATGCGCTGGTCGCCGCCGCGATGCCCGGCAACGACCCGGTCCAGAAGATCACCATCCTGCCGCGCGGCCGGGCGCTGGGATACACGATGGTGATGCCCGACTCCGACAAGTACTCGAACACCAGGGGCCAGCTGCTGGACCAGATGGCCTACATGATGGGCGGGCGGGCAGCCGAGGAGCTCATCTTCCACGACCCGACGACCGGCGCGTCCAACGACATCGAGAAGGCCACCAAGGTGGCCCGCGCGATGATCACCCAGTACGGCATGAGCGACCGGGTGGGCAGCGTCCAGCTGGGCTCGGGGGACTCAGAGCCCTTCCTCGGGATGGGCTACCAGCAGAGCCGCGACTACTCCGAGCACAGCGCCGCGATCGTCGACGAGGAGATCACGAAGCTGGTGGAGAACGCCCACCAGGAGGCCTACGACACGCTCGTCGCGAACCGGGCGGTGCTTGACGAACTGGTCCGTCAGCTCGTCGAGCACGAGACCCTGGACAAGGCCCAGGTGGCGGCCATCTTCGCCGCGTTGGTGATGCATCCCGCGCGTGGCTCGTGGACGGGTTCGCCGGCGCGCAAGCCCTCGCTGAACGGCCCGATCTCGGTGCCGGCGCTGCACGCCCGCAGGCAGCAGCCGCCCGCCCCGGAGGGTCACGACCGCGCCGGACACGGCGAGCCCTGGCGTCCGCCCAGCGACTGGCAGCCGCCGGAAACGCCCCCGCAGGAGTCCACCGGCGCCTGATCGGGGCGGATTCCCGGCCGCGGCTCACTACGATGGGCGCGCAGTCCACTCCCAGGAGGCAAGGTGTCCACGAGCACATCGTCCGAGATCGACAATTCTGCCTATGAGGTGCCCGGCACGCCGCTGCCCGCCGGCTTCGACGGGGCGCGCGTCCAGGCAGCCGTGCGCGAGCTGCTCATCGGGATCGGTGAGGACCCCGACCGGGAGGGCCTGCTCGAGACGCCGGCCAGGGTCGCCCGCGCCTGCGCGGAGATCTTCTCCGGGCTGGGCAAGGATCCGGCCGAGGTGCTCGCCAGGACCTTCGACATCTCCCACGACGAGATGGTGCTGGTGCGCGACATCGCCTTCTACAGCACCTGCGAGCACCATCTGATGCCCTTCCACGGCGTCGCCCACATCTGCTACATCCCCCCGAAGGACGGCCGGGTGACCGGGCTGTCGAAGCTGGCCCGGCTGGTGGAGCTGTACGCCCGCCGGCCCCAGGTGCAGGAGCGGCTCACCACCGAGATCGCCGATGCCCTGGTCAATGTGCTGAAGGCCCGGGGTGCGATGGTCGTCATCGAGTGCGAGCACCTGTGCATGACGATGCGCGGGGTGCGCACCCCGCGCAGCACCACGGTGACCAGCGCGGTGCGCGGGCAGCTGCGCGATCCGGCGACCCGGGCCGAGGCCATGGGTCTCATCACCCGGGGCAAGTGAGCGCTCTGAGGGCTGTCGGCCTCCGGTCTGCGACGGCTAGCGTGATGCCCATGTCCCACACGATGGTCATGGGCATCGTGAACGTCACGCCCGACTCGTTCAGCGACGGCGGCCTCTACCTGGCTCCCGAACGCGCCGTGGAGCATGCCCTCACCCTCGTCGGGCAGGGTGCGGAGATGCTCGACATCGGCGGCGAGTCGACCCGGCCGGGTGCCACACGGGTCAGCGAGGACGAGGAGCTGCGGCGGGTGCTCCCGGTGGTCCGGGCCCTGCACGGGCGTGCCGAGCTGCGCTCGGTGCCGATCTCCGTGGACACCGTCCGGGCGAGCGTCGCGCGTGCCGCAGTGGAGGCGGGAGCGGGCATCGTCAACGACGTCTCGGGCGGGCTCGCCGATCCCCGGATGTTCCCGGTGGTGGCCGAGCTCGGTGTCGACTACGTCTGCCAGCACTGGCGGGGTTTCGGTGCGGAGATGGTGACCCGCGCGCACTACACCGATGTGGTGGTCGATGTGCACCGTGAACTCGCGGCCCGTCTCGACGCCGCCGTGGGTGCCGGGATCGCCTCCGAACGGCTGATCGCCGATCCCGGACTGGGCTTCGCGAAGATGGGCGAGCAGGACTGGGAACTGCTGCGGCATCTGGAGGTCTTCGTCGCGATGGGTCATCGGGTGCTCATCGGGGCGAGCCGCAAGCGATTCCTCGGCACCCTGCTGCACGGCCGCGAGGTCGGCGGCCGCGATGCCGCGACCGCAGCGGTCTCGGCCTGGTGCGCCCAGCACGGGGTCTGGGCGGTGCGGACCCACGAGGTGGCCAGCCAGGTGGACGCGGTGGCGGTCGCCGAACGGCTCGTGATGGCCTCCGGCGCCGCGGCGGACCGGGCCTCCGGCGGTGGGCAGTGAGAACTCGCGGGTAACTGTTCGGTGCACGGCCGGGTCGGGTACCGTGGCGGCTACGCGGCAGCGTAGGTGAGATGAGGTGCTGGATGGCTGTGACGCCTGAGCCCGGTTTCGTGGTGGTCCGTCTCGACGGAATTGGCGCCATGGGCCGTCACGGGGTGCTCGACCACGAGCGAGTCGGTGCACAGCCATTCGTCGTCGACGTGAGCATGCTCGTCGCCGAGCCCGGCGACGACGAACTGGACCACACCGTCGACTATTCGAGGGCGGCCCGGGTGGCCGTGCAGGTCATCGAGTCGGAATCGGTGAATCTCATCGAGACGCTTGCTGCCCGGATCGCCGATTCCTGCCTCGAGATTTCGCGGGTGCGCGCCGTGGAGGTATGCGTGCACAAGCCCCACGCCCCCATCCCGTTCCCGTTCGACGATGTCTCTGCCACTGTGTACAGGAGGGCGTCATGACTGCATTCTCGATCGACTCGGACACCTTGGGCGATCTCAAACCGCTCAACCAGGTGGTCTTCGCGCTGGGTTCCAATATGGGTGACAGCGTGGATATTCTGCAGGGAGCTGTCGACCTGCTCGCCGAAACCCCCAATCTCATCCTGGTCGATGTCTCGCCGGTCTACCTCACCACCCCGGTCGGTGACCCGGACCAGCCGGATTTCCACAATCTGGTGGTACTGGCCGACTCGGTTCTCGAACCATTCGTGTTGCTTGAACGCTGCCAGGCGATCGAGCAGGCCTTTGACCGCCACCGTGATCCGGCCCGGCCGAAAGGCCCGCGCACCCTCGACATCGATCTGATCACCGTCGGATCCCGCACATCCGAGACCGAAGAGCTGATTCTTCCGCACCCGCGTGCCCACCAGCGTGCATTTGTTCTCGTCCCGTGGCTCGATGTCGAGCCCGACGCGGAATTGCCGCAGGGCCGCGTCGCCGATCTGGTGGGCGGGCTTGACATCAGCGGGGTCCGTCGTCTGGACGTCAGCGTCGTCAAGCCCGACACCGGTGACTGAGCGGCCGGACCGGCTCGCCCCGACCGGTCCACGGCCGCTCCTTGTGGCAACGCTTGTCGGGGCAGTCATCGCGGGATTGCTGCTCGGTGGGCTGGACCGGGCGGGGACAGCCGCACCGGTGACACCCTGGCTGCTGGTCCTCCTGCTCGGAATGTGTACTGTAGTCCTGACAATGTGGGCGCGGGCGATGACTCGCGCCGTCCGGGACCGCCCGGACGGGATCGACCCGGACAGCGCCATGGCTGCCTTGGCCAGCGCACGGGTCGCCATGCTGGCGGGCGCCGCGATGGCCGGTTTTCACATCGTCTATGCAGTCGTGTTCGTGCGCAGTCTTGATATTCCACTGCCACGGCAACGAGTGATATGGGGAACGGCCACGATTGTCGTCTCGGTGGCTCTCTGCTGCGCCGGGAAGCTGTTGGAAAAGGCGTGCGCCAACCCCGGTGACGGTTCGGGCGAAGTCGGCGGCGAGCACAATGACGGCGCGCCTGCGGCATGATTCCCGGTCTTGTCCGATGACGGCGAGTCCGTCGCATCCCGGACCCACGTTTTCATGACAGGACGATGAGAAGGCTGTGAATCGACCGGCCGAACGTGGTGATAGAGTTTCGACTCGTTTGCTCCTGATGGATTGTTGACTATCATCGACGAGTAACCGACATAACACTTCTGAAGGGCGTCGGAATTCACTTTCTCGCCCCGCTGGAAAGGAATGACATGGCACGAAACGTCAAGGTTGTACTGACCGATGATGTCGACGGCAGCGACGCCACCCAGACCGTGGGCTTCGCTCTCGACGGCGTCACCTACGAAATCGATCTGTCCGACGACAATGCATCGAAACTGCGCGACGCGCTGGCCGAGTGGGTGGGCCATGCCCGCCGGGTGAGTGGTCGCAAGAACACCGGGCACCGTGCGTCGAGCGGCTCGAGCAGTGACGCCGGGCGGATTCGCGAGTGGGCACACGAGAACGGCTATGAGGTGCCGCTGCGGGGCCGCATTCCGAAGGACATTCGCAAGGCCTACGAGGACGCGAACAAGTAACCCCCAGGGGGCGCCGGTGCTGCCGGCGCCCCACCGGATCCGGGCCGCGACGGCACTGACCGTCCGGCCCGGAGGTCTCCCCGCCCCCGCGGGGCCTTTGTGCTCCCGGCGAACGACCGAACAAAGGCTGCCCAGTGCGCGGTTTATAGACTTGATCACGAGCGAGGGCAGACCCGACCGGGTCGTCGAGCCCCCGCTCCGGAGAGGCCACCAGGCCTGCTGTTAGGAGACCTCATGTTTGAGCGCTTTACCGATCGTGCGCGTCGGGTCATCGTGCTGGCCCAGGACGAAGCGAAGATGCTGAATCACAACTACATCGGCACCGAGCACATCCTGTTGGGTCTCATCCACGAAGGCGAAGGGGTCGCCGCCAAGGCCTTGGAGCAGATGGGCATCTCGTTGGAGGCGGTGCGCGAACAGGTCGAGGAGATCATCGGCCACGGCCAGACCCCGCCCACCGGGCACATCCCCTTCACCCCGCGCGCCAAGAAGGTGCTGGAGCTGTCGCTGCGCGAGGCGCTGCAGATGAATCACTCCTACATCGGCACCGAGCACATCCTGCTCGGGTTGATCCGTGAGGGTGAGGGAGTCGCTGCCCAGGTGCTCATCAAGCTGGGCGCCGACCTGAACCGCGTCCGCACCACCGTGCTGGCGCTCGTCTCGGGCTACCAGGACGAGAACGGGGCACAGCCGGCCACCGCCGGGGCCCCCGAGGTGAACCCCTCGTCCAACACCAGCAACGGGGCGCTCGACCAGTTCGGGCGCAATCTCACCCAGGCAGCCCGGGAGAACAAGCTCGATCCGGTCATCGGCCGCGAGAAGGAGATCGAGCGGGTGATGACGGTGCTGAGCCGCCGCACCAAGAACAATCCGGTGCTGATCGGGGAACCCGGTGTGGGCAAGACCGCCGTCGTCGAGGGCTTGGCCCAGGCGATCGTCCGCGGTGATGTCCCCGAGACGCTGCGGGACAAGCAGATCTACACGCTGGACCTCGGCGCACTGGTCGCCGGCTCCCGGTACCGCGGAGATTTCGAGGAGCGCCTCAAGAAGGTTCTCAAGGAGATCAAGAACCGCGGCGACGTCATGCTGTTCATCGACGAGTTGCACACACTCGTCGGTGCAGGTGCCGCCGAGGGCGCCATCGACGCAGCCAGCATCCTCAAGCCGATGCTGGCCCGTGGTGAGCTCCAGACCATCGGCGCGACGACCCTCGAGGAGTACCGCAAGCACATCGAGAAGGATGCGGCGCTCGAACGGCGTTTCCAGCCGATCCAGGTGGACGAGCCGTCCATCCAGCTGACCATCCAGATCCTCAAGGGCCTGCGCGACCGCTACGAGGCACACCACCGCGTGGCGATCACCGACGAGGCGCTGTCGGCGGCCGCCAATCTCGCGGACCGCTACATCCAGGACCGCTTCCTTCCCGACAAGGCCATCGATCTCATCGACGAGGCCGGCGCGAGAATGCGGATCGCCCGGATGACCGCGCCGCCGGACCTGCGCGAGTTCGACGAGAAGCTCGCGGCGACCAGGGCCAAGAAGGAGGCGGCCATCGATCACCAGGACTTCGAGGCCGCCGCCAAGCTGCGCGACGACGAGCGCAAGCTCATCGCCGGGCGTCAGGAGAGGGAGACCTCGTGGCGCGACGGCGAGTCCGACACACCGGCCGTGGTCGGTGAGGAGGAGATCGCCCAGGTGCTCTCCAGCACCACGGGCGTCCCGGTCGCGCGGTTGACCGAGGAGGAGTCGCAGCGTCTGCTCCACATGGAGGACGAGCTGCACAAGCGCTACATCGGTCAGGAAGAGGCCGTCAAGGCCATCTCGCGTTCCATCCGGCGCACCCGCGCCGGGCTGAAGGACCCGAACCGCCCGTCCGGATCGTTCATCTTCGCCGGCCCCTCCGGAGTCGGCAAGACGGAGCTGACCAAGGCGCTCGCCGAGTTCCTGTTCGGCGACGAGGATGCCCTGATCACCCTCGACATGTCCGAATACTCCGAGAAGCACACGGCGAGCCGGATGTTCGGCTCCCCGCCCGGATACGTGGGCTACGAGGAGGGCGGCCAGCTCACCGAGAAGGTGCGCCGCAAGCCCTTCAGCGTCATCCTCTTCGACGAGATCGAGAAGGCACATCCCGACATCTTCAACTCGCTGTTGCAGATCCTCGACGAGGGTCGCCTCACCGATGCGCAGGGTCGGGTCGTCGACTTCAAGAACACGGTGATCGTGATGACCACCAACCTCGGCTCGCGCGACATCAGCCGCACCGTCAACCTCGGCTTCAGCAAGGTGGGCGACAGCGCATCGAGCTACGAGTCGATGAAGTCGAAGGTGAGCGACGAGCTCAAGCAGCACTTCCGTCCCGAGTTCCTCAACCGCGTGGACGAGGTGGTGGTCTTCCACCAGCTCAGCCAGGAGGACATCCTGCGGATCGTCGACCTCATGGTCGGCCGGATCGAGGAGCGGCTGGCCGATCGGGACATGGGCATCGAGCTCACCCCGGCAGCCAAGCAGCTGGTCGCCAAGCGCGGCTTCGACCCGGTGCTGGGGGCCAGGCCGCTGCGCCGTGCCATCCAGCGCGACATCGAGGACCCGATCAGCGAGGGGATCCTCTACGGGGACCTCAAGGCGGGCTCGATCGTGGTCGTCGATGTCTCCGAGGGTGCCGACGAGAAGAGCAGCGAGCCCTTCACGTTCACCGGCACGCCGAAGGACACCGTCCCCGAGCCGGATCTGGCCGAGCTCGCCAATGGTGACTCGAAGGGTCAGTGAGTCGTCGCAGTACCCGTCGACGTGAAGGACCGGCCGTACCCCGCGGGGCACGGCCGGTTCCTCATGTCCGGAGCCCGTCGTGGCCCGGCATCCGCAGAGCCGGTCAGTGGCGCAGCGAGGCGATCACGTGGTCGGTGAGCTCGCGGACCACCCTGACCGCGAGGTACGCGGCGGGAAACGTGAGGATGTCGGCGATCCCGGTGGCGACGAAGGCCACCCGCACGCCGGCCGGCCCGCGGACCGAGCCCTCGATCCAGGCGGCGCACAGCTGAGCGGCCCAGAACACCAGCCAGCACATCCACCAGCGTCCGCTCAGCTGCGCGAACCGCTCCCGTCCGTCGTCGGCGAGCAGCCCGTGGAGCCGACGGATGTCCTGCAGTGGCCACCACCACGCGGCCACCGGGACGAACCAGGCCAGCAGCTGTGAGTCAGGGCTGCGGTGCAGCTCGCCCTCGGCCGAGAGCAGCCGGGCCAGACCACGTTGCCACGCCAGCCAGACCGCGCCGGTGAGGAGCATCATGAGCCCGGTCGCGGTGGCGAGAAGGGTCCACGAGTTGTCCATCCGGACGGTGGCGTCCTGGCCCGATGCCTGCCCGTCCACCTGCCCGGCGAGCCACAGGCTCATCACCCCGGCGATCACCCCGACCCCTGCGGCGGTCCACAGCAGCATCGGCAGCAGCTTCGCCTGGGACCACCAGGCCGAGTTCGGCCGGCCCTCGAGTGTCATGCGGATCCGTTCCCCGGGCGTGAGGGCCCGCTCAGGCGGGTCAGTGCGTCCAGCAGCTCGCGCAGCTGCTCGACCGGCGGCTGGCCGGGGGCCGAGGAGCGCCCGCCGAGGGAGGCGAAGGTGGCGCAGGAGCCGAACAAGTGCCCCACGACCCGGCTCACCAGGCCCGCCTCGCCCATCGCCATGGTCAGCAGCGGCACCCGTGCCCGCTCGTGGCGTCGGGCCGTGGCCAGCAGCAGGGCGGCTGCGTCGGCGCTGTCGTGCGCCATCACCGCCAGCTTGCAGATGGTGGCGCCCAGCTCCTCCATCGCGGCCAGCCGCGCGACCATCTCGTCGACGGGCGGGGTTGCGGTGAACTCGTGGTGGGAGACGATGACGGGGGTGCCGTGCTCGGTGGCGGCGGCGATGCACCCCCCTGCGGTGCTCCGGTCTGCCTCGACGTCGAGCAGGCTCACCGCGTCCAGCGCCGCGAGCCACCTGACCAGTCGCAGATAGTTCTGGTCGTCGCCGCGGAAGTTCCCGCCCTCGGCGCAGGTGCGCACGGTGGCGATGAGCGGACGTCCGGAGGCCTCGCGCAGCTGCTGCGCGGTCGCTGCCAGGACCCCGGGCTCCAGCGACCCGCGGAAGGAGTCGACGCGCCACTCCACCAGGTCGGCGAGGGGAGCGGCGGCGAGCGCTTGGTCGCGGAGCTCGTCCGCGCCGGCTGCGCCGAGGGGAATGATCACCTTCGGACGCTGCCCCTCAGCACCCAGGATGACCCCGTCCAGGTCACATCTCGCCATGGGCCCCACGCTAGTGCCAGCCGTCGGTGCTCAGCCAATGCAGCTGCACGTCGGCCAGCTCGCGGGGGTGGTCCTCGCGCCAGTGACGCCGCTCCTGGGCCGCCCAGCGCTGCCAGTGGGGCGCATATCCGTCGCCGCCCCGGGCGAGCGCCAGGCGCTTGCGCCGCGAGGGTGCCATGGCCAGCCACATCGATGTCGACGCCAGGGCGGCCGAGGCGGGGGTGAGGGCACCGCAGCCCTCCACCAGCAGTGGCGCGCGAGGATCCACCTCGCGGCGTGCGCCGGGCCGGTCGCGCCGCCAGTCCCACTGCCGGTAGGCCGGGTGTTCACCCGCCAGCAGCCCGGGGAGCAGGGCGGCGGCCTGCGCCAGGCCGTCCCAGCCCGGGTAGATGTCGTCGAGGCTGAGCACCTGCACACCGGCCGTTCCCGCCTCGGCCAGCTCGGCGGCCAGCCGGCGGGCGAGGCTGGTCTTGCCCGCGCCCGAGCCACCGTCGAGCAGCAGCACCGGGCGTGCGCGGCCGGCGTCCTCGAGGATGCGGCGGACCAGCCGGTCCAGCCCGCCGGGCAGCCCCAGCCGCAGCCGGCTCACCGGGTCACCAGGGTGAAGGTGCCGAAGTGCAGCGCCGCGCCGATCGCCAGGGC
>JBAQVA010000054.1:0-20681 GCA_049297835.1 Propionibacterium sp.
CTGCTGGTCACCCTGTGCGCCCTGCTCGTGCTGCCCTGGGCGACCAATGACTTCTGGTGGCTGGTGCGACGCGGCGCGGCCGGTGTGCCCACCGGACTGGACCCTTCGCTCGGCGCGCGCGCCGGCCTGGCGGGCTGGCTGGCCGGGGGAGTGGCGGGGGTGCTCGGGACGGTCCTGGCCGTCCGCCACCTGCGCGCCGGACGCACCGCACATGCCCTCAGCTGGCTGTGTCTTGTCATGGTCGTCTCGGTGCCTGCCCAGTTCGCCGGCCAGGGGGTCCCGGCGCTCGTCACCGGACTGCTCGCCCTGCGGCTCGCGATGCCGCGGCTGGAGCGTGCCGCCCTGCTGGTCTGGGCCGGATGGACCTGTCTGGTCCCCCTCGACCTGGTGGGCTCCCACTGGGCGGCCGGCGGCCCGCTGCAGCTCGCGGTGGTCTGGGCCGGCCCCCTGCTCGGCTGTCTGGCGATCGGCGTCGGCAGTGCCCGGGCGATGACGAGGCGTCCTCGGCGATGACGAGGCGTCCTCAATGTGGAACGAATCGTCTCGCCCATTGATACAGCCTCTCGCGTCCGGAGAGCTGTGATGGCATACTGAGCCCGTGCTCGCAGGACGGATTATCGTACTCGCCTAGCGCTTCGTCGAACCGACGAAGCGCTCCCTCGTCTGCCACCTTGGCAGCGAGGGTTTTTTGTTGGCCGGGGGCGCTGATCGTCCCGGTCGACGGCGTGGGGATCCGTGCCGGGAGGACTGCGGTGTCGAGTCGGGCAGTGATGTCCGAGAGTGAGTGTCGGGTGGAGACGCCCGAGGGATGAGGAGGTTGTCCGTGCCGAACGAGGCAACAGCACGACACAAGGAGGCGCCCATGCTGAGCGGTGCGCAGGCGCTCCTGAGATCCATGGAGAAGTGCGGGGTCGAGGTCGTCTTCGGGTTGCCCGGAGGGGCGATCCTTCCCTTCTACGATCCGCTGTGTGACTCCTCGATCCGCCACATCCTGGTGCGTCACGAACAGGGTGCCGGGCATGCGGCCGAGGGATACGCGGTGGCCACCGGGAAGGTCGGCGTCTGCGTCGCCACCTCGGGCCCCGGTGCCACGAACCTGGTGACCCCGATCGGTGACGCCTACATGGACTCGGTGCCGATGGTCGCGATCACCGGCCAGGTCAATTCCGCCTCGATCGGCACAGATGCCTTCCAGGAGGCCGACATCAGGGGGATCACCACCCCCATCACCAAGCACAACTTCCTCGTCACCCGCGCCGAGGACATCCCGCTGGCCGTGAAGAGGGCCTTCCACATCGCCTCGACCGGGCGCCCCGGGCCGGTCCTCGTGGACGTCGCGAAGGATGCGCTCAACGCCGTCGTGCCCTTCGTCTGGCCCGACGGCCTGGAGCTGCCCGGGTACAAGCCCACCGTCTCGCCGCACAATCGCCAGCTGCGCCAGGCGGCCGAGACGATCGCCACCGCCGAGCGTCCGGTGCTGGTCGCCGGGGGCGGAATCGTCAAGTCGCGGGCCTGGGACGAACTGGCCGCATTCATCGCCGAGACCCGGATCCCGGTCGTCACGACGTTGATGGCCAGGGGAGTCTTCCCGTCCAGCGACGAGCTGAACCTCGGCATGCCCGGCATGCACGGCACGGTGGCCGCGGTCGGGGCGATCCAGCGCGCCGACGTGCTGATCTCCGTGGGAATGCGCTTCGACGACAGGGTCACCGGAAAGCTCGACAGCTTCGCGCCGCGGGCCACCGTCATCCATGCCGACATCGATCCTGCTGAGATCGGCAAGAACCGGATCGCCGACATCCCCATCGTCGGGGACGCCCGGCGGGTGCTGGCGGGCCTCACCGAGCTGCTCAGGAACAGGCAGCTGGCGGACCTGACGCCCTGGCAGCACTATGTCATCGGCCTCAAGAAGCGCTACCCGGCCGGTTGGGAGGAGCCCGCCACCGGGCTGCTCTCGCCCCAGCAGGTGATCTCCAAGATCGGCGAGTGTTTCGGCCCCGACGCCATCTATGTCACCGGCGTCGGGCAGCATCAGATGTGGTCGGCGCACTTCCTGCCGCTCGAGCATCCAGCGCACTGGCTCACCTCCGGGGGCGCGGGGACGATGGGCTACTGCGTGCCGGCCGCGATGGGGGCGAAGGTGGGTTGTCCGGACGCCGTGGTCGTGGGCATCGACGGCGACGGTTGCTTCCAGATGACCAACCAGGAGCTCACCACCTGTGCGCTCAACCACATTCCCGTGAAGATCGCCGTCATCAACAACAACGCACTCGGCATGGTCCGCCAGTGGCAGTCGCTGTTCTACAACCACCGCTACTCCCAGACCGATCTCGACACCGATCTGGTGCCCGACTTCCCGATGCTTGCCCAGGCGATGGGCTGCGTCGGGCTGAGGGCCCGCACGCTCGAGGAGGTCGACGAGGTGCTGGCCAAGGCCGCCGCCATCGACGACCGTCCGGTGGTGATGGAGTTCGTCTGCGAGAAGGACGCCATGGTCTGGCCGATGGTTCCGGCGGGCACCAGCAACGACGAAATCATGATTGCCCGGGGAATGGCTCCGGAGTGGCACGAGGAGGAGCTGTGACGACCCATACGCTCAGTGTTCTGGTGAGCAATCACCCCGGCGTGCTGGCACGGGTGGCAGGCCTCATCTCGCGGCGCGGCTTCAACATCGAGTCGCTGTCGGTCGGCACGACCGAGCGCCCCGAGGTCTCCCGGATGACCATCGTCATGTCCCTCGAGGACGAGCGGGTCGTCGAGCAGGTCGTCAAGCAGCTCAACAAGCTCGTCGAGGTCTACAAGATCGTGGAGCTCGACGACGATGCGATCAACCACGAGATGCTCCTGGTCAAGGTGCGCTGCACCGACCACACCCGTTCCGCAGTGATCGACATCACCAATCTGTTCCGCGCCCACGCCGTTGACGTGAGCCCGGAGTCGGTGACCATCGAGGCCACCGGGGGACTCGGCAAGATCGAGGCCCTCACAACGATGCTCAGCCCCTACGGCATCATCGAACTGGTGCAGTCCGGGCGTGTTGCCCTCGGCCGTGGCAGCAAGGGCATCAACGAGAAGAATCGTCCGGCGCTCGTCAAGCACTCGTCCTGAGCGACGGGCGCGCCGGCAACGACAAACACAACAGGAGAAGCAATGGCAGAAATGTTCCATGACGACGACGCCGATCTGTCGGTGATCCAGTCGAAGACCGTCGCCGTCATCGGTTACGGCTCACAGGGCCACGCCCACGCTCTGAACCTGCGTGACAGCGGCGTGAACGTCGTGGTGGGTCTGCGTGCGGGGTCGTCCTCCATCGCCAAGGCGACGGAGGCCGGGCTCACCGTGAAGTCGGTCGAGGACGCCGTGAAGGAGGGTGACGTCGTCACCATCCTGGCTCCCGACCAGGTGCAGGCGAAGGTCTACAAGGAGTCGATCGAGCCGAACCTCAAGCCCGGTGCGGCCCTGCTCTTCGCCCACGGCTTCAACATCCACTTCGGCTACATCAAGCCCTCCGCCGACCACGACGTCATCATGGTTGCCCCGAAGGGGCCAGGTCACGTCGTGCGTCGTGAGTTCGAGGCAGGACGTGGCGTGCCGGTGCTGGTCTGCGTCGAGCAGGATGCCTCCGGCCAGGCATGGCCGCTGGTGCTCTCCTACGCGAAGGCAATCGGCGGGCTGCGCGCCGGCGCCATCAAGACGAGCTTCCGCGAGGAGACCGAGACCGATCTGTTCGGCGAGCAGGACGTGCTGTGCGGCGGCCTGTCCAAGCTGATCGAGACCGGCTTCGAGGTCCTCGTCGAGGCCGGCTACCAGCCCGAGATGGCCTACTTCGAGGTCTGTCACGAGATGAAGATGATCGTCGACCTGATCAACGAGGGCGGCATCTCCAAGCAGCGCTGGTCCTGCTCCGACACCGCCGAGTACGGCGACTACGTGTCCGGCCCGCGGGTCATCGACGCGCACGTGAAGGAGAACATGAAGGCGGTGCTCTCCGACATCCAGGACGGCACCTTCGCGAAGAAGTTCATGGACGACCAGGCTGCCGGCGCTCCCGAGTTCAAGAAGCTGCGGGCCCAGGGTGAGGCCCATCCGATCGAGAAGACCGGGCGTCAGATCCGCTCGCTCTTCGCCTGGACGGCCGACAAGGACAAGGACTACGTCGAAGGCTCTGTCGCGCGCTGATCCGCCGACCCGTCCGGGCGCGGGTGTGGGAGCGACCCGCTCCCGCACCCGGACGGGGCCGCGGTGGCGGGGCGCCCACGGGGGCGTACAGTGTCCCAGGAATTGGGCAGTGCGAACTGCCCAATTCGAACTGAGTGGTGAAAAAACTGAACAACGATGTCTTCGGGGCAGGGTGAAATTCCCGATCGGCGGTACAGTCCGCGAGCGTTTCGGCGCAGGATCCGGTGTAATTCCGGAACCGACAGTAAAGTCTGGATGGAAGAAGACGTGTCGATTCTCCGCGCAATTGTGACGCAGCGATGGTGAGGCTTTCCAGCTGATCCAGCGCGTCGTCCCGAGCACTGCGCTGAGGTAATTCGACACCAGAACCCAATACCCGGGGGCTTCACTGAATTCAGGTATTGCATTCCGGGAGTTCTGGTGTCAGACGAACAATTCATGCGTGAGGCGCTGTCCTGCGCCCAGGTGGGCCTCGGCAGGGTCAACCCCAATCCACTGGTGGGTGCCGTCGTGGTGCGCCACGGCGCCACGGTCGGGCGCGGCGGCCATGAGTACTTCGGCGGTCCGCACGCCGAGCGCAATGCGTTGGCGGCGTGCACCGACGACCTTCGCGGCGCAACGGTCTATGTGACCCTCGAGCCCTGCTGTCACACCGGCAAGACCCCGCCGTGCACCGAGGCCCTCATCGCCGCGGGCGTGACCCGGGTGGTGGTGGGCTGCCTCGATCCCAATCCGCTGGTGGCGGGCAAGGGCGTCGCCGCGCTGCGCGACCACGGTGTCGAGGTCAGTGTCGGCGTGCTCAACCACGAGTGCGCCGAGATCAACGAGGCCTTCTTCCACTTCATCACCACCGGGCGTCCCCTCGTGGTGATGAAGTATGCGATGACTCTGGATGGCAAGATCGCCACCCGCACCGGGGCTTCCCGCTGGGTCAGTGGCGACCGAGCGCGTCTCGCGGTGCAGCACGACCGGCAGCGCTGGGCCGCAGTGATGGTGGGAGTGGGCACCGTGCTCGCCGACGATCCGCAGCTCACCTGCCGGCTGGCCGGGAGCCGCAACCCGCTGCGCATCGTCTGCGATTCCCGGCTGCGCGTCCCGCTGGATGCCGCCGTGGTGCGCACCGCCCGCCAGACACCCACCCTGCTCGCCACCTGCTGCGCGGACGCGTCGAAGGTCGAGGCATGTCGGCGGACCGGCTGCGAGGTGCTGGTGCTCCCGGCCGACGGGGGACGGGTCGACCTCCGGGCGCTGTGTGCCGCCCTGGGCGATCGGGGTGTCGACTCCGTGCTGCTGGAGGGCGGCGGACGCCTCAACTGGTCCGCGCTGCACGCGGGCATCGTCACCAGGATCCAGGTCTATCTCGCCCCGAAGCTGTTCGGTGGCGCTGATGCCCCCTCGCCGGTCGCGGGAATCGGCGTCAGTGATCCCGACGACGCCTTCCGGATCGGCCCGCCTCGTCTCACCCGGCTCGGCGACGACCTGCTGTGGGAGAGCGAGGTGCTCCCGTGTTCACAGGCATAGTCGAAGAGCTGGGCACCGTCCGGGGAGTGCACCGCACCGGACAGGCCACCGCCCTCGAGGTCGTCGGGCCGCTCGTGGTCGCCGACGCGGCCGTGGGCGACTCCATCTGCGTCAACGGGGTCTGCCTCACCGTCACCCGGCTCTCCCCGGACAGCTTCTGCGCCGACGCCTCACCCGAGACCACGTCCTGCTCTGCGCTGCGGCTGGTCAGACCGGGCGAGCGGGTGAATCTGGAGCGGGCCGTGCGCAGCGACGGGCGCTTCGGCGGTCACTTCGTCACCGGCCACGTGGACACCACGGGCGTGGTGGGCGCAGTCCGCGCTGACGCGAATGCCGTCCGCCTCGCCGTTCGTGCCGACGAGACGTTCACCCGCCTGCTCGTGCAGAAGGGCTCCGTGACCGTCGACGGCGTGAGCCTCACGGTGGCCCGGCTCTCCACCGGCAGCTTCGAGGTCACCGTCATCCCGCACACCGCTGGGTGCACCACGCTCGGACGCCGACGCCGCGGCGACACGGTCAACCTGGAGGCCGACATCCTCGGCAAGTACGTGGCCGCCCTGCTCGGCGCACCGCGCGCCGACGACAGCCCACACAGTTCAGACCTCGCCCGGATGCTGGGCGCCCCGACGAAAGGAAACCATGTCTGACAAGCAATCGAGTTACCTGGAGCTGACTGATCCCGACGGAACCGGGATGCCACGGGACGACATCGGGCGCCGCAGTATCGGGCGGCCCGCACACGAGCGACAGGGCGTCGAGGCGGTGCTGGCAGATCTTCGGCTGGGGCGCATCGTGCTGGTCGGCGACGACGAGGACAGGGAGAACGAGGGCGACCTGATCTGCGCCGCGGCCTCGGTCACCGACGACCAGATCACCTTCATGGCGTCCCGGGCCAAGGGGCTGATCTGCATGCCCATGGACACCGCTGCCTGTCTCCGGCTGGGGCTGGAGCCCATGGTGGCGCGCAACGGCGACAATCACCAGACCGCGTTCATGGTGTCGGTGGACCATGTGCACACCACCACCGGAATCTCCGCCGGTGACCGTGCCTGCACCGCCCGGGCCTGCGCCGACCCGGCTGTGCGTCCGGATGAGCTGCGCCGGCCCGGCCACATGTTCCCGCTCCAGGCCCGCCCCATGGGGGTGCTCGAGCGGGAGGGGCACACCGAGGCCACCGTCGACCTGCTGAACCTGGCAGGCCTGCAACCCTGCGGGTTGTGCTGCGAGATCATGGCCGAGGACGGCACCATGATGCGGCGCCCACAGCTACGGGAGTTCGCCCGGCGCTGGGACCTGGCCTCGTGCACGGTGGCCGACATCAAGAGCTATCGCTGGCGCCACGAGGTGCTCGTCGAGCGGGTGGCCACCGCATCACTGCCCACCCGTCACGGTGACTTCCTGGTCCACGCCTACCGTGATCTGGCCGGCGGAGCGGAACATCTCGCCCTGGTGGCCGGATCCGTCGGGGACGGCAGCGAGGTGCTGTGCCGGATGCACTCCGAATGTCTCACCGGGGATGTGCTCGGTTCGCTGCGCTGCGACTGCGGGCAGCAGCTCGACGCGGCGCTGGAGATGATCGCCCGTCGGGGCAGGGGAGTGCTGCTCTACCTGCGTCAGGAGGGTCGGGGTATCGGCCTCACCGACAAGCTGCGCGCCTATGCCTTGCAGGAACAGGGCCTGGACACCCTCGCGGCCAATGAGGCGCTCGGCTACCCAGGGGACGCCCGCGACTACGCGGTGGGCGCGCAGATGCTGCGGGACCTGGGGGTGACCAGCGTGCAGCTGCTCACCAACAATCCCGACAAGGTGGACCAGCTCGCCGGCTACGGCATCGACATCGTCGAACGGGTGCCCCTGCAGATGCCGGCGACGGCCTTCGACCTGGACTATCTGCGTACCAAGCAGTCCCGGATGGGTCACCTTCTCGACTACTGAGCACCTGCGGAGCCACCAGGCAGCGGGCTCGCCGCTGCGCACGTCCACCATCCGCAGCGGGCAAGCCGCTGCATACATCCACCATCCGCAGCGGGCAAGCCGCTGCATACATCCACCATCCGCAGCGGGCAAGCCGCTGCGGGGAACAGGAGAGTCACATGACCACATTCGAGGGTGCGTTGGTCGCCGACGGTCTGCGGATCGGGATCGTCGCGTCGCGATTCAACGAGTTCATCACCAGCAAGCTGCTGTCGGGCGCCATGGACGGGCTGACTCGCCACGGCGTGGACGCCGAGTCGATCGACATCGCCTGGGTACCCGGTGCCTTCGAGATTCCGCTGGTCGCAAGGCGGATGGCCGACTCCGGCGACCATGACGCAGTGATCTGCCTGGGTGCGGTCATCCGCGGCGCGACAAGCCACTACGAACTCGTCTGTGCCGAGCTCTCCAAGGGCATCGCCCAGACCTCCCTGGCCACCGGGATACCGGTGCTCTTCGGGGTGCTCACCACCGAGAACATCGAGCAGGCTGTCGAGCGGGCCGGCACCAAGGCGGGCAACAAGGGCTTCGACTGCGCCGAGGCGGCCATCGAGATGGCCAATCTGCTGCGCGCCATGGGGCCGGTCGCCCAAAGGGCCTGAGCTGCCGGCACGAGCGGCCGGGCCCGTGGGGGACCCACCGCAGGAGAGTCGCACGGCGAGAGCCTCGCCGATCTGTCGCGCTCCGGGAGGACAGGCGGGTGCGAGCGCTGCGGGACAATTGCCCGTATGGACGAGAACTCCCAGACCGGATTCAGTGCCGAGGAGCGCCGGGCAATCGCCGAACGGGCCGCGGAGCTGCGCAACCAGGGCCGTGGCAAGGACAGACTGGCCAAGGGGCTGCTGGCCGTCGTCGAGCGGATCGGCGAGATGGCACCCGAGGACCGTGCGCTGGCGGAGCACTTCCACCGGCTGGTGGGCAGGGTGGCCCCGCAGCTCGCGCCGAAGACCTGGTACGGCATGCCGGCCTATGCGGACGAGCAGGGCCACGTGGTGGTCTTCTTCCAGGACGCCACGAAGTTCGCCACCCGCTACTGCACCGTCGGCTTCCAGCAGGCCGCCCGTCTCGACGAGGGACCCATGTGGCCGGTCGCCTTCGCGCTCGTCGAGTGGACGCCCCAGGTGGAGGAGACACTGGGCCGGCTGGTCACCGGCGCAGTGTCCTGAGGCTGCTCAGCCCAGCCGTGCGGCGATCGCATCGCCGATCTGCCCGGTGGTGCGGTGCTGCTCGCCGCGCTCCGAGATGTCCGCGGCGACGGCCTGCTCGATGCGGGCAGCATCGGCCTCGCGGTCGAGATGACGCAGCAGCAGTGCCATCGAGCTGATCGCCGCGCTCGGATCCGCGATGCCCTTCCCGGCGATGTCGGGGGCCGAACCGTGCACCGGCTCGAACATCGAGGGGAAGGTGCGTGCCGTGTTGATGTTGGCGCTGGGGGCCAGCCCGATGCCTCCGGTCACCGCGGCGGCCTCGTCGGTGAGGATGTCACCGAAGAGATTGTCCGTGACGATGACGTCGAAGCGCTGCGGGTCCTTGACAAGGCTGATCGTCGCGGCGTCGACGTGCAGGTAGTCGTGCTCGACCTCGGGGAACTGCTCGGCCAGGGCATCGGTGATCCGGCGCCACAGGCCGCCCGCGTTGACGAGCACATTGTGCTTGTGCACCAAGGTGAGCCGGTGGCGGCGCCGGCTCGCCAGCTCGAAGGCGTAGCGCACGACGCGTTCGACGCCGAAGGCGGTGTTGACGCTCACCTCGGTGGCGATCTCCTGGGTGGTGCCGGTCCGCAGGCTGCCACCGTTGCCGGCATACAGACCCTCGGTGCCTTCGCGGACCACGACGAAGTCCACCGGGCCCCGGTCGAGCACGGCGTGCGAGAGGGGGCTGGTGACGCCGGGGTAGAGGATCGAGGGACGCAGGTTGACATCCTGGTCGAAGGCGAACCGGAGCTTGAGCAGCAGGCCGCGTTCCAGCAGCCCGGAGGGGATCGTCGTCGATCCCGGCGCGGCGCCCACGGCACCGAGCACGATGGCGTCCTTGCCGGCCAGCTCCGCCAGGGTCTCGTCGGAGAGCACCTCGCCGGTGTCCAGCCAGTGCTGGGCACCCAGCTCGTAGTGGGTGAAGTCGAATGATCCCTCGCCCACCGTCGTGTTCAGCACCTTGAGGGCCTCGCCCACCACTTCGGGGCCGATTCCGTCCCCGGGAATGACTGCGATCTGCGGGGTTCTGCTCGTCTGCACCATGTGCCCAAGCCTATGACCTGAGGGCTTTCCGATGCCATCGGTCTCAGCTCGGTCGGGTGCTCCGCGATAAGCGCTGGGACCGGCCATTGGTGGTGTTGGCGCTGAGATAAACTCGCGCCATGGCATTGACGATCAGCGCACCCAGTAATCCGTCCTATCTTGCCGATGACGCGATTGCGAAGATCCAGCAGAACCCCGGTTTCGGCGTCTATTTCTCCGACCACATGGCGCTCATTGACTGGACTCCTGAACTCGGCTGGACGAATGCCCGGATCGTCGACCACAGCCCGCTCACCATGGACCCGGCCGGGGCCGTCTACCACTACGCCCAGGAGGCGTTCGAGGGGCTGAAGGCCTACCGTCGCGCCGACGGTTCCACCTGGTTGTTCCGCCCCGAGAGCAATGCCCAGCGCTTCTCGAACTCCTGCGCCCGGCTCGCCCTGCCGAAGCTCCCGCAGGAGGACTTCGTCGGTGCCGTCCGCGCCCTGGTCACGGTGGATGCCCGCTGGGTTCCGTCGGGCCATGAGCAGAGCCTGTACATCCGTCCCTTCGCGATCGCCACCGAGTCCTTCCTCGGCGTGCGTCCCAGCAAGGCGGTCACCTTCTGTGTGATCACCTCCCCGGTGGGCTCCTACTTCGCCGGTGGCGTCGCTCCTGTCGACATCTGGGTGGAGTCCCACTACAGCCGGGTCGCCAACGGCGGCACCGGTTCGGCCAAGTGCGGCGGCAACTACGCCGCCAGCCTGCTGCCCCAGGAGATCGCCTACGAGCACGGCTGCAACCAGGTGATGTTCGTCGACAACGCCGAGCACAAGTGGATCGAGGAGCTCGGCGGCATGAACTTCGTCGCCGTCACCAGCGACAACCAGCTCGTCACCCCCGAGCTCAACGGCAACATCCTGCCCGGCATCACCCGCGACTCGCTGCTCACCGTGGCGCCCGAGCTCGGACTCACCCCGGTGGAGCGTCCGGTCACACTGGCCGAGATCTACCAGGGCCTGTCCGACGGCACCATCACCGAACTCTTCGCGTGCGGCACCGCCGCCGTCATCACGCCCATCGGCTCGCTCACCGACGAGTCGGGCCGGCACGAGGTCAACGTCCCCGCCGACGGCGGCCACTCCATCGCGCTGCGCAATCTCCTGCTCGACATCCAGTACGGTCGCACCGCAGACACCCACGGGTGGACCCAGCAGGTCTGCTGACCGAACTCGACGAGGACAACCGAACATGACAGTGAATCCGGTACACCCGGAGAATCTCCAGCTGTACGACACCACCCTTCGCGACGGCGGCCAGCAGGAGGGCATCCAGCTCTCCGTGGCCGACAAGCTGAGGATCGCTGAACAGATCGACTCCCTGGGCGTCGGTTTCATCGAGGGGGGATGGCCCGGCTCGAACCCGGTGGACACCGAGTTCTTCGCCCGGGCGGCCTCGCTCGACCTGCGCAACGCCCGCCTGGTGGCCTTCGGATCCACCCGGCGCGCCGCACGGCGGGCCGCGGACGATCCTCAGCTGGCGGCCCTGTGCGAGGCCGGCACCGAGTGGGTGTGCGTCGTCGCGAAGGCCCACGACCTGCACGTCACCCAGGCCCTGCACACCACCCTGGACGAGAATCTCGCGATGGTCGCCGACACCGTGCGCCACCTGATCGGCGAGGGCAGGAAGGTGATCGTCGACGCGGAGCACTACTTCGACGGTTTCCGCAGCAATCCTGCCTACGCCCTCGAAGTGGTGCGCACCGCCGCCGAGGCGGGAGCACGCACCGTCGTGCTGTGCGACACCAATGGCGGAATGCTGCCCAGCTGGATGGGCGACGTCGTCTCCGCGACCTCGTCGATCGGCGTGGAGCTCGGCGTGCACTGCCACAACGACTCGGGTTGCGCGGTGGCGAACAGCCTCGCAGCGCTGGAGGCCGGGGTCAGCCAGGTGCAGGGCACGATCAACGGATACGGCGAGCGCACCGGGAACATGGACCTCACGACGCTGATCGCCGATCTCCAGCTCAAGTACGGGTGGCCGGTGGTCACCCCCGAGCAGCTGGGGATGCTCACCCAGATCTCGCGTACCGTCGCCGAGATCGCCAACCAGCCGGCGCTGCCGCGCCAGCCATATGTGGGGGAGTCCGCCTTCGCGCACAAGGCCGGGTTGCACGCCAGCGCCCTGAGGGTCAACAACGACCTCTACCAGCATGTCGCGCCGGAGGCGGTGGGCAACGACATGCGGATGCTCATCAGCGAGATGGCCGGACGCGCGAACATCCAGATCAAGGGCGAGGAGCTCGGTCTCGACCTCGCGGACCGCGAGCTCGCCGGGCGGGTCGCCGACCTCGTCAAGGAGCGCGAGTCGCAGGGCTACGCCTACGAGGCGGCCGACGCGAGCTTCGAGCTGCTGGTCCGCCAGATGGCCGACGAGGCGCTCCCGATTCCCTTCGAGGTGATCTCCTGGCGGGTCTTCACCGAGCAGGGCACCGAGCCGGTCGCCGGTGCGGCGACCGAGGCCACCGTGAAGCTGGCGGCCAGGGGAACCCGCCAGCTCTACGTCGGCGAGGGGAACGGGCCCGTGAACGCCCTCGACCAGGCGCTCAGCCGCGCCCTCAGCCCGGTCTATCCCCAGGTGCGCAGCTTCGACCTGACCGACTACCGGGTGCGCATCCTCGACGAGGGCCACGGGACCGACGCCACCGTGCGCGTGCAGATCGACACCACCTGCGCCGGACGCACCTGGACCACGGTGGGAGTCGGTGAGAACGTCATCGAGGCGAGCTGGGAGGCCCTCACCGAGGCCTATCTCTACGGTCTGGTCAAGGACTACGGCACGACCGACTGAGCACCGGGCCACGGCCCGGGGGCCGCTGCAAGGCTTCCCCGGGCCGGTGCCCGCGCCGGGCCGGATTGGCTCGGGGCCGACCCGGACGCCGGGCTAGATTGGCCCCATGCGTATCGCTCGTTACAGCCTCGACGGCCAGGAACCCAGCTTCGGAATCGTCGAGCTGGCCGTCGACGAGGGGGAACACCCGGACAGCATCGCCGCGATCAGCGGTGACCCGCTGGTCGGCGCCGTGAAGTACACCGGCGAGCGGCACCGTCTCGAGGACGTGCGGCTGCTCGCCCCGGTGATCCCCAGGAGCAAGATCGTGGGCATCGGGCGCAACTACGCCGCCCACGCCAGCGAGCTGGGCAACGAGGTTCCGGACACCCCACTGGTCTTCCTAAAGCCGAACACCAGCGTCATCGGCCCCGGCGACCCCGTCATCAGGCCCAGGGAGACCCAGGACCTCCAGTTCGAGGGCGAGCTGGCCGTTGTCATCGGCCGGATCTGCCGCCAGGTGCCCCGCTCGCGGGCCGCCGAGGTGATCTTCGGCTACACGGTGGCCAATGACGTCACGGCACGCGACCTGCAGCGCAGCGACGGCCAGTGGACGCGGGCCAAGGGCTGGGACAGCTTCTGCCCGCTCGGCCCGTGGATCGTCAGCCATCTCGACCTGGCCGAGGCGGGCCGGCTGCATCTCACGACCACGCTGGACGGAGAGCTGCGCCAGCAGGGCTCCACCTCCGAGATGGTGCACCCCGTCGACGAGCTGATCAGCTTCGTCTCCGGCTTCACCACGCTGCTTCCCGGCGATGTCATCCTCACCGGTACGCCGGCCGGGGTGGGCCCGATGCTTCCCGGCCAGGAGGTCTCGGTCGAGATCGAGTCGATCGGCACGTTGAGCAACCGGATCGTCGACGGCGGGACGAGCGACGGATTCGACGGGGCACGGTGAGCAGACGGTGAGCCAGCCCCGACGCCGGCCCGCCGTGACGCCCTCCGCGCCACCGCTCCCGCCGGCCTTCCCGCACCGTCCCGCGCCCGGTGTCGACCACACCCAGGTGATGGGCAGCCCGGATCCCGTGGTCCGCATGCGCGCCCTGAGCGGCATCCTGCTCGTCGCGCTGGGCTATCTCGTGGCGAGCCAGCTGCTGCTCTACCTCGGCGCCGGCATCTCGTGGCTGGCCCGCGGGCGTCCCGGCGACTTCACCGACGGATACCAGCTCGTCGTCGGCTACCACCTGCCCGAGGGCATCGCCGTCGTCGACCTGGCCCTGGCCTCGACGATCCTCGTGGTGATGGCTGTCGGCCGCTGGTGGAACGGGCTGGCGCCGGGCTGGCTCGTCTCGGTACGGCCCGGCGTGCGCTGGGGGCTGCTGGGACTGTGCCTGGTGATCGGCTTCGTCGTCCTCAACGGGATCTACCTGCTCGGACGCCGTGGCGCTGCCTGGCAGTTCGCGCCGCCGGCCCATGCCTGGTTGTGGATCCTGCTGGTGGTGCTCACCGCACCAATCCAGGCCGCCGGCGAGGAGTTCCTCTTCCGCGGCTATCTGCAGCAGGCGGTGGGTGCGCTCAGCGGGCGTTCCTGGGTGGCCGTGCTGGTCTCGGCGCTGGTCTTCGCGGCCATGCACGGCGTGCAGAACCTGCCGCTGTTCGTGGACCGCTTCGGCTTCGGGCTGGCCGCTGGCCTGATGGTCGTGTTCACCGGGGGTCTGGAAGCCTCCATCGCCGTGCATGCGGCCAACAATGTGAGCACCTTCTGCTACGCGATCCTGGCCGGGACGGTGGCCCAGACGCGTGCCATCGACCGGAGCAGCTGGGGAACCACCGGGGTGAACGTCCTGTGCTATCTGCTCACCGGCGTCCTCGCGGTGCTCGTCACCAGGGCGCTGGGGCTGCGTACCCGCACGCCGGAGGCCTCGGTTTGATCTCTGGCATCACTTTCCACTAGAGTCTGTGGACGTTGCCGACGCGGGAAACCGCGTGTGCCTGTGGGGTATGGGGTAATTGGCAGCCCGCCGGATTCTGGTTCCGTCAGTCCAGGTTCGAGTCCTGGTACCCCAGCGCACGTCGGGTTCCCACCGCGAGGTGGGGGCCCGGCAGGCAAGAGCAGTGCGGATCGACGGGTGGTCGACATCGGTCCGAGGTGCAGCCGCCGAGCGGTTGCACCGAGTAGCACAATTGAAGAAGTGAGACCTGGCCCCGTTGTGTAGCGGCCTAGCACGCGGCCCTCTCAAGGCTGAAACGGCGGTTCGAATCCGCTCGGGGCTACCAGGTGAAAAAGTGTGGGCCCCCTCCTCGGAGGGGGCCCACACTGTCGTGCGTCACCTGTCGTGCATCATCTGGCGTGCGTGATCTGTCGTGAGTCGTCGTCGGGCCGGTGGCCGTCCGGCGGCCGGAGCCGGGTGCACCGTCGCCCGACACGCCACGGCCGTGTCCAGGTGCTGTGGTCCAAGGCGCTGTGTTCAGGGTGCTGCCGGCCCGTCGGCCGTACTCAGCGCTCCTCGGCACCGGCCCTGCGCAGCACTTCCGAGAGTCGCTCGGCCGCCGCGATCACTGCCGGTGCGTGCAGGCGCCCGGGCTGACGGGTGAGTCGCTCGATCGGGCCCGAGACCGAGACGGCCGCGATGACCTTTCCGGCGGGGGAGCGCACCGGGGCCGAGACCGAGGCCACGCCGGGCTCCCGCTCGCCGACCGACTGGGCCCAGCCGCGTCTGCGCACGGTGTTCAGCGCCACCGCCGAGAAGGTCGCCGAGGCAAGACCCTCCCTGATCCGGTCGGGGTCCTCCCAGGCCAGCAGCACCTGCGCGGCGGAGCCGGCATTCATGCTGATCTGGGCACCCACCGGGATCGTGTCGCGCAGCCCGGAGGGGCGTTCCGCGGCCGCTGCGCAGATCCGGATGTCCCCCTGACGGCGGAAGAGCTGGGAGGACTCGCCGGTGATGTCGCGGAGCCGGGCCAGGATGGGGCCGGCGGTCGCCAGCAGCCGGTCCTCCCCGGCGGCCGAGGCGAGCTCAACCAGCCGCGGCCCGAGGACGAAGCGGCCCTGCAGGTCGCGTCCCACCAGACGGTGGTGCTCCAGCGCGACGGCGAGACGATGCGCGGTGGGCCGTGCCAGCCCGGTGGCCTGCACCAGGCCGGCCAGGGTGGTGGGTCCCTGTTCGAGCGCGGTGAGCACCAGGGCGGCCTTGTCGAGAACTCCCACACCACTCGTATTGTCCATAGAGTGAGATTACCATCTCGCATTTTGGTATGTCCAGGGTGATAATCGGATCCATGGCACGAACTCTGGTGGAGAAGATCTGGGACGATCACGTGGTCTGGAGCGGGGGCGAGGAGCCTGACCTGCTCTACATCGACCTGCACCTGGTCCATGAGGTGACCAGCCCGCAGGCGTTCGAGGGCCTACGTCTCGCAGGCCGCAAGCTGAGGCGTCCCGAGCTCACGGTCGCCACCGAGGACCACAACATCCCCACCGTCGACATCGACCGGCCGATCGCCGATCCGGTCTCCCGCACCCAGGTGCAGACCCTGCGCAACAACTGTCGCGAGTTCGGCGTCACGCTGCACTCCCTGGGCGACGCCGAGCAGGGCATCGTCCATGTCATGGGGCCCCAGCTCGGCCTGACGCAGCCCGGCATGACGATCGTCTGCGGCGACTCCCACACCGCCACCCACGGAGCCTTCGGCGCGCTGGCCTTCGGGATCGGGACCAGCGAGGTCGAGCACGTGCTGGCCACCCAGACCCTGCCGCAGGCCAGGCCGAAGTCGATGGCGGTGACGATCAACGGTCAGCTGCCGAAGGGAGTGACCCCCAAGGACGTCGTGCTGGCGCTGATCGCCAAGGTCGGTACCGGCGGCGGGCAGGGATACATCGCCGAATACCGTGGCGAGGCCATCGAGTCGATGTCGATGGAAGGGCGGATGACGATCTGCAACATGTCCATCGAGTGGGGCGCCAAGGCCGGTCTGATCGCCCCCGACCAGACGACCTTCGACTACCTGTCGGGACGCCTGCACGCACCGAAGGGCGCCGACTGGGACCGCGCCGTCGAGTACTGGACGAGCCTGCGCTCCGATCCGGACGCGAGCTATGACGCCGAGGTCGTGCTGGACGCCAGCACCCTCACCCCGTTCGTGACCTGGGGCACCAATCCCGGTCAGGGGGCGCCGCTGGACTCCTCGGTTCCCGAGCCGAGCAGCTTCGCCAGCGAGGTCCAGCGGGCCGCCGCCGAGCGGGCGCTGGAGTACATGGGCCTGAAGGCGGGCACGCCGCTGCGCGAGATCAACGTGGACACCGTCTTCCTGGGTTCCTGCACGAATGGGCGGATCGAGGACCTGCGGGCCGCCGCCGCCGTGATCAAGGGCCACAAGGTGGCGTCGAGCGTGCGGATGCTCGTCGTACCGGGATCCGACGCGGTGCGCGAGCAGGCGATGGCGGAGGGTCTCGACGAGGTCTTCACGAAGGCCGGGGCGGAATGGCGTCACGCCGGCTGCTCGATGTGCCTGGCGATGAACCCCGACAAGCTCGCCCCGGGGGAGCGCAGCGCGTCCACCTCGAACCGCAATTTCGAGGGCCGTCAGGGCCGAGGCGGGCGGACCCATCTGGTGAGCCCGGCCGTCGCCGCCGCGACCGCCGTCGCGGGTCATCTCGCGGCCCCCACCGACCTGTCGTAACAGACATCTGGACGCAAAGGACATTTCGGACATGGACAAGTTCTCCACACACACAGGAATCCCGGTACCGCTGCGGCGCAGCAATGTCGACACCGACCAGATCATCCCGGCCGTGTACCTCAAGCGGATCACCCGCACCGGCTTCGAGGACGGGTTGTTCAAGAGCTGGCGCGACGATCCCGACTTCGTGCTCAACCAGCCGGCCTACCGGCAGGGCAGCATCCTGGTCGTCGGGCCGGACTTCGGCACCGGGAGCTCACGCGAGCACGCGGTGTGGGCCCTGCAGAACTACGGCTTCAAGGTGGTCATCGGCTCGCGCTTCGGCGACATCTTCCGCGGCAACTCGGGCAAGTCCGGGCTGCTGCTGGCGACGATCACCCCTGACCAGGTCGCCCAGTTGTGGGACTTCGCCGAGGCCCGCCCCGGCGAGCAGATCACCGTCGACCTGGTGAATCGCACGATCACCGCAGGCGAGTTCAGCATCGGCTTCGAGATCGACGACTACACGCGGCACCGGCTGCTCGAGGGGCTGGACGACATCGCGATCAGCCTGCGGCATGCCGACAGCATCGACGCCTACGAGGCGAAGCGCCCGAGCTTCAAGCCGACGACCCCGGAGGCCGCCTGAGCCAGCACGTCCCCGGTGACCCGGTGCGCGCCACGGCCCGCGCCGGGTCGCCGGAGGACGCTGGCACAATGTCCGACATGGCCTCGACCCCAGGGATGAGCGAACAGCGCAGGACTCCCCGACGGCTCTACCTCGGCAGGCTCGGTCGGGTCAACCACGAGCCGGCCAACCATGTCTTCGCCGGGTGCGCCCGCCTCGCCAGTGCGCTGCTGGCACCGTGTGCCCGCCTCCACCACCTCAACCAGGAGCGGGTGCCGTCGAGCGGCGGACTCATCGTGGTGTCGAACCACGTCTGCTCCCTGGACCCCGTGGTGGTGGGCCACTATCTCGCCTATTCGGGGCGCTGGCCCCATTTCCTGGCCCGCGCGAATCTCTTCGACGTGGCCCTGCTGGGCGGTCTGCTCCGCTCGATCGACCAGATCCCGGTCTCCCGCGGGTCGATGAGCGCGGCGGGTTCGCTGGACAACGCCCGCAAGTGCATCGAGCAGGGCATGGCCGTCGTCGTCTATCCCGAGGGCACCTTCACCTACGATCCCGACGAGTGGCCGATGGCCGGTCACACCGGAGCGGCGCGGCTCGCGCTGGCCACCGGGGCGCCGGTCCTGCCGATCGGGCAGTGGGGCGCGAACTTCATCGTCCCGCCGCGCCGCAAGCGCCGCCTCCACCTCTTCCCGCCCACCGATGTCACGGTCTCGGCGGGACCACCGGTCGAGCTGGACGAGCTCGTCGCCCGGGGCGAGCACGACCGGCACGCCGTATTCGAGGCGACGGCGCGGATCATGGACGCCATCACTGCCCAGGTCGCCTCCGTGCGGGGTCTCGAGGCCCCGGCGCAGCGCTGGCATCCGGGCCGTCATGCGCGGGTGCCGCGCGACACGGCGGTTCTGTGAGCCGGCCGTCGTCGCGTCCGCAGTTGACGTCGTTAGTCTTGTCGGGTCGCCACAGCGAGAGGAAGCCATGCCTGAACCGGTCGATCAGCGGATCAGTGTCGCCGTCGTCTTCGGCGGTCAGTCCACCGAGCACGAGGTCTCCTGCCTCACGGCGGCGGGGGTGTTGGGGGCGATCGACGACTCCCGGTACGTGGTGCACGGGATCGGGATCGACAAGTCGGGGGTCTGGCACCGTTACCAGCCCGAGGAGATTCTGGGCCTGAAAGTGGTCGACGACGAACTGCCGTCGGTCGATCCGCACCGGCCCGAGGCCATTCTGGTCCGCGGCGCCGAGGGCGTGCGGCTGGCCAGCGTCGAGGGCCAGCAGCTCGTCGACGAGGTCCCCATCGACGTCGCCTTCCCGGTCATGCACGGCGCCTACTCCGAGGACGGCACGGTGCAGGGGCACTTCGAGATGCTCGGCCTGCGCTATGTCGGATGCGGTGTGACCAGCAGCGCAGTGGGCATGGACAAGCAGTTCATGCGGGTCTGTTTCGAGCAGGCCGGCGTCCCGGTGGGGCCCTGGCTGGCCATCGGCGCGCACGAGTGGCCCTCGCAGTCGGCGCGGCTGCTGGCCAGGATCCGCGACGAGCTGGTCTTCCCGGTCTACGTGAAGCCCGCCCGTGGCGGCTCCTCGGTGGGCATCACCCGGGTCGCCGAGGCCGGTGGGCTCGCCGCTGCGATCGACGCCGCCCGCGTCTACGACCCGAAGGTCGTCGTGGAGCAGGGCATCGTCGGAGGCCGCGAGGTCGAGTGCGCGGTGCTCGCGGCCAGGGCGGGGGAGCCCCGGGCATCGGTGCCCGGCGAGATCGCCATGCACGCCAACGAGGGCTTCTACGACTACCGGGCGAAGTACCTGCCCAAGGGCCAGGTGGACCTGCGGGTCCCGGCCCCGATGGACGCCACCGACGAGGCGAGGATCCGCGAGCTCGCGGTGCGCTGCTTCACCGCGCTCGACTGCGAGGGGCTGGCGAGGGTCGACATGTTCCTGCTGCCCGACGGCCAGGTCTTCGTCAACGAGATCAACACGATGCCCGGATTCACCGCGCACTCGATGTACCCGACGCTGTGGAAGGCCTCCGGCATCGACTACCCGGAGCTCGTCGACCTGCTCATCGGTGCCGCGCTGGCACGGCCGGCGAGTGTCCTGCGCTGACACGTGGCCCGTCGACCCGCGCCAGGCACGCTAGCGTTTCCCCCATGCCGAGAAGCACAACACCGTCAACCGAGCAGACCGTCGCCGACGTCGGAGAATTCGGCCTCATCGCGAACATCATCAGGGGCCTGAGCCGCACCCCTGCGGTGTCGGTCGGGCCCGGGGACGACTCCGCCGTCTACCTGGTCAACGGCTCCGCCGTCACCAGCACCGACATCCTCGTCGAGGGCGTGCACTTCCGGCGCGACTGGTCCAGCGCCACCGAGATCGGGCGCAAGTGCGTCGCTGTCAACGCCGCCGACCTGGAGGCGATGGGCGCCACCCCGGTCGCGGTCGTGATGAGCCTGGCGGTGCCCGCCGATCTCCCGGCGCGATGGGTCAAGGACTTCGCCACCGGTTTCCGCGCCGAGGCCGACACCGCCGGTCTGGCGCTGGTGGGCGGGGACACGAGCTCGGCGAGGGACATCACGATCAGCGTCACCGTGATCGGCGAGACCGGGGGTCTCGAGCCCGTGCTGCGCACCGGCGCCACCCCCGGCGAGGTCGTCGCGGTCTGCGGGCGGCTGGGC
>JBAQVA010000055.1:0-17521 GCA_049297835.1 Propionibacterium sp.
TGGCGCACCAGCGTCCCACCCACCCGGTCGCCAGTGGTCCGGCCCAGCAGGTGCCCGATCCGCCGGCGCAGTCCCGGCCGGAGGCCCGTGCGCCGTCGCGCCGGAACGGCACGCATCCGGTGGGGGATGAGCCTCGCCAGGAGCGGGCGTCCCACTCCCCGGGTGAGGGCTCGGGTCGGTATTCGGGCTGGTCGGAGGAACCGCCGCCGGATCCCCAGGAGGACGGCACCGCACCGGGCGGGGTCGATCCCGGCGACCTGCCCAGCATGGACGACGCCTCGGTCGACGAGACGGGGCAGTCGGCCACCCAACTGCTCATGGACCAGCTCGATGCCGAGATCATCTCCGAGGAGGACCTGAGCTGAGCCCACGCCGGGCGATTCGCCCGAGCAGATCGTGACCAGGGCCACGTACCATGGCCAGGATGGTCCTGCCCGCATGGGCAGCACGCAGATCCACCGCGAAAGGCAACTCGATGTTCCCTGAAGGCATGGACATGAACGCTCTGCTGCAGCAGGCGCAGCAGGTGCAGGCTCAGCTCCAGCAGGCACAGAAAGACCTCGAGAAGACGACCTTCACCGGCTCGGCCGGTGGCGGTCTGGTCGAGGCCACGGTCAAGGGCAGCGGCGAGCTCGTCGGGCTGGTCATCAAGCCGGAGGCCATCGACCCCGAGGATGCCGAGGGCTTGGCCGACATCGTCCTCGCGGCGGTGCGGGACGCGAGCTCCAAGGCCACCTCCCACGCCCAGAACGTGATGCCGAACCTGGGATCGCTGGGTCTGTGACGTGTACGACGGGCCTGTCCAGGATCTGATCGACGAACTCGGCCGGCTGCCCGGGATCGGTCCGAAGAGCGCCCAGCGCATCGCCTTCTGGCTGCTGGACCAGCCGCAGGCCGATGTCGAGCGCCTTGCCCAGGTGCTCAGCACGGTCAAGGCGAACACCCATCTGTGCTCGGTCTGCTTCAACGTGACCGACTCCGAGACCTGCCGGATCTGCCGTGATCCGCGTCGCGACCACGGCTCGATCTGTGTCGTGGAGGAGTCGAAGGATGTCGTCGCCATCGAGCGGACCCGCGAGTTCCGTGGGCTCTACCACGTGCTCGGAGGCTCCATCAGCCCCATCGACGGGCGTGGCCCCGGGGACCTGCGGATCGCCGAGCTGGTGCGCCGGCTGTCCGACCCCCAGGTGAGCGAGGTCATCCTCGCCACCGACCCGAACCTCGAGGGCGATGCCACGGCCACCTACATCTCCAGGCTGCTGGCCGACACCCCCGGGATCAGGGTCAGCAGGCTCGCCTCCGGCCTTCCCGTCGGCGGAGACCTCGAGTACGCCGACGAGGTCACACTGGGCCGGGCCTTCAGCGGCCGGCGCTACGTCGACCAGGGAGTCTGACCGGTCCCGGTCTGGTGGCGATGGGGATCTCCCCTGAACCGCGTTCGATCAGATGTGGCGCAACCACGATGTCGTGGACCGCGGAGTCGTCCCCGCCCACGCGGGCAATGATGCGCTCAGCAGTGTGATCCGCCAGCACCTCGATGTCCTGCTCGACGACTGTCAGTGGCGGGTCGAGCAACCGGGACATGGGGGTGTCGTCGAAACCGACAAGCCCAATCTCGTGTTGGAGCCCCTTGGCCTGGAGGCAACTGACAGCGCCGACGGTGAGGTCATTTCGGGCCGAGAACACGGCCGTGAACTCCACTCCGGCGAGGAAGAGCGCATCCAGCGCTGCCCGTCCGTCCTCGACCGAACGGATCCCGGTGTAGATCAGCCGAGGGTCCGCCACGATCCCCGCGCTACGCAGGGCATCCAGGTGCCCTGCGAGCCGGTCGTTGCTTGATTCGATCGCTGTGAAGTCGCCCAGGAAGGCGATCCGGCGGTGGCCGCGCGAGATGAGGTGCTCGGTGCCCTTCACCGCGCCGAGCCAGTTGTCCGTGGTGACGGAGTCTACGGACAGGCCGCTGGGGCGTCGGTCCACGCAGATCACTGCCAGTCCCGCGTCCACGCTGGCCTGGAGGTACTCCTGGTTCGACGAGGTCGGCGTGAGGATCAGCCCGTCGACGCGCCGTTCGAGCAGGTCATTGACGATTCGTCGCTCCTTCTTGGGTCGCTCCTCCAGACTCGCTGTGAGCAGTGCGTAGTTTCGCAGTCGCGGAGAGTTCTCGAGCTGGTGGAAGAGCCGCGACGAGAAGTGGTTCCCCAGGTCCTGCAGCACCACGCCGAGAATCCGAGTGCGATGGTCGGACCGCCTCAGCGCAGCCGCCGAGGCGTCGGGGACGAAGCCGAGTTGACGGACGGCGCGGTCCACACGCTCGCGCATTTTCGGTGAGACGTTGGGGTCCTGGTTCACCACCCGGGAGACGGACTTGATGCTCACCCCCGACAGTTGCGCCACGTCCCGCATCGTCGACCGGGAGCGTAGCGGACGCATCGTCGACCGGCCCGGGCTAGGGGCGCTGTCGGGTTGCGCCCGGCGAGGACGCAGCTCTGAATCCAGTGGCAGCGCCGGGGGCACGTCGTCCGTGAGGTCGGTGATCAGCTCGTCTTCGTCTGGGCCCATGTCACCAGTTCTGTGATCTCTGACTTGCTTTCCGGTCGGAGTGCCTTGTTGTCAGCGAGCATCTGTTCACCGCGGGCGATGATGAATGTCAGGTATTCCCTGTTCCTGGTGTGGGTGAACTGCTGCTTGGCCTCGTGCAGGTCGGAGAAATCTCCGGCCGCCTGGTGCTCGAGCAGCCGTCGGCCGATGAGTGCCACGATCGCCACCAGGAGGCAGACGAGCAGCCCCCACCCCCCGGTGGGCAGGTAGAGAATCCCGCCCAGAACCATGAGCCCTGTGACGAGCTTGCTCACCCCGAAGGTGTATCCACCGGGTCCGTGATCGCCACGCAGCCAAGCCGACGCATCGGCACGACGCTGTTCTGGCGTCCGGCGTGGGCTGCGAGGTGCGGTCGAGGTCATGAGTTCTCCTGGAGTAGTTCGTCGATGAGTTCGGCGGCACTGCCGACAACCTTGTCACAGCGCGCGATGACGTCTGGGGGGGAATGACGCATCGCCACCGCCAGATCGGCCTCGGCATGCATCGACAGGTCGTTCCACGAGTCGCCGAGCGTGATCACTGTGCCGTGGTCGGGGATCAGCTCATCCAGGAGACGTCGGAGACCTCGGCCCTTGGTCATCTGCGACGGCACGATGTCGAGGAAGTCCTGGTTGCGGTGGACCCGGACGGTGTCGCCGAGGGCATTCTCGAGAGCCGTCGTGATCCGGTCCCGGTCAGCCGCATCGGGCACGAAGACCGGGATCCCGTAGAGTCGCCGTCCCTCCAGCCAGCTGAGCCGTGCGCTCCGGAATCTGGGCAGGATCACCGACGTGCGACCCACCCGGTTGACGACCTCGTAGTCGCGCTCGATGTCAGAGGCGTACAGGGCGACCTGCTCGCTCGTGAGGACACTCGCCACGGTTGCCAGCGTGGCGGCATCATGGCTGTGGGTGACCAGAGGATTGAGCTCACCGTCGGCGATGACCGCTCCGGTGAAGGCAATTACGTAGTCGGGCAGCGGCAGGTCGTGGTTGTGCCAGACCTCGCGCACTGCGTCCAGCGACTTGCCGGTGTCAAGCACGAGACAGTTGCCCGCTGCTCGCCATTTCCGCAGAGCGAGCGCGTCACGGGCAGTTACGCCGGTGCCGAAGACGACGGTTCCGTCGAGGTCGGTAGCGAGCAGGGACTTCATCGAGTGCTCCTTGGGATGTGGCGGAGGTGGGCGGCGTCTGGCCGCCCACCTGTCTGAGATCAGAGCCCCAGCACTCCGGACCAGTAGCCCAGGATGCCGACGATGAACATGCCGAAGATGATCCAGATGGGATTGATCTTCCTGCGCAGCAACCACATGCAGGCGAAGGTCAGCAGCAGGGCAACCATGCCCGGGAGCAGCTGGTCGAGGACATTCTGCAGGGTCGTGACGACCTTCGTGCCGTCCGTCTTCGTATAGGAGGAGATGACCAGGGGGAACTTGATCGTCGTCCACTTGGAGACCAGGGCACCCATGATGAACAGGCCCAAGACGCTGGCGGTTGCCGTGAGCTTGCGCAGCTGACCGCCGCCCAGATCAGTGACGATCGCGGTGCCACGCTCGTAACCGAACCTGAATCCGTACCAGCGCATCGCGATGCGGATGATGTTGATGCCGACGAAGAACAACAGCGGTCCGAGAATCGAGCCGTTGAGCGCGAGCGAGGCTCCGAGGGCGGCGAGTACAGGACGTGCGGTGCCCCAGAAGATCGGGTCGCCGACACCGGCGAGTGGTCCCATCAGGCCGATCTTCACATTGGTGATGTCGGAATCGGCGATGGGCTCCCCCTTGGCACGCTGTTCCTCCATGGCCGCCACGACGCCGAAAATCGGGGAAGCGATCCAGGGATGGGTGTTGAAGAATTCCAGGTGGCGCTTGAGTGCCTCAGCCTGGTCTTCCTTACGCTGGTAGAAGCGCCTGATCGTGGGGATCAGAGCCACGGCCACGCCAATGGCCTGGAATCGCTCGAAGTTGAACGAGCCAAGCATGAACGACGACCGGACGTAGGTGGAGATGTAGTCGCGCCTGGTCAGTTCGCCGCTGGGCGCGGTGACCGACGCGTCGGTCGACGGGGTTGTGTCTGTAGTCATGTTCGTGTCCTCAGTTGAGTTCGTCGTCGAGGTCGTCGTCCGCCGCTGATCCGGCTCCTGCTGTGGCGACGGCCGGAGCGTTCGCGGGCAACTTGATGGCGTCGTGGTAGAGCGGGTTGAGCTGCACGTAGATCACCGCAAAAGCAGCGCCCATGATGCCCAGGCCGACCAGGTTGTAGCCGGAGAATGCGGCGATGACGAACCCGAGGAAGAAGAACGGCATGAGCGAGCGTGCCTTCATCATGTTGATGACCATGGCGTAGCCGACGACCACGATGAAGCCACCGGCCACCTGCAGTCCGCCGGTCACCACATGCGGGATGGCTGCGAGGGCCTTCTCCACAACATCGGTTCCCGACACGGCGGCCACTGCCGCGGTCGGGATGGCAACCCGAAGCCCCTGAAGTCCCAGGGCGCTGAAGTGCATTGCCTCGATGCCACGGAAGTTTGCCTGTTCGGCGAACTTGTCCGCCTGGTGTTGGAAGAACACCGCGATCGTGCGGACGAAGATCGTGAGCACCTGGCCTGCGGCGGCGATGGGCACCGCGATGGCGATACCGGTGGCGATGCTCTGGTGATTGGTGATGACGACCACAGAGGCGAGGGTGGAGGCGAGGGCAGCGTCGGGTGCCATCGCGGCACCGACATTCATCCAGCCGAGCGCGATGAGCTCGAGTGAGCCACCCAGGGCGATACCCGTAGGCAGGTCGCCGAGGACGAGACCCATCAATGTGCAGGCCACCAGGGGGCGATGGAACTGGCGTTCGTCGAGCACGCTCGACATGCCGGCCACGAGTGCCACGAGGATGACGAGCACCATTTGTAGAGGTTGCATGTTCTCCGAGACCTTTCTGTCAGAGGAGGTTCTTCGAGCGCAGGCGCTCGATCATGTCGGAGCGGGAACTGCTGGGTACCTGCTGGACTTCGAGCTGGACACCCCGGCCAGCGAGCTCCTTGAAGGCTGCGATTTCGTCGGGGCCGACCGAGACGGATTCGGTGACTCGGGTCATGCCCTCGCGGTAGGTGATGCCTCCCACGTTGACCTTGGACGCGGGGATTCCTGCGTCCAGGAGTCGGATGACGTCCTGGGGGGTCTCCACAACGATGAGCACGTCGAGATCGGCGTACTTGGGATTCTCGTAGACCCGGATGGTCTTGGCGATATCGAGCACGAAGGTCTTGATCGGGTCACGACCGACCTGCAGGAGCAGCGTCTTGCGCAGCTCGTCGTGCGCGGCGGCGTCGGACGCCGCGATCATCGTCTGGACACCTACGGTGTTCACCCAGTTGTTGGCGATCTGGCCATGGATGAGTCGCGAGTCAATGCGTAGCAGCCTGATCCTCATCAGAGCTCGTCTCCTTCGTCGTTGCTTGTGGTGGATGTGGATGTCACGTTGAGCTGCCCGAAGGTGCGGATACCGGTGCTGCCGGCCTTGCAGGCACGCTCGACCAGAGCCGGGATGTCACGCTTCTTGCGACGCGCGGTGAGTGCCTCGATGACCATCGGGAGATTCACCCCGGTCACGACGTCGGTGCCTGGGTGGGTTGCTGCGAACCGTGCGGCCGCATTGAAGGGGCTCCCGCCGAACAGGTCGACCAGGAAGAGCACTTCGGGCCCCAGCTCCTGGTAGGCGGACTCGTACTTGGCCAGCAGATCGTCGGGTCCTTCCGACGGTGCAAAGGTGATCGCCTGGACCTCCTGAGCGGGGCCGGCGATCATCTCCGCCGAGGCGAGCAGTGCAGGTGCCATGGCACCGTGGGCTGCGATTATGAGGGCAACCATTGCGAGATCTCCTGATTGGGACACATGAGCAGCTGTGTCGTAGTGTCGTGTTGTGTTTGATTGTGTCACGTGATGACATCGTTGTCATCAGCCGTGTCGTGCTTTCCTGAGGGTTTCTTCAGGGTGATAGAGGTCCGGGGCCCTGTCACCGTGACAGTTTCCCGGCCGCGAGGAGCACGGAGACTCCTCTTGCGCAAGCGATGCGCGATCAGAGGCTCATGACCTATTTGACCATATGTTGGATCATGTTGGGTGAAGGCGAGTACCCATCGCGCGCACCTTCACCCGTGTCGGTGGCTCGGTTCTCGAGATCGCCCCACCGGCGCCTACAATGGCGGCGGCCACAGGGCGTCGAGGGAGCCATCACTCCGGAGTTGCTGGAAGAACGGCCGGGGCGACCCGGTCCACTAGAACCGGCAGTGGCTGCAAGCAAGGGGGAGTTCCTCACCGGGACTCCAAGAAGGGTGGTACCGCGGGCCACCCGGGCGCAGTGTCCGGGTCTCTCGTCCCTTCGTGAACCACGTCACAGACATGGACGACGAAGAGGAAGCATGACGAGCAGCGCGGACCAGTCACAGGTCACACAGGCACCCGGTTACCGGCTAGTGCCCGCCCAGATCGACCTTCCGGCGATGGACCACGAGATCATCGCCTTCTGGGAGGCCAACAACACCTTCCGCAAGTCCTGGAAGGCCACCGAGCAGGGACCCCACTGGAACTTCTTCGAAGGGCCGCCGACTGCGAACGGCCAGCCCGGGACCCACCACATCGAGGCCCGGGTCTTCAAGGATCTCTTCCCACGCTTCAAGACGATGCAGGGCTACCGGGTCGATCGCAAGGCCGGATGGGACTGCCACGGCCTCCCCGTCGAGCTCGCCGTCGAGCAGGAGCTGGGCTTCGACCACAAGAACCAGATCGAGCAGTACGGGATCGACGCCTTCAACGTGAAGTGCCGCCAGTCCGTCACCGAGCACGTCGACGAGTTCGCCGAGCTCACCCGGCGCATGGGCTACTGGGTGAACATGGACGACGCCTACTGGACGATGGCGCCCGAGTTCGTCGACTCGGAGTGGTGGGCGCTCAAGAAGATCTTCGACGAGGGCCTGCTGGTCCAGGACTTCCGGGTCACGCCCTACTGCCCGCACGACGAGACGGCGCTGTCGGACCACGAGGTCTCCCAGGGTTACCGCGACGTCGTCGATCCCTCGATCTTCGTGACCTTCCCGCTCACCTCCGGCCCGTGGGCGCAGGACGGTGCGAAGCTGCTGGTGTGGACGACCACTCCGTGGACGCTCATCTCGAACACCGCCGTCGCCGTCCACCCCGAGGTGACATATCTGCTTGTCACCGACGGGAACGAGAAGCTCGTCATCGCCGAGCCGCTGTTCGACTCGGTGCTCGGGCAGACCACCGACGAGGGCGCGCGGGTGTGGAGCGTGCTGGAGTCGAAGCAGGGCGCCGAGCTCGCCGGCTGGGACTACCAGCGCCCCTACGACTTCCTGCCCTTCGACCGGCGCGGGAGCTTCGTGGTGCTCGCCGATTACGTCACCACCGAGGACGGCACCGGTCTGGTCCACCAGGCCCCGGCCTTCGGCGCCGACGACATGGCGGTGGGCCGCGCCAACAATCTTCCGGTCGTCAACCCGATCCTCAAGGACGGCACCTTCGAGTCCGGCCTGCCGCTGGTCGGCGGGCAGTTCTTCAAGGACGCCAACGCCTCCGTGCTCGCCGACCTCACCGAGCGCGGCATCCTGTTCCGCGAGGTCGACCACACGCACTCCTACCCGCACTGCTGGCGCTGCGGCACGCCGCTCATCTACTACGCCCAGCCGAGCTGGTACATCCGCACGACCCAGCGCAAGTCCGAGTTGCTCGCCCAGAACGAGGCGACCACCTGGCACCCCGACAACATCAAGTGGGGCCGTTACGGCGACTGGCTGCGCAACAACATCGACTGGGCGCTGTCCCGCACCCGCTACTGGGGCACCCCGCTGCCGATCTGGCGCAACGACGAGGACCCCACCAAGATCTACTGCGTCGGTTCGCGCGCCGAGCTGGCGGAGCTGTCGGGGCGTCCCGAGCTCGCGGGGATGGATCCGCACCGGCCCTTCGTCGACGACGTCACGTTCACCCTGCCTGGCCAGACCGGCACCTACCGGCGCGTCCCCGAGGTGATCGACGCCTGGTTCGACTCGGGCTCGATGTCCTTCGCCCAGTGGGGTTATCCCTGGGTGGAGGGCAGCAAGGAGAAGTTCGAGCAGCACTTCCCGGCCGACTTCATCTGCGAGGCGATCGACCAGACGCGCGGCTGGTTCTACACGATGATGACGGTTCCCACCCTTGTCTTCGGCGAGTCCAGCTACAAGAACGTGCTGTGCCTGGGCCACATCCTCGCCGAGGACGGCCGCAAGATGAGCAAGCATCTGGGCAACATCCTGTTGCCCATCCCGCTGATGGACAAGCACGGCGCCGACGCGGTGCGCTGGTTCATGGCCGCCGCCGGTTCGCCCTGGTCGGCGCGGCGGGTGGGCGACACGACGCTCCAGGAAGTCGTGCGCAAGGTGATGCTGACCTACTGGAACACGGTCGCCTTCCACAGCCTCTATGCCCGGGCGAACAACTGGGCACCCACCGGCGAGCCCCCCGAGGTGGCGGACCGCCAGGTGCTCGACCGCTGGTTGAGCTCGGCCACCCAGCAGCTGGTGCGTGATGTCACAGCGGCGCTGGAGGCCTTCGACACCCAGCGTTACGGTGCGCTGATCAGCGCTTTCGTCGACGAACTGTCCAACTGGTACGTCCGCCGCTCGCGTCGGCGTTTCTGGGACGGCGACGCCGGTGCGCTGTGGACCCTCCACGAGACCCTGGAGATCCTCACCCGGCTGATGTGCCCGCTGGCGCCGTTCATCACCGAGCGCGTCTGGCAGGACCTCTTCCGCCCGACGGTTCCGGGGGCCCCCGAGTCGGTGCACATGACGAGCTGGCCGACAGCCGACGAGGCGCTCATCGACGAGAAGCTCGACGATTCTATGGAGGTCGCTCGCCGGCTGGTCGAGGTCGGGCGTGCTGCCCGGGCCGAGGCCCGGGTGAAGACCCGCCAGCCGCTCGGGCGCGCGCTGGTGAGCACTGCTGCGCTCGCCCAGCTGGACGACGAGCTCATCCACGAGATCACCGCCGAGCTCAATGTCGAACGCCTCGACTCCTTCCGCTCGGCGGGCGACGTGGTCGAGTACAGCGCCAAGGCCAACTTCAGGGCGCTGGGCAAGCGCTACGCCAAGCAGACCCCGGTCGTCGCGAAGGCCGTCGCCGCGGCCGATGCGGCGCAGCTCGCCACGGACCTGGCAAAGGGGACGGTGACCCTCGACGTGGACGGGGTCGGCGAGGTCGAGCTCGGCCCCGACGACGTCTTCCTGACCGAGCGGCCGCGTGAGGGCTGGTCGGTGGCCGACGTCCAGGGCGACACGATCGCGCTGGACCTGACGCTCACCCCCGAGCTGGTCAGTGCCGGGCGTGCCCGCGAGGTGATCCGTTTCGTCCAGGAGTCCCGCAAGGCGGCCGGTCTGGATGTCTCCGACCGGATCGATCTTGCCTGGTCGACGGACGACGAGGAACTTGCGGCAGCAGTCGACTCGCACGCGGAATTCATTGCCTCGGAGGTCCTCGCCACGTCCATGCATCGCGTCGGGCAGCCCGGTGAGGGCTGGCGCGCCGACGACGAGGCCAGCCTCGCCGTGCTGGTGGCCAAGGCCTGACGCCACCCGCGCCCGCCCTCAGGGCGGGCGCGGTGCTGGGGGCTGGCGTCCCCCCTTGCAGGCGCGGCGTGATGTGCTGTTGGCGGCGGGATATGCCGCCGCGTTCTTGATATGGCGCCGCGCCTGTGTTGGGGACGGGGGTCATGCGGTTGTTCGCGTCCCGATTTCATGTGCGGCGCTGAGGGTCGGCGTCCCCTTGCACGTGCGGATAGGTGCGGCCTCCCCCTTGCAGGGGCGGCGTGATGTGCTGTTGGCAGTGGGATATGCCACCGCGTTCTTGATATGGCGCCGCGCCTGTCGGGGGGCGGGTGGTGAGGCCGTCACCGGAAGGCCGTCACGACGTCAACGCCTGGCGGGGGACGGGTGACCCTGACCCCGCTCAGACCTCGGACCCCGACCCCGCTCAGACCTCGGTGGCGTCCTGCGGCTGGTAGCCGAGCTGCGCCAGTGCCGTCGTCATCGCGTCCGAGACGGCGATCGAGTCGTCCAGCGGCAGCAGCGGGTGCTCGGTGAGGCCCTTCTCGATGGCCTCGGTGACCGCACGCAGTTCGTGGCGGTAGCCCTGGCCCTCGTAGGGGCGCTCGATGACCTCTGCCTCGTCCTTGCCGTGGTGCAGGACGATCCTCGACGGGTGGTGGAAGCGCGGCAGCACCTCGAGGTATCCCTCGGTTCCGCCGATCACCATGCGTCCCGGCCCGTAGGTGGTCAGCCCGCAGCTGAGCTGGGCGATCTGGTCGCGGTCATAGCTGAGCTGGATGGCCTCGGCCCCGTCCACGCCGTTGCCCAGCAGGTAGCCATTGGCCTCGACGCCGCTGGGGGTGCCGAGGAAGTCCTGGGCGAAGTGCAGCACGTAGACGCCGAGGTCGAGCATCGCGCCGCCGCCGAGGGCGGGCGAGAACAGCCGGTCCTTGGGGTCGAAGTCCCGGTGAGCGAACAGATCACCCTGGACGGCGGTGACGTCCCCGATCCGGCCGGAGTCGACGAGTTCGTGGGCCAACTGGGTGGCCGGCAGGAAGCGTGACCACACGCCCTCCATGGCGAAGACACCGGCTGCGCGAGCGGCGTCCGCCACCTCCCGGGTGTGCTCCACGGTGCAGGTCAGCGACTTCTCGATGAGAACCGCCTTGCCAGCGGCGATGGCAGCCAGCGCCAGCAGACGGTGCTGGGGGTGGGGTGTGCCCAGGTAGACGGCATCGACGTCTGGGTCGTCGATGAGGGCCTGGTAGCTGCCGTGCGCGTGCGGAATGGAGAACTCGTCGGCGAAGGACTGAGCTCTCTGTGCGCTGCGTGATCCCACGGCGACGAGCTCCGCGCCGTCCACGGCGGCGAACTCGCTTGCGATGGTGTGCGAAATGCGGCCGGGTCCGGCAATGCCCCAGTGAATCGTCATACGTCGATCCTAGGTGGGTTGTCCGGACAGGAGGGGTTCAGAAGCCCAGACCGGGGTGGTCGTCGCCGTCGTCGCGGTCCTGCTTGCGGCGACGGTCGCGCTGCTCGCGGCGCAGCTCCCTGCGCTGCTCACGGGCATCGCGTTCCGACTGGCTGCCGAACATGCCCGCCCGCAGCGCGGGGAGCAGGAAGATCGGGATGAAGATGACCCACCACGGGGCCCCGGAGATCATGGCGACGACGGCCGCCGGCCAGGCGATCGCCACGGCCACGTCGAGCGCCCTGCGAAGCGCCGGGTTGCTCGCCCGGGCCGCCGGCGGAGGCGTCGGCTGGCGCGGCGTCAGCTGGCTGCCGGGTGCGCTCTCTTCCGAGGCCGCGGTGAAGTAGCGCGTGTTCGGATCGCGGGGAAGATCTGTGAAGAGCGGCACGAGCTCGCTGCGGGTGTGGGCCGCAATCGCGGTGCTCATCCGCTCCTCGAACTCTGCTGCGGTGAGTCGCCCCGCTGCGTAGTGCTCGCGCAACCGGGTGACCGCTTCGTCGCGCTCGGCGTCGCCGATCCGCATCTCCGGCATGTCCACCCGCACCATGCTAGGCGACGCCCGGTGGGAGGTGTCGTGGCCGCGCCGCCCGTCGGTCCGGCCGTCGGCGCCGGTAGAGTTGTCGCGTTGACAGCTCGAGAGGACCCCATGGCCAAGATCGTCCAGAAGTACGGCGGATCATCCGTGCAGGACGCAGATTCGATCAAGCGTGTGGCGCGCCGCATCTCGCGCTCGCGCCAGGTCGGCAACGACGTCGTCGTCGTCATTTCCGCCATGGGCGACACGACGGACGAGTTGATGGACCTGGCACTGGAGGTGAGTCCGCAGCCCCAGCCGCGTGAGCTGGACATGCTCCTGACCACGGGTGAACGCCAGTCCGCGGCGTTGTTGGCGATGGCCCTGAACGACCTCGGCGTCAAGGCCCGCAGCTACACCGGCAGCCAGGCAGGCGTCATCACGACCGGGCGGCACGGCAACGCCCGGATCATCGACATCACGCCGGGGCGCATCCAGACCTCGCTCGACCTGGGCAATGTGACGATCGTCGCCGGCTTCCAGGGGGTCAGCCAGAGCACGAAGGACATCACCACCCTGGGCCGCGGTGCCTCCGACACCACCGCAGTGGCCCTGGCGGCGGCGCTCGGCGCGCAGTACTGCGAGATCTTCACCGATGTCGACGGGGTCTTCACGGCCGATCCGCGGATCGTGCCCACCGCCCGTCGGATTCCCGAGATCAGTTACGAAGAAATGATGGAGATGTCGGCGTGCGGCAGCAAGGTGCTGCACGTCCGGTGCGTCGAGTACGCGCGGCGCGAGCACATCCCCGTCCATGTCCGAAGCTCGTTCAGTGACAACCCCGGCACCTGGGTCAAGGGCCAGAATGACGTCGTGAAGGAAAAGCAGATGGAGCAGGCCCTCATCACCGGAGTGGCCTCCGACCGAAGTGAAGCGAAACTGACCATCTCCGGGGTGCCGGACACCGTGGGCAAGGCAGCCCGCATCTTCGACGTGGTCGCCGAGTCGGACATCAACGTCGACATGATCGTGCAGAACATCTCGGCGATCGGCACCGGGCGCACCGACATCTCGTTCACCCTGCCGATGACCGACGGCAAGAAGGCCGTGGACGCGCTCAACGCCGCGAAGCCCGAGATCGGCTTCGAGAGCCTGCTCTACGACGACCAGATCGGCAAGGTCAGCGTCGTGGGTGTGGGTATGCGCACCCATCCCGGCGTCACCGCGAAGTTCTTCGACGCCCTGGCCGCCAACTCGGTCAACCTCGACATGATCTCCACCTCGGAGATCCGCATCTCGGTCGTCGTCGAAGCCACCATGGTGGACAAGGCGGTCCAGGCCGCCCACACCGCCTTCGGGCTGGACGCCGAGGGCGAGGCGACCGTCTACGCGGGCACCGGGCGTTGACCGAACGACCGAAGCGGGCCGCCAGGGACATCCCGCGGCGAGCCGCTGACGAGCCTGTGGCCGGTCCCCGGCCGCACCCCGGCATGTCGCCGGACGCCGAGCCGATCCTCGGTGACTTCGGTGTGCAGTCGGACGCCTCGGCCGCCGCTGTTCCGGGAAGCTCGGGTCTGCCGCCCGCCGATGCCGAGATCGACGCCGCGGACCGCAAGAACCTCGGGCGGAACTCGGCGCTGATGGCGACCGGCACCCTGGCCAGCCGGGTCCTCGGCATGGTCAACGCCATGTTGCTGGCCAAGGTCGTCGGGCAGGATCTCGCGGCCGAGGCCTTCCGCAGCGCCAACACCCTGCCCAATTTCATCCTCGTGCTGCTGTCCGGCGGCATCCTCAACGCGGTCCTGCTGCCCCAGATCACGAAGGCCATGAAGCGGCGCGACGGCGGACGCGAGTTCGTCGACCGGCTGCTCACCGTGGCCTTCGCCCTCATCGTCGTGGTGGCCGTCCTGACGACCGCGGGTGCCGGGCTGCTCATGCACGCCTTCACCACCCTCAACGGCCCGGGCATGCACCTGGCGATCGCCTTCGCCTATCTGTGCATGCCGCAGGTGCTGTTCTACGGGATCTTCGCTGTCTTCGGGAATCTGCTCAACGCCCGCGGCAGTTTCGGCCCCTTCGGCTGGGCGCCGGTGGTCAACAACGTCGTCGCCATCGCCGGCCAGATCGTCTTCCTGCACATGTGGGGCCAGCAGTCCGATCCCTCGGTGTGGACGCACGAGATGGTCTGGGTGCTGGCCGGCAGCGCCACGCTGGGCATCGTCGCGCAGACCGTGGTGCTGGTGCCGGTGCTCCACCACACCGGCTTCCGCTGGCGTCCCCGGTGGGGCCTGCGCGGCTACGGATTCTCCCAGGTGGGGCGTTTCGCCGCGCTCACCTTCCTCGCCCTGTGCATCGCCCAGGCGGGCGGGTTGTTCACGATGCGGGTCGCCACCGGAATGCTCGGGAGGGCCACGGGCGGGCAGTACGTGGCGGGCTACGCCGCCTACCAGAACGCCCTGACGCTGTTCCAGATGCCCTACTCGCTCATCGCCTTCTCCCTGCTCACCGCCCTGTTCCCGCAGCTGGCCAGGGCCTGGCAGCGCAGGGGCCCGGTGGGCACCGGGCTGGGCGACATGCGCGAGATCCTCCGCCGCGGGCTGACCCTTCCCGCGGTGGGCATCATTCCCGCCAGCGTGCTGCTCATCGTGCTGGCCCGGCCCATCGTCCGGGGCATCTTCTGGGGGCTGCGGCCCTACGAGGCCACCGTCACCGCCGAGGTGCTCGCGGTGATGTCGCTGTCGATGATGGTGTACACGGTCGCCACCCTGCAGCAGCAGTACTGCTTCGCGACCGAGCAGGGCAGGGCGAACCTGTGGATGCAGTGCCTCGTCACCCTGGTGCAGGTGCTGTTCGCCGCCGCGGCGCTCGTGGTGGCACCCGCCTACGGGGTGATCCTCATCTGCGTGGGCATGCTCGTGGGCAACTCCCTGCTGTCGCTGGTCTTCCTCGCCTTCGTGCACCGGCAGGTGGGCGGGCTCGACCTCGGCTCGGTGGCGTGGCTGCACCTGCGGCTGTGGATCGCTTCCGTGATGGGCGGGGTCCCCGCCTTCCTGGTGGCCTCGGCCGTCAACCGAGGCCTCCACGACGCACTCCTGGCCCAGTACCTCTGCCTGATCGCCGGTGGGCTCGTCTTCTGCGCCGGCTTCTTCCTCGGGGTGAAGGTGCTGCGGATCGCCGAGTTCCAGACCTTCGCCCGGCGCATCCTGGCGAAGCTCCACCTGGCCCGCTGAGCATCGTCCGACCCGGAGGCCGGCGCGCGGTTGCCGGACCGGCGCACTCCGGTGGGGCACAATGGGACGCGTGGCTCAGACGCGGAAATTCGGCAACTGGGTGACAAGCCCCCATGTCCTGGCCTTCCTCATCGGCCTTATCGGGGTCATTGACCTGGTCAGCGCGCTCACCGCACCACGCCAGCACCGGATGCGGATCGTCATGGATCTGTTCAATCCGACCGCCGTGGGACTGGCCTATGTGGCCACCGCCATCGTCGGCCTGGTCCTCATCACCCTCAGCCGAGGGCTCCTGCACCGCAAGCGCTCCGCCTGGTGGGGATCGGTGATCCTGGTCGGGGCCTCGATCGCGCTGAATGCCGTCAAGGGCCTCGATCTCGAGGAGTCGGCGATCGCCCTGGTGCTGCTGGTGCTGCTCGTGCTCGGCCGCAGACGCTTCACCGGAATGCCGGACCCGCGCAGCCGGCGGACGATCTGGAGCACCGTCATCGGCGCGCCACTGGCCGGCATCGCACTCGGCACGGCGCTGATGACGCTCAACCACCACTCCCAGCTGCACGGCACCACGCTGGCCGACCGGATCATGCACACCGCGCTCGGCATGATCGGCATCCAGGGCCCCGTGGGCTTCATGCACCCGCAGGTCGAGCAGCGCTGGGCACTGGGCAATCTCATGATCGGCGCTGCCGTCGCAGGGGCGATCCTGGTGGTGGCCCTGCGCAGCGCCGACGGGCCGCACGATCTGCGTCCGGACGAGGAGACCGAGCTGAGGGGCATCATCGCGCAGAATCCGCGGGTGGGCTCCCTGGACTACTTCGCGACCCGCCGCGACCGCACCGTCCTCTTCGCGCCCTCCCGCCGCGCGGCGATCAGCTATCGGGTGGTCGGCGGCGTCAGCCTGGTCGGGGGCGATCCGCTGGGCGAGCCGGGGCAGTGGCCGGACGTCATCGACCGCTGGCTCGCCGAGGCGCGCAGGTACGGCTGGCTGCCCGGCGTGCTCGCCTGTGGTGAGGAGGCAGGCCGGATGTTCGCCGAGCGCGGGCTCGACGTGCTCCAGCTCGGCGACGAGGCGATCCTCGACATCGCGGACTTCAGCCTGAGCGGCAGGACGATGAAGCCGGTGCGCAATGTCGTGAACCATGCGAAGCGCAATGGCCTGGTCGTCGACTGCATCCGTGCCAAGGATCTGTCGGCGGTCGAGGCGACCGAGGTGCGTCGCCGGGCCGATGCCTGGCGGGACGGCCCGGTGGAGCGCGGGTTCTCGATGGCGCTGGGGCGCTTCGGCGATCCCGCCGACGGTGAGTGCGTGCTCGTGCGTGCCCGGATCGAGGGCGAGCTGGTCGGGCTGCTCCACATGGTGCCGTGGGGCCGCGACGGCCTCTCGCTCGATCTCATGCGCCGCAAACCCGATTCCCCCAACGGCGTCGTGGAGTCGATGGTGAACGGCGTGGCCGAGTGGGGCCGGGCCAACCGGATCGCGAACATCTCCCTGAACTTCGCCGTGATGCGCGATGTCTTCGAGCGCGGGGAGCAGCTCGGGGCACCGCTGGGCACGAGGATGTCCTATTCGGTGCTCACCTTCGTCTCCCGTTTCTTCCAGCTCGACAGCCTGTACCGCTCGAACCGCAAGTACCAGCCGCGATGGATGCCCCGCTACATCTGCCACGGGCCGGGCACCCTCTTCGACGTGGGCATCGCGATGCTGCGGGCCGAGGCATTCCTCACGATGCCCAGCTTCGGGCGGCGTGGCGCGTCCTCGGTCGACTCCGACTCCGACGACGATGACGGCGAGGATCCGGCAGTCACCTCCGGTGAGGATCCGGCAGTGACCTCCGGCGATGACCGGCCCGGTGAGGCTGCCGGCGCGGCCCAGGAGCCGGTCCCCTCACCCGAGGAGGACACCTCGCGCTGAGTCGTGCGGCGGCGCCAAGCCGAGCTCGACGATCAGGCCTCGGAGATCACCGAGGCCTCCGGGTGGCCAGACCGTGGTGTGCTCGGCGCCGTGAGGTGGGTGCGCAGGCGTGTCGTCAGGATGAGCGCCGCCACCGATGCGGCGAGGAGCAGCCCCGCGAACACCAGTGCCGCCGCGCTGAAGCCGGTGCGGTCGGCGAGGTAGCCGACCGAGATGGGGAGCACGGCGGTCGGAATGTAGCTGAT
>JBAQVA010000056.1:0-2181 GCA_049297835.1 Propionibacterium sp.
TCAGGTAGTTGTCGGGATCGGGGAAGTCCGGGAACCAGCCGAGCTGGAAGATCGGGTAGACGTCGGCCACCCGATCCTTGCTGTACTGCACCCACTCGGTGGACTGCAGGTTCACCGTGAACAGGCCCGAACTCTCCAGCTGGGACTTGATCGCCGCATACTCGTCGCTCGAACTCTGCCCGTAGTGGTCGGGGTTGTACTGGATGTTCAGCGCCAAGGGCGTCGTCACCCCGGCATCGGAGAGGAACTTCGCGGCCTTGTCCTTGCTCGGGCCTCCGCTGCCGTCGCCGAAGGCGGACTTCAGTGTGGCGTCGGTGCCGAGGAAGCCGTCCGGCACATAGGCATACAGGGGGCTGTAAGTGCCCTTGTAGACATTCGTCGAGATGGCATTGCGATCGATGAGCGAGGCGACTGCCTGGCGCACCGCCAGTGCCTTGGCAGTGCTGGCCTCGCTCGCCTTCGCGCCGAAGGGCATCGTGTTGAAGTTGAAGGTCAACATGCGCATCTCTCCGCCGGTGCCTTCGTAGACCTTGAGCTTGGAGTCGGCACGCAGGGAATCGATGTCGGTCGCCGAGAGGCTGCGATAGGCGCCGTCCACCTCGCCCTGCTGCACGCCGAGCTTGAGGTTCTCCGCCTGCGCGTAGTACTTCACGCTCACCGTGGCAGCCTGGGCCTTGCCCAGCACTCCCTGGTAGTCGTCCCACCGGGCGAAGCTGACGAGTTGGTTCTTGGTGTAGTCGGTGATCCGCAGAGGCCCGGCGAAGGGATTGGCCTTGACGATCGAGTCGTCGTCGAGCACCTTGTCGGCCGGGAAGGAGTCCTTGTCGACGATCGGTCCGGCGGGGCTCGTCAGCACCTGCGGGAAGGTCTGGTCATTGCCGACCTTCAGCGTGAACACGACCGTGAGGTCGTCCGAGGTGCTCACCGAGTCGAGATTCGCCAACAGGCTGGACGGACCGTTCGGGTCGTTGATCTTGATGATCCGGTCGAAGCTGTACTTGACGTCCTCGGACGTGAGGCCGTGACCGTTGGCGAACTTCAGCCCGCTCTTCAGCTTGACCGTGTACTCCTTGTCGCTCGTGAACGAGGCGGACTCGGCGATGTCGGGCACCGGGGTGCCGTCGGTAGCGCCCGGCTTGGTGTTCATGAGGAAGGGGAAGCAGTTCGAGACGAGGGCGAAGGAGCCGTTGTCGTACTCGCCGGCCGGATCGATCGAGGTCACCTTGTCGGTGGTGCCGATCAGCACGGAACCACCACCTGCCGAGCCACTGCTGGAGCTCGAGGACGAAGTCTGCGCGCAGCCCGGGAGGGCGACGGCGGCAGCACCGATGGCTGCGAACTGCAACAGGTTGCGGCGTGAGACGAGATGCATGCGTGGATCTTCCTGTCGGGGACGACCTCGGTGCCGTACACCGAAAAGTCACCCAGTTTTCGCCCAGTGTTGGGCTCAACCGAGCTGCCCCCCAGGCGTCTCACGATGTGAGCACCATTCAGGGGAGCAGCCAGCGTCCACAGATTTCGGCGATGCCCTCGGCAGCCATCAGCACGCCGACCACGACGAGGGTCCAGGAGGCGAGCACCGAGAGTCTCGCCGCCCAGTCCCGGCGGGCCCGCTCGATGAGCCGAAGTGCCTTGTCGAAGACGCCCGCGAAGACCGCGATGCTCAGCACGACGAGCGCGATCTGGCTCACCAGGACCCACACCAGGCAGGCCGCCAGCCGGCCCCACCAGCTCCGGATGTCGCCCGCCAGCACGACGAGCCCGTAGAAGGCGGGGTCGATGAGCGCCGACAGGCCGACCCCCAGACCGATGAGGGCGAGCGCTGCCGACGAGGCGACGGCGCGCTCCGTCTTCGTCCGGCGTGGCCGGACCGGCCCGCGCAGCCTCCACAGGCCCCAGCCCAGCAGGGCCACCCCGGCCGCGGTGACAAGCCCGCCCCACACCAGATGCCCGGGATCGTGCACCTTCTGCAAGGAGTCGATCACCCAGCGCCCCACGGTGCTCGACAGCACCACCGCCAACAGGAAGGTGCTGCCCAGGGTGGACGCCAGCAGCGCAGCGATGGCCCGGCGGCGGGCCTTCAGGGCCATCGCCCCGATGAGTGCCAGGGCACCGAGCGGATCGAAGCCCGCAACACCCAGGGCGATCACCAGCGGCAGTACATGTCTCACGTGCCCAGCC
>JBAQVA010000057.1:0-4041 GCA_049297835.1 Propionibacterium sp.
ACGACGCCCTTCCGGTGTCAAGGGTGCGTTAGCGTGAGTCACGAAGACCTCCGTGGTCAGGAGAGTGAGTGTGGTAACCCACATCCTGCCCGGAGGTCTTCGCTACCTCACCCGTTCACAACCTCCCGGGGAAGTACAGCTAGGGCGCTTGACGCCCATCGAGTACGAACTGGTTCAATCAACACAGGCGGCTGCCGCCGCCTGACTTTCCGTGTCAACCAAACTCGCGGCAGACCCTGCCGCGAGCAGTCTGCTGAGTGCGGCGATCTGGCTGGCAAGGGTTTGGGCAAGTTCTGCGGGGGAGCCAGAGCTGGTGTCTACCTCCAGGTCGTAGTGGATGCCCCGGTGCACGCTGTCCGCCTGAGCTGCTGCCATGCCCACCTCTCGATCCCCGCGACGAGCCTCCCGCTCGGCGGCAAGGTGGGGTGCGAGCCGGACTCCGATCCACACGACGTCAAGGCCATGCAGCGCCTCAGCCCAGCGAGCGTGGGCGGCCGGCCCGCTGAGGAAGCCGTCGTCGATGAGAAGGTGGGCGCCGGTCCCGGGCCATGGCTGCCAGCCCCGCCATCCAGCATTGCTCGATCCGGGTGAAGGCCTCGCCGACATCGATCGAGCCGTTCGCCGCGATGTCGAGGCCGCCCTGGCTGAGGAGCTGGGGTGGGCAGGCGTCGATCAGGGTGTCGACGCTGAAGCGCAGCCATGTGCCGGGCAGGAGGGGCTGGAGTTCGCGGGTCAGGCTCGACTTGCCCGAGCTCGAGCCGCCGTTGAGAACCACCACGGTGGGGACCATGCCCTCCATTACCGGGTACCCGGGCGAACGCACTGAACTGCCGCTGGCCGGGTCTCAGGTAGCCGCCGGGAGTGACCGCTGGTTCAAGCGAGGCCGTCAGCGTCTGCCTCGGGGCCACCCGAGGATGGTGAGAACGATGCGCAGATGCCGAGAAAACAATGGATGATCAGGAGTGGAACGTAGGGAATGTCCCGCCAAGTGACGATAGCGAAGGTGATCGTGACAGGGATCAGGACGTAGCTGGCGGCCGCTAGCCGTTCCATCGCAGCTGACCTCCCGTGCCCCCAGTGATACCCAGCCCATTCGAGGAGATCCATGCTCATTCCAATGATCCGCGTTCAGGCCGCGGTCGGCCAGGGCGGACTGCACTACGGCCGGATCGGCGACGACGAGGGGACCTCGTGGATGTATGACTGCGGCAGCTATTCGCGCCGCTGCTACTTCGAGCGCGAAGTGGACTACCTCAGGTCGCTGTCACCGCCGATCCGGGCTCCCAGACCGACTCTCGACGTCCTTTACCTCAGCCACTTCCACGAGGACCACGTCAACAGGCTGGTCCTCATCGCCGCGACCTTCGATGTGAAGCGCGTCGTCATCCCGAGGACGAGCGCGCTCGAGCGGCTCCACGTCTTCCTGACATGGAGTCACACGCCCTACACGCCCGCCGGGCATCAGCGCTTGGGTGCGGCCCTGGCGGCCAATCCCGCGAGCGTGCTCCACGACCTCTTTCCCGACGCCGACGTGGACGAGGTGACCCCGGAGGAGCAACCTCCGCCGCCGCGGGACGGCGACCTGCCGCCAGACGAGCCCCCACCCGACGAGGGACACAGCGACGCGCGCCGATGGCCGGGATCCCCGCGGCCGGTCACCACCGCCATACGTGCCCCGCACGGCGTGACCCATATCGCCGCAGCCAGGGGGCCGTGGTCACGATCGACGCCGATCTGGGACCTCATTCCCTTCGCGTTGCCGACGATGCTCACGGTCTACGGCCAGGTGGAAGCCGACCTGCTCACGAAGTTTCCGACGTTCACCGCCGCGCAGCTCACGGCGCTGCTCGGCAACCCCTCCGCGCTACTCAACTGGCTAGCGGCCGCGGCCACACGCAGGAAGGTGCAGGATGCCTACGCCGACGCGATGCGCCGGAACAGCCTGGGCGCAAACCAGAACCTGACGTCCCTCGTGCTGTTGTCCGCGCCTGCCGACAGGAACAACCTTTGTGTCCACCCCGTGGGCTCCCCTGTTGACCGGCGCAGCGGCTGGCTCCATACGGGGGATGTCGACGTGCCGGTCGGGTCGTCGCACGAGGCAGCCCTGTCCGCCTTCGTGGCGCAGCATGCGCATCGTCTCCAGTGGTACTCGCTGCCGCATCACGGCGCCGACAGCTCGTGGGGCGCGAACGCCTGCGCGGCGGCCGGGCCCGCGGTCGTCCCGGTTGCCGAGGCCCAGCCGAGGTTCCGGGGGTGGCACCACCCGGGCCCCGCGGTCACCGCAGCGCTCGGCGGCCGGATCCGCATCGTCGATCACGGGGTCCCGAGCCGCCTCATCGTCCGCGAACACCTCCACGTCTGTACCTGATCGGCGGCGCGGCGGCCCGAACAGACCCGCTCCGCCACGGGCCCGCTCGCCGGCCGGCACACACGTCCTGGCAGGCCCTTACCCATACGCATCACCGAGTACGCCACCCCCGGCGGTCTACTCCAAACCCCAATACTGGGCAACCGTAGACCCTCGTCAACCGACGATGCCGATGATCGATACGCACACATGGAGCACTGGGCGGATCAGGAGAGAGTGCAACCGTTGGCCTCAAAGATTGCGATCATGGGTGTGTTGTCCGGGTCAGTGGAGCCGACATAGCTGCGTGCGCCACGTCGTGCGAGCTCGGACAGCCCGAACGCATGGACAGCGCGACCGAGACCTTCCCCACGACGTTCGGGCAGGACCGCCACGTAGAACAGGGTGCCTGTCGTTAGGTCCTCCGGGAACACCTGGGGCAGGACAACACCCACGTCACCATGCGCGTCGGAGAGGACGAACCAAGATCCTGCATCGAATGCTGTCCCAGCTGCCTCGACCAGTTCGCGGAAGTCGTCCTCTGCGCTCTCGGCAGTGCTGGTGTCATACGGGTCACCGTCGCTGGCACGGAGCATGATCTGGTTGAACGCTTCCGGCCCCAACTCGTCCAAGGTTGACAGTTTCCAGCCGGCGGGGGCTGGTTGGGGCTCATCAAGCAGTCGGCGAGCAACGACCTTTCCAGGATTCACAGGCGCCACCATCCCCCTCCAGCTACCTGGTGCGCCAGCCATTTTCAACGCACGCTACTGCCGCGTTGGGCTCCTGCTCCAACGTTCGGTGCCCCAGGGACATCTGGAGTCGCACTAGGTAGCCGTCGGGGTCCTGTACGAGGAACTGGCGAACGCCCGCCTCTTCGCTCGGGCCGATGCGGTACCACTTCTCTTCTGGCTCCATGAACAGTGGCCAGCCCGCTTCGCGTAGCTGCCGGAGTTGATCGGCGACATCGGGCACGGAGATTTGGAAGTTGATCCCGCGCCCCAAGGGTGGGTCGAAGGGTGCCGTTCGCCATGTCCTGCCGATGTCGGCTTGGTCGAGCATGAGGTGGGCGCCACCCAGGGCGAGGTAGGCGAAGCCTTCCTCGGGCCTGTCGTAGAGCACCTTGAAGCCGAGCAGGTCACGCCAGAACCGGACGGACACTTCGCAGTCGGTGACGGACAGCTCGGGCACAAGGGAAGGTTCGGCACTCATGGGCACCAGCCTCGCAGAGGGCATCCCCGGAATGCCCTGTGCTGCTGATCTCGCGTTAGCTGGGGCCAAGTCGGGCCGTCATCCCGGGGCCGGATGGAGTTGACATAGCCACGTGCCACGGCCTGAGCGCTGACATGCAGATGATCCAGGGCATCGCCCTCGTGTTCCTCGCCGACCCAGGAGCCGCCCCCGTTCACCACTGCTCGATGACCTCGAACGGCGCCGCCGGCCCCGCATCCGCGGCGCGGCCCCTGCTGGCGCCGTCAGGCGGAATGTCGTCGGGCGGAGGTGCGGCGGCAGGCTCGGCTGGCGGGGCACCGCCGGTCCGGCTGCGGCGTTCAGCGTCTCGGCGGGCCTTGCGCGTGGTGGAGGCGGCGGTGTTGGTGAGGGTGCGCATCTGCTCGACCATCCGGAACAGCATCTCCTCATCGACCTTCGCCCGGCCCTGCTCGCGGAGTCGCTGCCCCGCGGCGCGGTGCTCCCAC
>JBAQVA010000058.1:0-5429 GCA_049297835.1 Propionibacterium sp.
TTCCCGTAGCGCTGCTGGGCGGCCTGGGCGGTGACTCCGAGCGCCCGGCCGATGTCCGCCCACGGCCATCCCGCGGCTCGGCATTCGCGCACCTGGGCGGCCATGTCGGACTCGGCGTCGGCCCGGCGTTGTGCTGCGGATGCCAGGGCGCGGAGCGGCGCGGCAGGATGCAGGTCGTCGGCCTCGACACTGTCGAACCGGTCGGCGATCTCGTCGGCGTGGTCGAGGATGTACTGGAGGCTCATCTTCGGCATCGGTGGTCATCTCGATTCTTCAGGTACTTGTCGCGGGCAGGCATGGCGTGCACGAGCAGTGGCACCCCCGGCAGGTCGCGGGCCTCGACGGCCCCGAGTTCCAGCAGGCGGCCGGTGCGGTCTGGTCCGACGAGCATGACCAGGCCGTCGTCCTGCTGGCCGGTGGCCCATGTGGCGGCGTGCCAGGCGTGGAGGATGTCCTCGTCCGCCACCCCGTGTTTGCGTGCCGAGGCGAGCACCACAGGCTCACTATCAAGATACATTGACGGGGGAGTGTGGGCAACAGGGTCGTCTCGGTGGTGATGCCTGCGAGGGGCCATCAGGACGTCGCCCCGCCCGACTCGGCCAGGACCGACAGCCGGGCAGCCAACGACTCCATGCGGCTGTGGGCGGCATGTTGGTAGCGGGCGGCGATGGCCAGGCTGGAATGACCGAGCGCAGTGAGGAGCTCCTTGTCCGTGGCGCCGGCCACGGCGAGGCTGGTGGCGGCGAAGTGGCGCAGGCGGTGGAAGTTCAGGTCGTCGCGGCCGATGGCATGGCGGGCGGCGTAGTAGCCGCGGGCCTGCTCGACGACGCGGCCGTCCTTGGCGACCTTGGCGAGGTGTCCGTAGAACGCGCCCGACGTGAGGAAGTCCTGCCCGGCGCTGGTCGGCGGGAACAGCAGACCGTCGCGGCCCCACTGGGCATGGGTCTTGAGGTGTGCCTTGAGGTCGCCCAGCAGGTGGGGCGGCACGACGAGATCCCGCACACCGGCATCGGACTTGGGTGTCGTCTCGATGCGCTTGTGGTCGACGGTGACCACGGCCCGGCGGACATGGATCGTTGCCGCCGTGGCGCTCACGTCGAGGTCGGAGCGGCGCAGGGCGCACAGCTCACCGAAGCGCAGGCCACACCACGCCGAGAGCAGCACCACCATGCGGTGCCCGGCCGGCATGGCATCGGCGAGCTCGGCCACCTGCTCGGCCGAGAGGAGCTCGACCTCCCGTGGGCGGGCATGGCTGGTGGCGCCGTGGATGTTGACCGGGTTCGCGGCCACGAGCCCGTCGTCCACGGCAGTGGCCAGGATCGAGCGGAGCAGGGCATAGGCGTGTTGGCGCATGGTCGCCCTGTCGGCGGGCAGCTTGCGATACCAGGCGGTGACGGTCGCTCGGTCGAGGTCGACGATCGGCAGGTCGGCGAGCGGGCCGATCCACGTCGGCGACGACAGTAGGGCTCGGTAGTGCTCGGCGGTCCGTGGCTTGATGGCACGGCCTCGCACCTGCCTGCTGGCCACCCACTTCTCGGCGTAGTCCCCGAGTGTCAGCGTGTCGCGCTTCTGTTCGGCCTCGGCCTGGGCGCGACGCTGAGCCGGTGGTGTCCACTCGCCTCGATCGATGAGCCGTTGCTCGTCCCTCAGCCAGCCGTCGGCCAGGGCGAACGTGCTGAAGGTCCTGCCCGGCCGGTGAGTCAACCCGTTGTGTTCGTAGTAGGCGGCGAAGGATCGGCCTCGGGTGGAGACGGTGCCCAACGTCGAGTGCCTGCGGGGCTTCCGTGTCGCCATGACGGCCTCCTGAAAGTTGTGCTGGATTTGTGCGGGATCTGAGTCCTATTCCGTCCCGTTCTGTCCTGTATGGTCAGGGTAACAGAAGCACCGCCGGAGGGAGCGTTCATGCTTGCCAGAACAGCATTAGGGGTAGTCGGGCAGGGGGTCGAGGGGGTGTCGGAGCACCCTCGCCCCCGCACTGGTTCGAGTCCAGTCCGGGGAGCCACAGCAATATGGCTCTCACAAGGTAGAACAGTCCTGGCGGGTACCCAACTGGGAATTCCCGGGACTCACATGGTCATCCGCAGGAGTCACCTGCTGTCCCGCCGTGCGCTGCGGTGACAGCTCGCCACAGCGGCACCGGGTGATCGCCAGATCGTCCGGGATCACACGGGCAGGTCACGTGACCGCCTCCCGCTCCGGAAAATGTCACCGGGCGCGTCTAGCGTGGCCTCATGGGTTTCAGGTACAGGAGCCGGATCCGGCTCGGCAAGGGACTGTGGATCAACCTCTCCAAGTCGGGCCCGTCAGTCTCGGCGAAAGCAGGTCCGCTGACAGTCAATTCGCGAGGTCGCGAAACGATCCACCTGGCACCGGGGCTCTCATACACGACCCAGGCACACCACACATGTGCTGCCCGTCCGTCCACCGGTCGGGGTGCCTCCGGGCCTGCGAACAGGATGGTCGGGCAGGTGCCGACGGCCCGGCCGGCACGGCAATGGCGTGTCAAGCCACAGACGCCGCCCCGCCCCCTCAAGCCGGTGGGGCGGGGCGTCTTCCGAACGCTCCAGGTCCTGTGCTGGGTCTCAGCGGCGATGGTCCTCATTCTGGCGCTCGGTGGCCCGTGGCCGGCAGCAGTTGTCTACGGCCTGTTCGTCGCCTTCCTCGCGCTCGTGACGCACTCCATGCGGTCCCGGGTGATCTGGCACCGGCCGGAAGCCGGTCAGGCGCCGACCCAGCAGCCGGGCCGCAGATCGGTCTGAGACCGAGCCCGAGGCCGCTGACCCGGTGACCGGCCGCTCACTTGCCGGAGCGCGCGACCTCGTCCTCCGGTGTCTGCGGGAAGGCAAAGGTCTTCGGGTCCCCGCCGATGCGTCCGTCGGCACGGTGCAGGGCGTCGATCGAGTCGAGATCCTCGTCACTCAGCGTCACCGCACCGGCGGCCAGGTTCTCCTCCATCCGCTTCTCGTGCACCGACTTCGGAATGACGACGCGCCCCCGTCCGATGTGCCAGGCGAGCACCACCTGGGCAGCCGTCGCGCCGATCCGGTCCGCGATGGCGACCACGACCGGATCCCTCAGATCCGCGCCCTGACCGAGCGGGGAGTAGGCCTCCACGGTGATGCCACGCTCGGCGCATGTCCGGAGGACGTCGGGCTGGGAGAAGGTCGGATGCACCTCGAGCTGGTCGACCGCCGGTGTTGTGCCGGTCTCGCGGATGATGCGCTCCAGATGCTCCGCCTCGAAGTTGGAGACCCCTACCGCCCGGACGGCGCCCGCTTCGTGAAGCTTCACGAGGGTCTGCCAGGTCTCGACGTACAGGCCCTTGGAGGGCGCCGGCCAGTGAATCAGGTAGAGGTCCACCACATCGATGCCGAGCGCCGTGAGCGAGGCCTCGAAGGCCCTTCTCGCCGAATCGGCGCCCTGGTCGACGTTGCGGAGCTTGGTGGTGACGAAGATCTCGTCGCGGGGCAGTCCGCTTGCACGGACGGCGGCCCCGACGCCGGCCTCGTTGTTGTAGCCGGCGGCGGTGTCGATGTGACGGTAACCGAGCTGGAGGGCGGCCTCGACTGCGCGTTGGGTGTCCTCCGGCGGGATCTGGAAGGTTCCGAAACCGACCTGCGGAATCCTGACCGTCGGGCTGATCCGGACGCGGGCGACCGACTCGTCGTAAGCATTCATACCTGAACCCTAGGGCGAAAGGGAGATCCCCAACAGTGCCCGCGGCCCGCCGCGGGTCCACTCCCCGACGGCCCTCGCGGCGAGGGCTCCCCGTGGCGGCCGGGGACTGCGCTGCGAGCAGAGCAGGTCAGGGCAACAGGCCGAAACGCAACCACCCGGGCTCCCGCTCCGTGAGGAGGGGAACCCGGGTGGGAACGGCAGTCGTGTTTGCTCAGGCAGCGACCGGCGCAGGCTGACCGATCTCGGACAGCAGCGTGGTGAACCAGGGCAGCGTGATGTCGAAGGGCTTGTGCCCGGCGATCCGCGCGAAATCGATGACCGACAGCTTGTCGCCGGCATCCTCGTCCTGGCCGACGACACCGGAGGTGGCGTTCAGGGCGGCGTCGACAGCCAGCACGCAGGTCTGCTCGATGAGGTCGAGATCCTCCTGGTTCGACTTCGCCGAACGGGCGAAGTAGCCGGACTTCTGCACCATCGTCTTGCCGGCGTCGATCTTCGCGGCGAACTGCTTGGCGAACCACTCACCGGGATTGATCTGGTTGAGCTGGACATGGCCGAAGGCGTCCTTGGGCACCTCGAGGCCATCGGCCTCCAGCTTGGCGATGATGTCGGGGACGCCGGCGCCCTCGGAGATGAACAGGTTCACGTTGCCCACCTCGTTCATCACGGTGCGGAGACGGGCCGCCTCACCGTCGAGGTCGACCTTGGCCTCGGGCAGGTACAACGCGTGGATGTCCCAGGCGCGCCGGTCGAGCCCGGCCTCGGGCAGCCATTCCTGCTCGTCGAGCCAGGCGCGGTAACGCCGGGCCGTCTCGGCGGCGAGGTAGCCGCAGTTGCGGCCCATGACCTCGTGGATGATGAGCTCGCGCGGTGCCGAATTGTGCTCGGCGATGACATTGGCGGCGAAGCGGGCGCCCTCGTCGGCGGCGCTCCAGGCGCCGAGCGACTGGCGGATCGGCACGATGTCGTTGTCGATCGTCTTGGGCAGCCCCACCACGGTGAGCGGGTAGTCATTGCCGGCGAGGTAGGCGGCCAGATCCGCGGCAGTGGTGTTCGTGTCGTCCCCGCCGATGGTGTGCAGCACGTCCACGCCGTCGGCGACCAGCTGGTCGGCAGCGACCTTGAGCGGGTCGGTACCCTCGGGCACCAGCCCGCGCTTCACCAGGTCGGCGACATTGGTGAGCTTCACCCGCGAGTTTCCGATCGGGGAGCCACCGAAGGCGAAGAGCCGGTCGTAGTGATCCCGCACGGCCTGGGAGAACTCGAAGGAGTCCCCCTTGAGCAGCCCCTCGTACCCGTACCGGTACGCAATGATCGTGGTTTCGGGGGAGACCTCGGTGTAACGCTTGACGAGCCCGGCGACGGCCGAGGACAGGCATGGCGCAAAGCCACCGGCGGTCAGCAGAGCGACCTTCTTGACCATGAAGTGAGTGCCTTTCGTAGTGGAGGAGCCGACCCGCCGTCAGCAGGGCCGTCAGCACTCAGCCTAGGACACCGCAGCTCCGGGCGGACCGCCACCGGCGATGGCATGGACCTCTGTGGACAACGGCGGGCGGGGCGCCAGCCGTGTCACACTGGGACGACACCCAGCCACACGTCAGGAGACCAGCGGTGATCTCTGCGTCGCGAGAGCTCGAGGACCAGCGTGGAGCGAGCGTCAGCGTGCTCGTTGCCGCCTGCCTGCCCGCCTTCATCCTCACCTGTGGACTCGCCGTGGACGGTTCGGCGCGGCTGAGCGCGCAGCGCGAGGC
>JBAQVA010000059.1:0-3000 GCA_049297835.1 Propionibacterium sp.
ACGACGCCCTTCCGGTGTCAAGGGTGCGTTAGCGTGAGTCACGAAGACCTCCGTGGTCAGGAGAGTGAGTGTGGTAACCCACATCCTGCCCGGAGGTCTTCGCTACCTCACCCGTTCACAACCTCCCCGGGAAGTACACCTAGATCGCCGTGCTGCCGCCGAGATGCCGGTTCCGCGCTTCCTCGATACGGACAGCCAGTAGCGCGACGAGGCTGAGGGGCCCGATCCAGATCATCTTGAGCGCGCTCCACAGGCACACGAGGACAAGGAGGTAGAGCCATTCGGGCCCGCCAGCCTCGATCCAGGCTGCGAGCCAGTAGGCGATGGCACCGTAGGGAGCGGCCAGCAGCATTGCGACCGGCCCCCACTTCAGACCACGGCGGGTCCTCACAAGGTCGAGGATGATGTTGCTTGGCATGTAGCGGCGCATGAAGGCCCGGATGTGGATGCTGGCGATCCAAAGTAGACGGAACATCGTGGTCTCCTCTCACGCACGTACGTCGTCTGCGACGGTGAGTGGAGGGTGGCCCGGGAGCCTGCCGTGTACGGCCCGAAGTGAAGGAGAAATCCGTCAAGCCCAACTTTACGCGGTGGACGTCCTCAGCGATAGGGCTGCGATCACCTTTCAGAGGCTCCTACCCGTAGAAGGCGCCGTCCGACGAGTCTCGTCGACCTGCGCCATGGGCACTGTGAGTGCGCGAGCGGCGTCGAGTGCCGCGCGGGTCCGGGCAGCGTCGATCTTTTGGGCGACGCTCTCGACAGGGGAGCCGAGCGCAGTGTCTGCGTTGATTTGGTAGCGGTCGCGGTACGCAGCGACGACCAGGGCGGACCGTCGCCATGTGGCCAGTTTCCCTGCGTCGGTAGGTTGCTTTCCCAGCTCCGCGGTCCACGGCTCCTTGTTATCGAGGGCCCTGTCGAGCACGGCGTCGGCACGGGCTTCGATGAGGTCGCGGCGTTCGTCGAGCGCCTGCCGCATGTCGGCGGTCATGGTTCCGGCGGCTTCCGGGATGAGTCCTGCGATCAGCCGCGGTGCCTTCCGATTGCGTCCCGATCCGGCAGGGCGCGTGGTTGCCGTGGCGACGCGGTGGTGGAGGACGGCCGCGACATCGTCGGCGTCGTCGAGCCTGCGGGCACCGACCAGCCTCGGCAGGAGGGCATCGACGTCGTGGTGGTTGGCTTCTGCCCGGCGCAGTTCGGCGGTGAGCGGCCCGAAGGCGTCGGACGCGAGCACCTCGGCAGCCTGGGCTTCGGTGAGTCCGGAGTGCTGGATGAGGGTGGTCCACCGGTCGTGTTGGGCGGCTGCGGCGATGGTCTCGTATTCGGCGGCGAGTTGGACGATCGATCCCCAGGTCTCCTGCTCGGCGATGGTCGTCTCGTGGGCCGACAGTTCAGCCCCCGCATGTTGAAGGACTCCGTAGAGGACGCTGCGGCCGGTGGCGGCCTGGTTGTCGCCGGGATGGGGAACATCGTGAGCAGCATCGGGCTGATCGACCGCGACGTAGGCGATGTTCGCGTCACGTCCGCGGGTCATGGCCACATACAGGTTCTCCCGGGTCATGGCGGAATCGACGAGGACGTGAGCCGTGTCAGTAGTGATGCCCTGGGCGCGGTAAGAGGTGACTGCGTACCCGAGTTCCACGTGCTCAGCGGCATAGGCGGCTGGAACGATCACGGTTGCGCCCCGCTTGGTTCCCGCCCGCTGGATGGTGAGGGACCCGTCGTCGCGGGCGTCTATGACCGTCCAGCGGTCACCGTTGCGAACCCAGCCTCGCCCGGCCCGAAGTCGCCGGTCATTGCGGCGCGTGATGACCACGTCGCCGGTAGCCGCGCGGGTGCCGTCGTGCAGGTCGACTTCCCGGGGTCCGTGAACAGTGCCGTCGAGGATGAGATCGGTGCGAGCACGGTTATTCAACGCCGTGACGGACTCGTTGGAATCCGACACCAGTACGGTCGCCTTGCCCGCCAGCAAGTCGGCACGCCAGGCGGTGTAGGCGTCGTCGATCATCTTCTCGGTCTCCCCGTCGCGGATACGGCCGTGGACGTCGTAGGTATCGATGACGTCGGTGCGGCCGTGGCGCAGGTCCAAGGAGGCCGTCTTCTCCCACGCGTGGGTGAAACGGTGGACATCCACCAGCTCAGGAGCATCCCCCCGATCATGGACGAGCAGTCCGAAGGCGCCGCCCGCGTCGACGGACTGGAGCTGCGCATAGTCCCCGACCAGCAGCACCTTCGCACCCGCTTCAGCGGCCAAGCCGGTGATCCGGTCAAGGGAGAGCGTCCCGGCCAGCGAGGCTTCGTCCACCATGACGAGTTGACCGGGTTGGAAAGTGGCTCCGGTGGTTTGGTGCGTCTGCCACCATTTTGCCGTGTTCTCCGTGGCGATCCCGAGATCCTCCGCCAGCACCTGGGCAGCACCCGCCGACGGCGCCAACCCCACCACGGAGCCTTTACCGTGCTCGGTCTCCCAGGCGCGGCGCAGGGCATTCATCGCGGTGGTCTTCCCCGCACCCGCTGGTCCGACCAGCAAATCGAGAACGCGGCCAGACACCGCGATCCGCGCCAGCGCTTCGGCCTGGTCCTCACCCAGGACCCGGCCCTCCGCGTCTGGGCGTCGCGCGATGCGTTCCATCGTCTCCAGGCTCACCGTGGGGCCGGTGGCATCACGGCTGCGTTCCAGAAGCCGGTCTTCGGCGTCGAGGAGCTGGTGGGAAGAGTAGACGGTGGAGTTCTTCGGCCGGAACACCGACGACGCATCAGGACGACGAAAGACGGCAGGGCTGGAGGCCAGCTCGAACGGCGTCAACCGAAGCGATACTGCCTCGGCCGCGTCCACCACCAGACCGACGACGGCCTCGCGGTCCTGGGTGGAGGCGAACCGGTAGTCCATGGTCTGGCGGGCCGCCTCCGCAGTGAGATTCCAGCGCCGCCAGGTCGAGCGTTTCTCACCGACCGCCGCGACGACACTCTCACCCAGCCTGCGCACGATGTCGAGAGGAATGT
>JBAQVA010000060.1:0-7119 GCA_049297835.1 Propionibacterium sp.
GCTCCGGCACCCCGCTGACCCAGTCGGTGGCCGCGATCAGTTCGCGCGTCATGCCCCACTGAGGCTCCCCGCTGGGGCCCGCCCCGCCGCGACCGCCTCGCCCGGCCGCGCCCGTGGGAAGCTGAGGACATGAGAATCGCAGTCATCGGCGCCGGGGCCATCGGCGGCTTCTTCGGCGCCAAGCTGGTCGAGTCCGGCCAGGAGACCCATTTCGTGGCCCGCGGACGCACCCTCGACGTGCTGCGCTCCCGGGGCCTGACCGTGGTCAGCGGTGACCGGCGGCGCACCGTGGGCGTGCACGCCACCGACGACCCCTCCGACATCGGCCCGGTGGACATCGTGCTGTGCTGCGTCAAGGCCACCCAGGTGATCGATGCGCTGGAACCGGCCGGCGCGCTCATCGGCCCCGGATCCGCCGTCGTGACCACGCAGAACGGGGTGGACGGCCCCAGACTCACGGCCAGCATCGTCGGGCGCGAGCACACCCTCCCGGGTGTCGTGAAGGTCTTCGCGCAGACCGAGGAACCGGGTGTCGTCCTGCACCGCGGCGGCCCGGGCTCCCTGGAGATCGGCGAGTGGGGCAACCAGCCCAGCCAGCGGGTCGAGGCACTGCGCGCGGCCCTCCGGTCGGCCTCGGTGCCCTCCCCCGCTCCCAGCGACATCTGGGAGCTGCTGTGGGAGAAGTCGATGATCATCGTCCCGGCCGGGGGTCTCGGTGCGCTGTCCGGACTGGCCATGGGCGAGTTGCTGAGCCGCCCGGGGCTCCGCCGGCTGCTGGCCGCGGCGATCACCGAGATCCGCGACACGGCGGTGGCCCGCGGGGTCTCGATGCCGGCGGACGTGGTGGAGCAGACGATGGCCTTCGTCGACACGCAGCCGCCGTCCTCCACGACCTCCCTGCAACGCGATCTGATGGCCGGGCGCCCCAGCGAGCTGGATCCCCAGCTCGGTGCCGTGGTGCGCTACGGGCGCGAGGCCGCAGTGCCCACTCCCCTGCACGAGCTGATGTACGAGGTGCTCAAGCTCGGGCGCGGACGCCAGGGCTGAACCCCGGCCGCCAGCGGGGAGCCGGGCCCCGCAGCCTGGGGCGGGTTGAGCCGTCAGCGATCATCGCGGGCAGGCACGGATCGGCGGCGTCCCGACAATTAGTGTGTTCGTCGTGTCTGACTTCGATGATCTGCTGGCCGCCAACGAGAACTACGTCACGGACTTCCCGCTGGCCGGCGCCAGCGGTCTGGCCGCGAAGGGGATTGCGATCCTCACCTGTATGGACGCCCGGCTGGAGCCGCTCGCCATGTTCGGCCTGCACACCGGTGACGCGAAGGTGCTGCGCAACCCCGGCGGCCATCTGGACGAGGGCTCGCTGAACGGCTGCATCCTGGCCGTCGAGCTGCTCGGCGTCGACCGGATCTGCGTCGTGGAGCACACCCAGTGCGCGATGGCCGGCGGCAACGACCGTGCGATCGTCGCGAAGATCGCGGCCGCCACCGGCGACGACGCCTCGTGGTGCACCTTCGGCGCCGATCCCGACCAGCCGTCGCACGTCCGCGAGGACGTCGCGCACCTGCGGGCCCATCCGCTGGTCGGCCCACACGCGGCTGTCGGTGGCTTCCTCTACGACGTGGGCACCGGCCGACTCACCCAGATCAGCTGAGCCGTGGCGGCGCTCACTCCGGGGCAACCGGCCGCAACTCGCCGCGACCCACCGGGATCAGCGCACACAGCCCGGCCAGCAGCACGATGGCGACCCCGATGATGCCGAAGTACTGGGCATTGGACTGTCCCGTGAACACCATCCCGAGGGTCACGAACAGGCCGAAGAGCGCCGGTGACAGCGGCGAGGCGACCCGCCCGGTGGTGGCGTACAGGCCGAAGATCTCCCCGCTCATGCCTGCCGGGACGAGCCGGGCCAGGTAACTGCGCGAGGCCGCCTGGGCGGGGCCGACGAACAGGCACAGCACCAGGCCGAGGATCCAGAACATCGTCTTGCCCCGGTCGTGCAGGAAGAAGACCGCCATCGCCAGCACCACCAGGCAGCTGAGCGAGACGAGGATGACCGGCTTGGGCCCGAGCCGGTCGTCGAGACGGCCTGCGGCGATGGTTGCGACACCGGCCACGATGTTGGCCGCGGCGCCGAAGACCAGCACCTCGGCGCCGCCGAAGCCGAAGGTGTTCTGCGCCATCGACCCGCCGTAGATGAAGATCCCGTTGAGCCCGTCGCGGAACAGCGCGGATGCCAGCAGGAACCACACGACGGTGCGCTGGGTGCGCCACAGCCCGGCGACGGTGGAGCCGAGCCGCCGGTAGGAGCCGATGACTCCCAGCCGCGGTACCGGCACCGGCGTCGGCCGGTCGTGCAGGGCGCGGAAGATCGGCACCGTGAAGACGAGCATCCAGACAGCGCAGAAGAGCATCGAGACGCGGATGTCCATGCCGTTCTCGCTGCTGACCCCGAACAGCCCGGACTTCGGTGCGATGAACCCGAAGTAGATCGACAGCAGCGCGACGATCCCGCCCAGATAGCCCATTCCCCAGCCGAAACCGGAGATCCGCCCGACATTGCGCGGCCCCGCCACCCGGTCGATCGCCCCGTTGTAGCTGGCCGAGGCGATCTCGGAGAGGATCGTGCCCACGCCGACCAGCACGAAACCCGGCCACAGCCAGGCAGGCGACGGATGCACGATGACCAGGCTCGCGGTGACCGCCGCGAGACCCCAGGTGAACCACCGCAGGGTCCGCATGGTGTGCCCGCTGCGGTCCGAGCCCTGGCCGGACAGCGGCGCGGTGAGCGCGACCACGACGCTCGCCACGGTGAGGCAGACCGACTGCACCAGTGCGGTGTGGTTGGCGGTGCCGAAGCGGCTGCCCACCAAATAGACGCTGAACACGAAGGTGGTGACGACGCTGTTCCAGGGCTGGGTGCCCCAGTCCCACAGCGCCCAGGCGAGGACCTTCCCCCTCGTCGCGGGCCGGGACACGCCGAGGGCGGTGGGGGACGCAGCGTCCCCGCTCACAGAGTTCACGCCGACACGCTAGGCCTGCGAGGTGAACACCGGGCGACGTCGCGCCGACCGGCCCGGGGAGCGGACGGCCTCACATGTCGATGCGGTCCCCGTCGAGCTGATAGGCGCCCTGGACGATGAACTCCTTGCGCGGCGCCACCTCGCTGCCCATGAGCAGCTCGAAGGTCTGCGCCGCGGTCTGCGCGTCGTCGAGGGTGAGGCGTCTGAGCAGCCGGTGCCTGGGGTTCATCGTGGTGTCGGCCAGCTGGTCCGCGTCCATCTCGCCGAGCCCCTTGTAGCGCTGCGGCTCCTTGAAGTGCACGCCCTTCGAGGTGAGCTGCGTCGCGGTGCGCTGGTACTCGGGGTCGGAGTAGGTGTAGATGTACTTCTCCATGCCGCGCTTGGGATTGGTCAGCTCGAAGCGGTGCAGCGGCGGGACGGCGCTGAAGACCCGCCCTGCCGCGACCATCGGGCGCATGTAGCGGAAGAACAGGGTGGCGAGCAGGCAGCGGATGTGCGCACCGTCGGAGTCGGCGTCCGCCATGAAGATGATCTTGCCGTAGCGCGCCTGGTCGAGGTCGAAGGTCTTGCCCGAGCCGGCACCCACCACCTGGATGATCGCGGCGCACTCGGCGTTCTTGAGCATGTCCCCGACGGAGGCCTTCTGGACGTTGAGGATCTTCCCGCGGATGGGCAGCAGCGCCTGGAACTCCGAGTCGCGCGCCTTGGATGCGGTGCCGAGCGCGGAATCGCCCTCGACGATGAACAGCTCGCTGCGCTCGCCGTCGGCGCTGCGGCAGTCCTTCAGCTTGGGCGGCAGGCTGGAGGACTCCAGGGCGTTCTTGCGCCGCTGGTTCTCCCGGTGCGCCCGGGCGGCGACCCTGCTGCGGGAGGCCGCGACGACCTTCTCCATGAGGGTGCGCGCCTCCTGGCGGGTGGCGGCCCTGGTGGAGGTGAGGTATTCGCCGAGCCGCGCCTCGACGATGCGCGCCACCAGCCGCGCGACCGGGGGCGTACCGAGCACCTCCTTGGTCTGGCCCTCGAACTGGGGTTCGGGCAGACGCACCGTGACGACCGCGGTGAGGCCCTCGAGGATGTCCTCCTTGGCCACCTCCTCGCTGCTCTTCAGCAGGCGGGTGCCCTCCAGACCGGCGCTGAAGGCACGCACCAGACCGCGTTCGAAGCCCTGCACGTGGGTGCCGCCCTTGGGAGTGGCGATGATGTTGACGAAGGAGCGCTCGACCGTGTCGTAGCCGGTGGACCAGCGCAGCGCGATGTCGACGTCGAGACGCCGCTCGACGTCGGCGGGCACCATCGCACCATGGGCATCGGGCATCGGCACGGTCTCGGTGAAGCTGTCTGTGCCCTGCAGCCGCAGGATCTCGGTGAGCGGGGTGCCCTCGCTGAGGAAGTCGACGAACTCGCCGATGCCGCCCTCGTGGCGGAAGGTGGTGGTCCGGGCCGGCTCCTCCCTGGCGTCGGTGACCTGGATGGCCAGGCCCGGGACGAGGAAGCTGGTCTGGCGGGCGCGGCCCAGCAGCTGGTCCAGGGAGAGCCGTGCGTCCCTGAGGAAGATCTGGCGGTCGGGCCAGTAGCGGATCCGGGTGCCGGTGACCCCCTTGGCCACCTTCCCGACCACCCGCAGTCCTCCACCGGGAGTGAACGGCGCGTCGGGGCCCTCCCCCGCGAAGACCCCGGGGTGACCCCGCCGGAAACTCATCGCCCAGGTCTTCGCACCGCGGTCCACCTCGACGTCCAGGCGCGCACTCAGCGCGTTGACGACCGAGGCGCCCACCCCGTGCAGTCCGCCGGTGGCGGCGTAGCTGCCGGCACCGAACTTGCCGCCGGCATGCAGCTTCGTGAAGACCACCTCGACGCCGGTGAGCCCGGTCCTCGGCTCGGTGTCGACCGGGATGCCACGGGCCACGTCGGCGACGCTGACCGAGCCGTCCGCCTCGAGGCGCACGTCGATGTGCTCCCCGAAGCCGGCGAGCGCCTCGTCCACGGCGTTGTCGATGATCTCCCACATGCAGTGCATGAGTCCGCGGGTGTCCGTCGTGCCGATGTACATCGCGGGGCGTTTGCGGACCGCCTCCAGGCCCTCGAGGACCAGCAGGTTCTTGGCCCCGTAGGCTGCCGCGACGGCGGGCCGGTGCTCGGAAATCTCGTTCGTGGACACGCTGAGAGCCTAGCGGGGAGCAACGACAGCTCCCGGCCGTCGGCCCGCGGGGCATCCACACGGTGAGCCGCCTTCTGCGATTGCCCCGCCCGCGTAGGCTGGGCACGTGAGTACAACGGCATTCGAAGGCACCCAGTTGACCGCAGCCGACCGCTGCGATCGATGTGGCGCACGAGCACACCTGAAGGTGCTCCTGGCCAATGGTGGCGAGTTGTTGTTCTGCGCGCATCATGCTCGCGCACATGCGGAGAAGATCAAGCAGGTCGCTGTCAGGCTCGAAGGGGACACCGGTCTTCTAGACTGAGGAACGGATTGCAGGCACGGTGATGTCCGCGCGGGGCGGTGTACGCCGCATCGCGTGAGGCACCCGCCGTGTGCGCATCCCGGTCCACATGTGCTCCGAGGCGTTCCGCCGGGCACGGCCGAAATCTCAGCTCGGGCCCACTGCCGGTCGGTCCGGTCCCCTTCGAGAAGGAGCTCCCATGACCACCACCCACTTCGTGAGCGATCTGCCGAAGGTCGGAATCGTCGGCGCCGGGCAGGTCGGCTCGGCGATGGCCTATGCCACGATCATCCGCGGGTTCGTCCCGCGCATCGCCGTCTACGACATCGACGAGAAGCGGGTCAATGCCCAGGTCGCGGACCTCGCCCACGGCACCGTCTACGCGGGGCCCGATGTGACCGGCGGGGCCGATCCCGAGGTGCTGCGCGACAGCGACATCGTGGTGATCACCTCCGGGGCCCCCCAGAAGCCCGGCCAGACCCGCCTCGACCTGGCCGACGTCAACACGAAGATCATCGGGGACATCCTCCCCAAGGTGCTCGATGTGGCACCCAACGCGATCATCGTCATCGTCACCAATCCGTGCGATGTCCTCACCGTGGTCGGTCAGAAGATCAGCGGGCTGCCGCCCAGCCGCATCTTCTCCACCGGCACCACCCTGGACACCGCGCGGCTGCGGCACATCATCGCCCAGCGGGCCAACGTCCGGGAGAACAATGTCCATGCGGAGATGGCCGGTGAGCACGGCGACTCCGAGTTCGCCCTGTGGTCCACCGCCACCATCGGGCTGGTGCCCATCAAGGAGTGGGTCGACGACCAGGGCAACCGGCCGTTCACCGACGACGTGACGACCCAGATCGCCGAGGACGTCACCGAGGCCGCCTACCACGTCATCGCGGGCAAGGGCTCGACCAACTACGCGATCGGACTGTCCGGGGCCAATCTCATCGAGCGCCTGCTCTCGGGCACCCGCACCCTGGTGCCGGTCTCCAGTATCCTGGACGACTACTACGGCATCTCCGGCATCGCGCTGTCGGTGCCGACCCTGCTCAACAACCAGGGCGTCATCCGCGCCGTGAGGGTGCCGATGTCGCGGGCCGAGCGAGGGGCGCTGGACACCTCGGCGGCAACGCTGCGCTCCATCATCACCTCACTGGGCTTCTGACCCCGGCCCACGCCGGGCGGGGCTGCCCGCCCGGCACAGCCGCCCTTCGCTCAGTCCAGGTAGTCGCGAACTGGGGACGGCTCAACGATGTGCCGGACCTCAACTCCCCCAATGACAAGGCTAACGCTGTGGGTCGGAATATGACCGACTGAAAGCGAGCCTCTCATGACCACCACAACCAGCCTGGAGCGGTGCAGCCGCTGCGGCAGCCAATACCTGTTCGACCTGCCTGACGACCGGGACCATGGCACATTGTTGTGCCCTGCCTGCCAGCGGGCTGATGAGCGGCGGGCAGCTGACGACCGCGTCAATGTCCGGTTGCGGATGACGGTCGGTGCGGCCCTGCTGGAGCGCCATCGTTCCATCGCGTGGCTGGCGACTGAGACCGGGCTCTCGGAGCGGGTGCTGCGATCCCGGATGGCAGGCACCACGTCCTTCGGCATCGCTGAGCTGGGCGCCGTCGCGACCGCGCTCGGGTGCGGCTGGGGCG
>JBAQVA010000061.1:0-6593 GCA_049297835.1 Propionibacterium sp.
CCGAGGCCGAGGCCCGGGTCGGTGGGGTCGGTGCCCGGGCGAAAGGCCCGGGCGCGAGCTTCTTCGGCACGGACGGGCGGGTCGTGGTCGACCTTGGTGCCGATGCCCGTCTCGACGTCCGGCTGAGTGCCCTCTCCCGGTGGCCGGCCGGACGTCCGTTCGGCGGATCGAGCTGGTTCCAGTCGGTGCCGGGGCTGAACCAGTACTGGTACCCTTGGCTGCTCGGGGCACGCGCCAGCGGCGCCGTCGTGACCGGCGGAGGCCGCCGGTACATCGTGGACGCCCAGGTCTACGGCGAGAAGAACTGGGGCAGGGCCGGCTTCCCCGACTCGTGGTGGTGGGGACAGGCCCAAGGTTTCCCCGAGCCCGGTGCATGCGTGGCCTTCGCCGGTGGTCAGGTCGTCGCCGGTCCGCTGCGCACCGAGGTCACCGCGCTGGTCGTGCGGCTGCCCGACGGCCGGCTCGTCCGTCTGGGAAATCCCGTCATCTCGCCGGTCCGGGCCCAGGTCAGCGACGGGCACTGGCACCTGGAGGGCCGCTCGCACGAGTGGACGATCTCTGTGCACGCAGACGCCCCGCTCGCCACCGCGCTGATCCTTCCGGTGCCGCTCGTCGGGCAGCGCCGCGCGGTCCCGGGTGACATCGAGCACCTCGCAGGGCATCTGCGCATCGCCGTCGCCCGACGTGGCCGGCAACTGTGGGCCGGCGAGTCGCAGCTGGCCGGCCTGGAGCACGGTGGACTCGAGCGCGCCGCGAGCCTTGCGGCTTCGAGAAGGTGACTGGTGACGGAGGCCGTCACAGAGTGGCACGGAAGGGCCACGGCACATCACAGGGGGACGCACTTCGACACACTGTCGTCCTGAGGGCGGTGCCTTGTCCTGAAGGCCTTGCGGAACTGCGCGCTCTCGGATTGGGGTCGGTGAGAGGCGCCAGCCCGTCTGCCATGTGGGGTGGCAAGTGCCGGTTTGTCATTGTTCTTTTCACGGGAGAGACCGATGACAAACTGATAAGTTGTCATCGATTCCCTCGCAAGGAGCAGTGATGACAACGTCAGGAAGCCGGGATCCCCGGGGCCGCAAGGACCGGGAGACCATCTACCTGTGGTTCGCCACCGCCATTGAGGAACTCGCCAACTGCGGCGGCCTGCCCAAGCCCTACGAGGCGAAGGGTCTGTGGACTGGGCTGTGGCATCGCGAGGCTCACAACTCCACGGCCATTGAGGGAAACACTCTGGTCCTGCACGAGGTGGAGCAGCTGCTTGAGACAGGACGGGCTGTCGGGGCGAAGGAGCTGAAGGACTACATGGAGGTCAGCGGCTATGCCGACGCTTCGCAGTGGGTCTATGACCGAGCGGTGAGCAGAGACGAGTGGAGCCATGACGGCTTGGTCATCATCACGGAGATTCGGCACATCCACCAGCTCGCCATGAACAAGGTCTGGAATGTTGCACCGCACCCTGACGCCAGCCCCCAGGAGCTACCGGGGAGCTGGCGCACGCATGACATCCAAGAGTTCGCCGGGGGTATGGCGCCCCCCTCGCATCCACTGGTGCCGTCCGAGATCGCCGCCTGGGTCGACCGCGCCAATGGTTTGGGGGCTCGGGTGAAGGAAGGGACGTGCCCGGTGGCTGATGTCCCTGAGGAGCTCGCCCGTCTGCATTGCCGGTTCGAGGAGATCCATCCGTTCATCGACGGGAATGGGCGGACAGGACGGCTCCTGCTGAACCTGCTGCTCGTGCGTCTCGGATGGCCGCCCGCGATCATCCTCAAGGAGAACCGCCGACAGTACCTTCGGGCGCTGGACCGAGCCGACAACCAGGAGTTCGGGGCCTTGGGTGAGATCATCGCCCGGGCTGTCCTGGACAGCTTGTATTACCTCATTCCCAATATTGCCGGGCCAGTGAAGTACGTACCTCTCGAGGCGCTGGCAGGTCCAGAACTCAGTCTCGTCGCGCTCAAGCAAGCTTCGGCACGAGGGCGACTCGACAGCATCAAGGGGCCGGACGGACGATATCGATCCAGCCGTGAGGCGGTCGAGAAGTACAAGGCATCGCGGAGAAGAGGAAGGCGTCGGCCTCAATGAGATCCGTGCTTCCGAAGCTGGGAGCGTGGTGTCAGCATCAGTCGACTCAGGACCCGAGCAGCAGACCCAACCGTCTCACAGACGGGATCGGGCTCGAATCGACGAGTTACCCTCGGCTCATGTCCGCCAGCGATCTTCGGTGTTGTTGAGCTGCTCAGTACTGCTGCCCGTCTGAAATCAATCTGAAGGAACATCGTGTCTGACAATTCCTCGCGAACCTATGACTCCATCCTCGATCTGCTCCCCTCGGTGGACAATCCCACGCCGATCGTCCGGCTCCGGCACATCGGCGGCTTCGAGCACGCCAAGGTGTACGCGAAACTCGAGTGGTACAACCCCTTCGGGTCGGTGAAGGACCGGGTGGCCGCGAACCTCGTGCGCGACGCCACAGAGCGCGGCGAGCACCTGGAGAACCTCGTGGGGCCGACCTCCGGCAACACCGGGATCGGCCTGGCGATGGTCTCCAATGCCAACAACTACGGATTCTCCGCGACCCTGTCGAAGGCCATCCCGCTGGAGAAGCGCACGGCCCTGCGGCTGTTCGGCACCGATCTGGTCGAGCTGGACGACGACCTGTGCCCGATGCCCGGTCAGCCGGAGGGCGCGATGGCCAAGGCCGCCGAGCTGGCCCAGCGTCCCGGGTGGACCGAGCTGAACCAGTACTCCAATCCGGCCAATCCACAGGCCCACTACCGCACGACTGGCCCGGAGATCTGGCGTCAGACCGGCGGTGAGGTGACGCACTTCGTGGCATCGCTGGGCACCTGCGGGACGATCACCGGAACCGGGCGCTTCCTCAAGGAGAAGAAGCCCGACGTGAAGGTGATCGGCGTGCACCCGACCGAGGGCCATGACCTCCCCGGTGTGCGCAGCCGCCGGGCGCTGGCGCTCGCAGACTTCTTCAGGCCGGAGGAGTACGACGACATCATCGAGATCGGCGACGACGAGGCCTACGAGCTGTGCCGGCGGCTGAACGTGGAGGAGAGCCTGATCGCCGGGCCGAGCAGCGGCCTCGCCCTCGCCGGCGCGCTGCAGGCCATCCCCGACGAGCCGGGAGTGGTGGCCGTCGTGATCTTCCCGGACAACTCCTTCAAGTACTCCTCGTCGTTCCGACGCCATCTTCCCGAGCTTTTCCCGGACGACGAGACCGCGCAGAGCGTCCCCGCGAATCCCTTCGCCAGCACGCTGGAAGCTGCATTCGACCTGGCCCAGGCCGGTCCCGACGTCATCGATGTCGACGAGGCGAAGCGCCTGCTGGACTCCGGCGTCCCTGTCATCGACGTGCGCAATCCCGGCGAGGTGGAGCAGGTGCACATCGACGGGAGCGTCCCGCTGCCCCTCCCGCAGCTCGCCGAGGGCGAGACCCAGGGACTCCCGGCTGATCGCACGCAGGAGGTGGTGACGATCTGCGCCGCCGGGCGCCGCTCGCTCTACGCCCTCCTGCTGCTCAAGGCACAGGGATACCAGAACGTGAAGAGCGTGGACGGCGGGATGGGCGCCTGGATCACCGCCGGGCTGCCTACCACCACCTCGTGAGCGGACCCGCCTGGTCGTGAGAACCGGTGCACCTGCCTGTCCGCGACGGGGAAGCGTCTGGTGACTGGGCCCCATACCGAAGCGTGGGGGCCGGGTCACCCGGCGTGGCGGCATGATGGATCGCTGTTGCTGTGGGCTGACCCACTACAACAGCGATCCATCGCCTTGCGGGACGGGGGCTCAGCGGGAGATCACCTTCCGAGCCCGCGGCACGTCACCTTGCGGGGGCTTAGCGGAACATCGTGCGGGTGGCCCTGGCGAGCACCCTCGGATCCTTCTCGTAGTGGTGCAGCGTGGTCAGCTTCGAGTCGGGGATCCCGAGGAAGTGGTACACGGCAACCTGGGCGGCGCGCACCGAGTACTGCTCGGTGAAGACCATGTCGAACGGCATCTCGACGAACTGGCTGATGAAGGCCAGGTTCGTCGAGTTCTTTGGAACGACGTCAGGGCGGTCACCCTTGGCCCGCACCGCGAACAGCGCACTGGCATAGGGCATGTGTGACGGCACCACATTGACGATCGAGTCCCAGATCTCATCGGTCTTCGTGTCGATGTTCACGGACCGGGTGTCGACCCGTGACAGCTGTCCGAGCGTCTCGGTGAGCATTTCGCGTCCGGTCATCTCAATGAAGGGCTTCTTCACGAAGTCACCCACCCGGCGCGGGTACAGCGAGTAGCCCCAGAAGACCGCCTCGTTGGGCTTCTGCGCACCGAAGTGCGGCTGATGGTGCACGACCAGCGAGATCACCGGGGTCGACTCGACGAAGGTGTTCAGCGCATTGCCCGGCTCCTGGTGGGTGATCGCCGAGATCTCGTTGGCGAGGAGGTGGTTGTCGGTCGTCACCGTGAAGCTCGTCCACTCGCTCTGCGAGCGGTCACCGAAGAACTTGTCGGGATTGCCCAAGCCGTAGTGGTGTTCGGTTGCCTGCTTCCACAGCGCGGCCGAAGGGGCATAGCTGGTGTCCTCGGTGATCGCGGTGTCCAGGTCGCCGACCGACGTGGAGTCGGTGATCGAGCCGTTGGTGCAGAACACCAGGTCGCCCTCCCCGACCTCGATCGTGCCGGGCTCGTCGTCCCTGTCGACCTGCTCGTACTTCAGCCCTGTCACCTTGATCTCGTCGCGCAGCGGATCCTCGTCCGAGAAGACGAATTCGGTGATCCTGCGATTGTTCACGAACTGCACGCCCTTGTCGCTCAGCCAGGCGCGCATCGGCAGGATGATGCTCTCGTACTGGTTGTAGGGGGTGCGGGTCACGCCCTCCAGCGTGTTGATGCGGCTGAACTCCAGGATCATCCGGTTCATGTAGCGGCGCAGCTCCATGGCGGAGTCGTTGCGCAGGAAGGCGAAGGTCGTCTCCCACATGTGCCAGAAGTTCGTGGTGAAGAAGTGCGGGCTCTTCGCGAACCACTGCTCGATGCTCACATCGTTCAGCCGGCTCTCCCTCGACTCGGGCAGCACCATGAGCTTGGTCAGCAGCAGCCGGTCGAGATTGTCGAACTGCATGTGTGTGTAGTCGTGCTCGTCACCGTGGGTACGAGGGCCGCCGCTGTCGAGCAGCCGGCCGATGTCGCGGGTGGGGTGCGCGTGGTCGAAGTCGAGGATCTCCTCGGTGACCGACTTGCCGGGAGCGTTGAGCGAGGGGATCGAGCCCAGCAGTTCCCAGAGGTTCTCGTAGGTCTCCTCGTTCAGCATCCGGCCGCCGCGGGCGAGATAACCCGCCTGGTTCGTCACGGTGACCACCTGGTTGCCGTGCTCCTGCTCGTAGGCGCTCAGGACGTTCCCGTCGTTCGCGCCGTGGGTGTCCAGACCGAGGATGGTGATCTGGGACCCGTCCCAGCCTCCGTCGCGGATCAGGTAACTGGCTGCTGACAGGCTGCCGATCCCGGCGCCGATCATGTATGCCTTGGACGTCATGTCATGTCTCCTTGTGGATGGGATGTATGTGTGCTCCCCGGGCCGGGTTCGTCATGGCCGGACGCGAGGAAGCCGTGGACGACGAGTGCCACTTCGTCCCTGAACTCCTCGGCCCGCGGCAGCTCGGCGTGGCCGCCCGGTTGGGCCAGCGCGAGGCTCAGGGCAGCGAAGACGAGACGCGAGGCGCGTGCCGCCTCGGTGCGGGTCGCAGGGGCGTCGTCCCCGGCTGCCCTGATGAGGATGCCGACGATGGCCTGCTCGAGTTGGTCGACGAGCTGGAGTCCCTCGGCGCGGTGCAGCAGGTGCTCGCTGCCGAAGAGCAGCTCCCGCTGGTAGCGGAGGGTGTTCTCGGGCTGTTCGGTGTTGCGGGTGAGCACCGGAGCGGCCAGCGCGACGATGGCCTCGACGGGGTCGGGGAGCTGGGCCGCTGCTGCCCGGCCCTCGGCGAGGGCAGCAGCGAATTCGCCGTTGTAGACCATGAGCAGCAGGTCGTCCTTCGTCGTCGCATAGCGGAAGAGCGTGCCGGCGGCCACGTCGGCCGCCGAGGAGACGGCCTGGGTGGTGACCTTCGAGAAGTCGTGTTCGGCGAACAGGGTGCGTGCGGCCTGCAGGATGCGGGCCCGCTTGGCCAGCATGTTGCGCTCCCGATGGTGGGTCTGCTCGGTCATGCGTCTCCTTCCGGATGTGCGAGCGGTGCGGCGGATGCGGGCTCGGCGCGGGTCCTGGGTCCTCGGTCTTAGTGAGTGGGCTCATTAATGAGTGTAGTCAGTAACTATGCCGGGACAAGCACGGGGTGGGTGGGGATGCACGTCTCAGGGACGGCTCCGGGTAGAGCGCTCGGGGTGGGTGGGACTGATATTCTGCGAGCGATTATCTTCCGCCGCTCAGAGAGGTTCCGGATGGAACTGCGTGATTACGTGAACGTCCTGCGTCAGCGGTGGGGCTGGGTGCTGGTGGGAATCCTCGTCGGTGTGCTGGGCGCTGCATCAGTCATCGTGACAACCCCCCGGCAGTACACGTCAACCACGCAGCTGTTCTTCGCCACGACCAGCGCGCAGTC
>JBAQVA010000062.1:0-9985 GCA_049297835.1 Propionibacterium sp.
CGAGAACTTCGAGGGCGACGACCCGGCACGGATCATCGCGCGCCTGGAGGCCAGTGACGACGAGCGGGCCAAGGAGGCGGGTGCTCTCATCCGGACCCGATCCCCGTTGTCGGTGGCCGTGGCCCTCGCCGCGGTCCGGCGCGCGGCCACACTTCCGGATGTCTCCGCGGTGCTCGTGCAGGACTCAGGCATCGCCCACGCCATCCTTCCCGAGTGTGACTTCGTGGAAGGGGTCCGTGCCCAGCTGGTCGACAAGGACCACGACCCGCACTGGTCGCGCGGCCGTCTGGAGGACGCCGACCCCGCATGGGTCAAGGAGATCGTCGCCTGAGCGGCGTCCCCCGGGTCGGCTCCTGAGCTTCGGCCGCACCCTCCGGATGGATCACCGCTGACGTTGGTCCACCCACAACAAGGGCGATCCATCACGACGGACCCACCCACACAGTGACCTGGAGTGGACGCCGAACCCGGTCCGGCCAGGACCGGACCACACCCACCACCCGCCAGACACCCCCACCCGAAGGCCGTCCACCCTCAGGATGGATCACCGTTGACGTTGGTCCACCCACAACCGGGGCGATCCATCATCGTCCGGCAGCGCGTCAGGTCCTCCTCGCCTCTCACCACCCTCAGGATGGATCACCGTTGATGTTGGTCCACCCACAACAAGGGCGATCCGTCATCGTCCGGCAGCGTGTCAAACCCTCCTCGGCCGCTCCCGATCCCTCACCGAGAGCTCTCCCGATGTCGTGACCCGCTGCTCACGGCACGAAGCGTGACCCGGGCCGGAGCGGCGCCGGGACCTGGCGGCAGTTGTGGCAACTGGCGAGGCTCCCCGTCCACCCGCGTTGGTTGAGCACGCGGGCGATCTCGGCAGCCACCGCGCACGGCCGATCCACGATGTCACGCCAGCCGTAGCGCAGCGTGACATAGCCGAGCTGGACGAGACTGGCGTTGTCACGCCGCATGTCATAGGCAAGACGGCCCCGGTGGAAGGTGACTCCGTCGAGCTCAACGGCAACGCCCTGTTCAGGGAACAAGTTGTCGTAGCGGCCGACGACCGAGCACACCTGCCTCTTCGGGACGGGTAGCGCGTGCGGGCGTTGCACGTCCTTGACGAATCGGAGCTCGAGCGGGCTGTCCACACCGCGCAGGTCGCCGCAGAGCGCACCGATCAGCTGCCGCTGTGCCTGCCTCGTGCGGTGGCTCATGGTGTCGAGCACTCGTCCCGGGGTCGTGAAGCCGCCGGAGAATGCCTGCCCCACGATCGCGATGAGCTCATCGGGGCTGACGCGGTCCCAGGCGAGGTCGAGGATGGTGTCCTCGGGGCGTGTGCGTGGGGGGACGCCGCGGCCGCGGCGGATCGCACGGCGGGCCGTCACCCCGGCCGGGGGCTGCCTCACCCAGCGGCTGCCCGTCCACACGACCACCTCGTGTGGTGCTGCGTCGAGAAAACCCTCGAGGTGGGCGGCCGCGTGACTTCCGGCAACGGACTCGGGACCACCGGCGAGCAGCCCGGTCCACAGTCGCGCCGTCCAGTCAAGTGATCCGAGGCAGTAGACGCCCCGCGCGGTTCTGGTCCACCCGCCGCGCAGCAGTCGGCGAATCGTCTCCTGGCTGAGGCCGGCCCGAAGGCACTGGTCGCGCGTCAGGCAGCCCCCCTGCTCCGAGGCCAGCTCGATCAGGGCCTCGGGTGGTTCCTTGCGTCTCTCCATAACTGGATGGTTGGGCAGGGACGCGCATATTGGCGGAGACGCGGAAAGCTGTGGACAACTCCTGGCCTGGCACGCCGCTGTGGGCCTCACCGCTGTCAGTTCTCGGGTTCACGGTGGTCACGTGCCGCCTGCAGCCGTCACATCGCAGGAAGGATCACCGTTCTGGTGGGTGGACCAACACCAACCGTGATCCATCCCTGATGGCTGCCACGGTTCACGCCCACACCTGGGTACCGGCACACCGAATCGACCAGCAACCAGCAACCGGGCCAATCACCACCCGAGGCGATCCAGGACGCAGTACCGCCCCACCTTGGACCCGGTGCCGTCCCACCTGGACGCGGGTCCAGCTGGACCCGATGTGATCCGGTGTCCCCTCGCAGGATGGATCACCGCTGATGTGGGTGGACCAACACCAACCGTGATCCATCCCTGAGGGCTGCCACCCTGAGAGGTGGACCACCATCGGTGACGATCCATCCGAGGAGGCCGTTGAGCACCCCGGTCCTGCTCAGGCCGGTTGGGCGGTCCCCTGGCTGAACAGCAGCCGCCACCGCGGCCTGCCCAGCGCGTCGTCGCGCACCCACACGGAACTGCGCAGGCTCGTGGCGGACGCGCTGGTCGAGCGCCACCGCAGCAGGAGCGAGTCGGGGCCCAGCCGCCTGCTGCCCAGCACCTCCAGGCGCGGCGAATCAGCGAGCGGCTTGAGCTCGGCGATCAACCGGCTCCGGGTCCACATGCGTCCGCCCACTGCGTACTCGACGAAATCGGGGTGAAGCAGGACGCGCAGCTTCGCCGGATCGGCCCGCACCCGATCGGTGAGGAGCAGACGTTCGGAGGCGACGACCTCGTCGAGATCCGGGTCGGCACCGGACGGCGTCGTGGCACCGGGCCGAGCGCCGCTCCCTGCGCTGACGGGCTGCGCCGCGACATCGAACAGCCCGTCCTGGGCGCCCGGAGCAGCGGCACCGCGATCGACGGAACCGCCCCTGGAGCCCGGAGCGGCAGCCGCCTGGCGGGCACTCGTCCCTGGAGCGGCCGGCCCGGAGCGGCCAGCGGCGACAGACGTCACGCCGTCGGCCGGGCTGACCGCATCCGCGGTCGAACTCGGCCCTTCTGCCTGGGCGCCCCGATATCCGGGTCCGGAATCAGGCTTGTCACCACGCTGGAAGGCGAGCGCCGCGCCATGGGCGCGGGTGTCCGCGGCCTCGTTGAGGCGATGCCCGGCGTGGCCCTTGACCCACTCGAAACTGATCTCGCGTCCCTGGATCGCCTCGTCGATCGCCTTGATGAGTTCCACGTTGAGCACCGGCTTGCCGTCGCGCTTGACCCAGCCCTTGCGCTTCCACCCGGGCATCCATTTCGTCACCGAGTTGATGACGTACTGGGAGTCGCACAGGATGTGCAGCGGCTGGTCGGCGTCCACCGCGGTCGAGCGCAGCAGGTCGAGCACCGCCATGAGCTCGCCCATGTTGTTGGTGCCGTGCGGCCAGCCGCCGGACGCCCAGTGCTCGTCGTCGATGTACCAGGCCCAGCCCGCCGGGCCCGGGTTGGACAGGGAAGAACCATCCGCCGCCGCTGTGATCACCGGCCCATTGTGCCCGACGGCACCGAGAGGGGCCGGGATGGACGGACGGTCGCCCGGAATCCGATGGACATGACGCCGGCCCGCCGCGAACGATCTGGGGTGACGCGACCAGCGTGCGCCTCGCGGCCCGTGCAAGGGCTACCCCAGGCACCACACCGAACAACGCCCCAACCCGATGCCCCGACAGTACGGACCACCCCTCGGTCACGAGGAGGCAACGCACTTGCCCTCACCGCTGCCATCTGGGTGTGCCGACCACCCCCGGCCACGAGGGAGGCGAACCAGCACCGACGTCGCGAGCGAAGTAGACCAGTCAGCTGGCCCCGAGGTCGAAGGCCCCCGGAAGCAAGTGCCCCATCGAGACCGGACCGTCGGGGGCGTCGACGAGACAGCCAGGGCCGCCCATCTCGAACAGGATCTGCCGGCAGCGTCCGCAGGGGGTGACCAGGCCCTGCGGCCCGAAACAGCTCACCGCCACCAGACGCCCGCCCCCGGTCGCGACGAGCGAGCTGACCATGCCGCACTCCGCACACAGGGTGAGACCGAAACTGCCGTTCTCGACATTGGTGCCGACGACGATGCGCCCGTCGTCCACGAGCCCGGCCGCCCCCACCGGGAAGTGCGAGTACGGCGCGAAGGCGCGTGCCCGGACCTGCTGGGCCGCATCGCGCAGCCGCTGCCAGTCGGACGCCGACGGCACGGGCACCCTCGTCCGGGACACCTCGTCGACAGGGGGTTGTCCATCCTCGTGCAGATTCATCGGTCCACCTCCGGATGTCCCTTGCGCGGACGGTGACCGCGCTCACCCAAGAGGGTATCCACGCGGACGTCATGTGGGTGTGACCAGCGCCCGCCGGTCATCGGTTCCGGCCTGCACCGGCCACCGATGCCTCCCCGTCAACACAACTCCGCGTCCCTCACCCATGCCTGCGCGATGCTGACGATCTCGCTCGTCTCACGCTGCCAATTGGGCTCCTGGCCCCGATAGGGTCCGGTGGCAAGCGAAATCGCCACCGCTGCCGCCCGCAGCCGCAGCTCGACGGGGTCGACGCGCCGGTCGAAGACCTCCATCAGGCGGGCCTGCAAGACCCCCAGCCGGCCGGCCTGCACGGTGTCCATCCGCTGGACCGTCGACAGGTGCGCCACCAGACAGGCCAGGTCGTCGACCCGGCGCCCCGGCCCGCAGGCGTCCACGTCGAGCAGGCCCACCACGCGTCCGCCACTCAGATGGATCTGTCCCTCGTGGAAATCGCCGTGCGTCGGCTCGTTGCCCAGCGGCAGCCCCCCGATCCCGCTGTCGATCCGCTCCACCAGCTGCTCAAGACGCCGCGCCTCCGACGGCAGCTGCCGCGCGACCGTCGTTGCGTAGCGACCCAGCGCGTCGCTCCACGCCACCCGCCGCGGCATGTCCTGCAGCCCCGCCGGCAACGCGTCGAGCAGGGCGACCAGTTTCTCCCCGGACACCGCCGGCGGCTGCTCGAACAGCAGATGGGCCATCGCCTGCCCCGGCAGGGCAGCCGTGATGATGAGGTTCTCGTCTGTCACCGCGAGCAGAGGAGGCACCGGGATCCGGGCGCGCGAGAGCATCTCGAGCCTGGCCACCGTCTGGTTCAACTTTCGGGCGACCAACGCCTTGACGTACAGCACGGTGGCACCCGCGTCGATCTCCACCCGCACGACGGCGTGACGCCTCGGCCGGTAGCTCACCACGTGCAGGTCCAGGCGCGCCGGGTCCAGGGGCGGTCCGAGCAGGCCGTTCTCGGCGAGCACCCGGCAGGCCTGCTCACCGACCGTGATCCGTGCGAGCCCGGGCAGTTCCGGATCATCCGGGTATAGCCACGCGGCAATGTCACGGTGGCCGTCGCTGAACACCTCGCCGCGCCGGTCGTCCTCGGTGAGCTCGTGCGCGCGGGCCGTGAGGCCCACGATCTCGGTGCATTCACGGCCCTGCGAGCGCACCTGGCACGAATAGGTGACGGTGGTCGCCCGGCCCGGCTCTGCGTCCACCAGATCGAGTTGCGCGCTGACGAGTTCTCCCCCGTGCGCGGCGAGCACCGCACCGATGATCTCGACGGCCTGCGTTCCGGTGAGCAGACGCGAACCGTCGGCGTCCCCGCTCCGGCCGAGCAGCCCGGCGAGTGGACGCGGACCCGCTGCGCCGTGGCGACCGAGCCTCACCGGCGTCCTCCGCCAGCCTCCTGGGCGTCGCTCCCGGAAGCCGTCTCCCCGGCCTTCCCGGCCGTTGCGCCGTGCTCCGGATCCCCGGACATCGCAGACTGCGCAGCGGCACCGACGACGGCATCGTCGCCCGATACTCCTGGCGTGCCCGATGCTGCTGGCGTGCCCGATGGTGCTGGCGTGCCCGCTGACCCCGGCGTGCCCGCTGACCCCGGCGTGCCCGATGCGCCGGCCGGGGAATCCGAACCGTTCTCCTCGTCGTCGGAGACCGACCTCAGACTGATCCAGGCCACCCGCCGCCCGTCCATCTGGGTGACGCGCATCTCGAACTCGTCGCGCTCGTCCTGCGCATCCTCGTCGTCATCGCTCTCCTGCTCCGGACGGGAGGCTTCCAGGCGTACCCGGATGGTGTCCCCGACGACAGGGATCTTGCCGTACTGCGCCATGAAGTAGCCGGCCACGGTGTCATAGGGCCCCTCGGGCAGCACATGGCCCACGGCATCCTCGAAGGCCTCCAGCGTGGTGAGCCCGTCGATGTCGCGCTTCTGGCGGTGCCGTCGGGTGTTGTCGTCCACGACGTCGTATTCGTCGGTGATGTCGCCGACCAGCTCCTCGACGAGGTCCTCCAGGGTGACGATGCCGGCCGTGCCGCCGTACTCGTCGAGGACGATCGCCAGGTGCGAGTGCGCCCGGCGCATGTCGGCCAGTGCCCGCGGCACCCTCACCGTCTCGGGCAGCCTCAACGCCGGACGCGCCAGACGGCTCACCGGGGTCGACTGCGCCGACGGATCGGTGTCCATGAGGTCGCGCACGTGCAGGAAGCCGAGCACCCGGTCCGGCGATCCGTCGATCACCGGATAGCGGCTGTGCGGTGCACCCTGGACGTGCGAGGTGGCCGCGGAGACGGGCATCGCCCCGGGCAGGAAGTCCACCTCGGTGCGCGGCACCATGACCTCGCGCAGGCTGCGGTCCCCCGCGCTGAAGACCTCGTCCACGATGTGCTTCGCCTCGGCGTCCAGGGAGCGCGCGTTCACCACCATGGAACGCAGCTCCTCGTCGCTGACCGCCTCCTTGCCCGCATTCGGGTCGAAGCCGGCCATCCGGACGAGCAGGTTCGTGCACACGCCGAGCGCCCAGATGAGCGGCCGGAAGATGGTGGCGACGCCGTTGACGAAGGGCGCGAGGCTCAGCGCCACCGTCTCGGGCTGCTGCAGGGCCAGCCGTTTGCTGAACAGCTCGCTGATGACGATCGAGCAGAACGAGATGAGACCGGTGATGACCACCACGGCCAGCAGCCGGGCCAGCCCATCGGGGAGCCCCCAGGAGATGAACGCCGGGGCCACCCAGGCGCCGGCCAGCGAGTCGGAGCCGAAGGCCGACGACAGGAAGCCCGCCAGCGTGACGCCGATCTGCACGGCGGACAGGAAGCGATTGGGGTTGGAGGTCAGGTCCTGGATGGCGCGACCACGCGAACCCCGCCGCGCCAGCGACTGCACCTGGCCCTCGCGCAGCGAGACCAGCGCCATCTCGGCCGCCGAGAAGACCCCGCCGATGGCGAAGAGCAGGAAGATGAACAGGATCGAAGCCCACACGGGCATGTCAGCACCGGCCCCTCAGACCTGCACGGACAGTACTGTCGCCCTCCGCGTCGGTGTCGGATGGTGCTGGGGGCCTGTTTTTCACCCTGCCAAGGATAGCTGGCGGTGCTGACCGGCCGTGCGACCGGCCACGCCGCCGCCCCTGCGACGACGCAACCGAGCGTGGCCGCCGGTTCAGCTCCTCGCCGCAGCCAGGCCCTCGTCGAGGGCGGCCAGGAAGTCCTCGGTGTTGAGCCACGGCTGGTCCGGACCCACCAGGAGGGCCAGGTCCTTGGTCATCTTTCCCTGTTCGACGGTCTGCACACACACACGCTCGAGGGTCTTCGCGAAGTCGACCACCTCGGGGGTGCCGTCCAGCGCACCGCGATGCTTGAGGCCGCCGGTCCAGGCGAAGATCGAGGCGATGGGATTGGTGCTGGTTGGCTTGCCCTGCTGGTGCAGCCGGTAGTGACGGGTGACGGTGCCGTGCGCCGCCTCCGCCTCGACCGTCCTGCCGTCGGGGCTCATCAGCACCGAGGTCATCAGGCCGAGCGAGCCGAAGCCCTGCGCGACGATGTCGGACTCCACGTCGCCGTCGTAGTTCTTGCAGGCCCAGACATAGCCGCCGTCCCATTTCAGGGCCGAGGCGACCATGTCGTCGATGAGCCGGTGCTCGTAGTGCAGCCCCGCCGCCTCGTAGCGCTCGCGGTACTCCGACTCGTAGATCGCGGCGAAGGTGTCCTTGAACTGGCCGTCGTAGGCCTTGAGGATCGTGTTCTTCGTGGACAGGTAGACCGGGTAGCCGCGCTGCAGGCCGTAGTTGAAGCTGGCCCGGGCGAAGTCCTCGATGGACTTGTTGAAGTTGTACATGCCCATCGCCACGCCGCCCTCGGCGGGCATCTTGACGACCTCGAGCTCCATCGGCTGCGAGCCGTCCTCGGGGGTGAAGGTCAGGGTGACGGTGCCGGCGCCCGGAATCTTCACGTCGGTGGCGCGGTACTGGTCGCCGAAGGCGTGCCGGCCGATGACGATCGGCTTGTTCCACCCGGGCACCAGCCGCGGCACGTTCGAGATGACGATCGGCTCGCGGAAGATGACGCCACCGAGAATGTTTCGGATCGTGCCGTTCGGCGAGCGCCACATCTTCTTCAGCCCGAACTCCTTGACGCGGGCCTCGTCGGGGGTGATCGTCGCGCACTTGACGCCGACCCCGGTGCGCTGGATGGCATGGGCGGCATCGACGGTGACCTGGTCGTCGGTGGCGTCACGGTTCTCGATGCCCAGGTCGTAGTAGTCCAGGTCGACATCGAGATAGGGCAGGATGAGCCGCTCCTTGATGAAACCCCAGATCACCCGCGTCATCTCGTCCCCGTCGAGTTCGACGACCTGGCCGACGACCTTGATCTTGCCCATGCGCTCACGCCCTTCTCATCGACAGCTGCTGGGCCAAACCTAATGGATCCTGGCCCGTGCGCACCGGCACTGCACCGCCGTGGGACGATTCGCAGCCGGGCGGGAGGGCCCCGGCTGCCGCCGACCAGCACGACATCGTAGTGTGAGAGACACAGTCTCGGTGAAGAGGAGAACTTCGTGAGCACTACACCTGTCAAGGTCGCCGTAACCGGCGCCGCTGGTCAAATCTGTTACAGCCTGTTGTTCCGCATTGCGTCCGGCGCACTGCTCGGTGACACGCCTGTCGAGCTTCGTCTGCTGGAGATCACCCCGGCCCTGCCCCGCCTCGAAGGCGTGGTCATGGAGCTGGACGACGGCGCATTCCCGAACCTCGCCGGCGTCGAGATCGGCGACGATCCCGAGAAGATCTTCGACGGCGCCAACCTCGTGGCACTCGTCGGCGCCATGCCCCGCAAGGAGGGCATGGACCGCAGCGACCTGCTGAGCGCCAACGGCAAGATCTTCACCGGCCAGGGCAAGGCCCTCAACAAGGTGGCCGCCAGCGACGTCAAGGTGCTGGTGACCGGCAACCCGGCCAACACCAATGCCCTCATCGCCATGGACAACGCCAAGGACATCCCGCGCAGCCGCTTCAGCGCGCTGACCCGCCTCGACCACAACCGCGCCAAGTCGCTGCTCGCCAAGAAGCTCGGCGTGGGCGTCGGCGAGGTCACCAACATGACCATCTGGGGCAACCACTCGAACACCCAGTTCCCCGACCTGTTCCACGCCAAGGTCGGCGGCAAGAACGCCTTCGAGCAGATCAACGACGAAGCCTGGTACGAGAACGAGTACATCCCCACGGTCGCGAAGCGCGGCGGCGCGGTGATCAAGGCCCGCGGCGCCTCATCGGCAGCCTCTGCCGCGAACGCCACTGTCGAGGCCCTGCACGACTGGGCACTCGGCACCCCCGCCGACGACTGGGTGTCCATGTCCGTCGTCTCCGACGGCTCCTACGGCGTGCCGGAGGGCCTCATCAGCTCCTTCCCGGTCACCTGCGCCAACGCCGAGTACAAGATCGTCCAGGGCCTCGACCTCAACGACTTCAGCAAGAAGAAGATCGCCGCATCCGTCGAGGAGCTCCAGACGGAGCAGAACGCAGTGCGTGAGCTGGGCCTCATCTGAGTCCGCTCCTGCCGCTGCAGGCATGACGATGGCGGGTCACCTTCGCGGGTGGCCCGCCATCGTCGTCCCCGGCGACAGGAACCCGCGACCAGAAGACAAGGGAGCAGCGCCGCTCGCCCCGCCCGTCCCGGAACAGCGCCGGTGCCGGTGCCGTGTGGGAGCTACTGCTGGGGAGGAACCAGCACGGAGAGCACGCCCATACCTGCGCCGGCGACGAGCAGCACGAGCACGTCGAACCACCTTCGCCGCACCACCAGCAGCCCTGCCCGCTCGGCGGGGAGCAGCAGGCGCAGCAGGCCGGCGACGGCCGCCGCCGCACCCATGAGCAGCGAGCCGCGCCGCCAGTGCCC
>JBAQVA010000063.1:0-12170 GCA_049297835.1 Propionibacterium sp.
TCGCAGCGGACGGGGCGGCGTCGGCCCGTCTGATCCGGAGTCACGCTGGCTTCGGGACCGTCCACGGTGCCCAGAGCTGTGCCGTTGACTGGATGGCGTCCCAGGGCGCGGCGAGGGGAGGGGTGTACGTGAGGTCGAGATCGCAGAGCTGCGGAATGGTCAGCTCGGTGTGGATTGCTGTCGCGAGGACATCGACTCGCTTGGCGATTTCGGCTCCGAACGCGCCGACCAGCTGGGCCCCGAGTACCCGGTCCGTGCCCAGGTCACCGGTCAGACGGATCGTGACGGGATGTGAACCGGGGTAGTAAGCCTTGTGATCGTCCGGTGTTGCGGTGACCGAGAGCGGGCTGAAGCCAGCTCTGCGTGCTTCGGATTCTCGGAGTCCGGTGCGGGCGGCCACGAGGTCGAAGACCTTCACGGCCTGGGTCCCGAGAATTCCGGCGAATGACACATCGCCTCCGGTGGCATTCTCTCCGGCGATGCGTCCCTGCTTGTGGGCGGTGGTGCCCAGCGGTAGCCACGTCGGGCCGAGCAGGCGGTGGTGAGTGGTCACGCCGTCGCCGGCAGCGTAGATGTCGGGCAGGCCGGTGCGCATGTGGTCATCGACGCTCACCGCTCCCGCCGACCCGAGCCGAGCTCCGGCCTCAGTGAGCAGTCTCACGTTCGGGCGCACACCGACGACGGCGAGTACGAGCCCTGTCTCGATGCGCAGGGCACCGGCGGGGCCGGTCCCGGCGACGATGAGATGACTACTGCTGCGCTGGACCTGGTGCACGGTGGTGCCGGTGATGACGGTGACTCCGTGGCGGGCGAGTTCGTCGTGGACGAGCCGGCCCATGTCGGGGTCGAGGGTGGGGAGCACCTCGTCCCCGCGCTGGACCATGGTGACGTCGATGCCCCGGCGGGTGAGTGCTTCAGCCATCTCCAGGCCGATGTATCCCGCTCCGATGATGACGGCCGACGTGGGACGGCGTCTGTCAAGGTCGCGTTGCACGGCGTGCATGTCATCGATGGAGTGCAGCACGTGCACCCCGTCTGCGGGGCCGAGTGGTGAGGCTTCGCCGAGACCGTCGATCCCGGCGCGGGACGGCTCGGCGCCGGTCGCGACGACGAGTCGGTCGTAGCCGATCGTCCCATCGGCACCCGTGGGGGTGCGCAGGGTGACGGCGTGGGCCATCGGATCGATGTGGGTGGCGCGGGTACGCAACCTCAGGTCAAGCCCCGCCGACTCCAACTGTGCCTGGGTGCGATGGGCGAGCTCGTGCCAGTCGGGTACGTCACCGGAGACGTGGTAGGGAATGCCACAGACGGAGAAGTTCGGATAGTCGTCGGCGACGAGCATGGTCACGTCGGTGTCGGGGTGGAGCTGCCGGGCCCGGAGTCCGGCGGAGATGCCGGCGTCCGAGCCGCCGATGATGAGCAGGTGCATGAAGGCCTTCCTGGATTGTCGTGGTCAGTCCATGGTGGAACGAGGCGCCACAGGCGGGGCTGGCTGAGTTCGTGGGTGCGGTGGGTACCCGTCTGCACCTGGTCGGGATTCCCCGACGCTGAGCTGCCTCGCGCACCCAGTGCAGGTCCCCTGTCCACCGGTGCTCGACCTGCTCAGCAGTGTGTCCGCCTGTCCTGACCGGCGTTGGTCCCGGTGAGAGGGGGGAACAGGCGTGGGCGCAGCCAGAGGGCGACATGGACGAGGGTGAGCAGGACGGGGACTTCGACGAGCGGGCCGACCGTGCCCGCCAGGGCCTGTCCGGAGGCGATGCCGAAGGTTCCCACGCACACGGCGACAGCCAGCTCGAAATTGTTGCCGGCCCCGGTGAAGGCGAGGGTGGTGGTCTTCTCATGGCCCAGGTGCACGGCGTGGCCGAAGGCAAAGCCGACGGTGAACATGACCGCGAAGTAGGCGAGGAGAGGCAGCGCGATGCGGGCCACGTCCCACGGCTGACGGGTGATGGTGCCACCCTGGAGGGCGAAGAGCACGACCACGGTGAACAACAGCCCCCAGGTGGCAAAGGGACTGACGGCGGGGAGGAATCGGTGTTCGTACCAGTCCCTGCCCTTCGTCCGCTCGCCGAGGCGGCGGCTGCCCCATCCGGCCAGCAGGGGAACACCGAGGAAGACGAGTACGGATCCGGCGATCTGTGGGAAGGAGAAGTCGGCTGACGTGGAGGGCAGCCCCAGCCAGGAGGGAAGGACCTGCAGGTAGAACCAGCCGAGTGCGGCGAAGGCGCAGATCTGGAAGAGCGCGTTGAGGGCGACGAGCACAGCAGCAGCCTCCCGGTCGCCGCAGGCGAGGTCGTTCCAGATGAGAACCATGGCGATGCAGCGGGCCAGGCCGACGATGATTATGCCGGTGCGGTACTCGGGCAGGTCGGGCAGCAGCAGCCACGCCAGCGTGAACATGAGTGCCGGGCCGACCAGCCAGTTCAGCGCGAGCGAGGCGGCCAGCAGGGTGCGGTCGTGGGTCACCCGGCCGAGTTCGCCGTACCGCACCTTTGCCAGCGGCGGGTACATCATGAGCAACAGCCCCAGGGCGATCGGCAGGCTCGTGGCGCCCAGTTTCACCGAGTCGACGATTCCTGCCAGACCGGGCCACATCCGGCCCAGGGAGACACCGGCGAGCATCGCCGCAAGGATCCACAGGGGAAGCAAGCGGTCGGCTGCGCCGAGACGTGCGGTTTCCGACGTTTGCACGTGGGTCGCGACGCTCATCGGGCCCCTGCGACGGCAAGGCCCACTTGTGCATACCGGATGCGCCCCTGCGGGGTGATCTGTTCCGAGTGGTTCACGGCACACTCCTCACATAGACATATATCTATGGGATTCATCATGACCGGACAGATATACGTCCGTCAATACGAGTGACAGACTGGGGCCATGACCGCCAAGCTGCCCGTGCCGATGGCGAGCCGCGACGCTGACTGCTGTACACAGGCGTTGCAGATCGAGCCGGATCTGGTGGCGAGTCGCGAACTGGCCCGACGACTGAAGGCGCTGTCCGATCCCACTCGGCTGCACCTGCTTCGGCTCATTGCGGTGCACCCAGGAGGACGAGCCTGCATCTGCGACCTCACCGATCCGCTCGGTGTCAGCCAGCCAACCGTGTCGCATCACATGAAACTGCTCGCAGATGCCGGTCTGGTCAGTCGCGAGCAGAAGGGCAGATGGGTCTACTACACGCTGAGGCGACCAGCGCTCATGGAATTGGCGCAGGGGCTCGTGGAGATCGGCGGGGAGTCCGGCTGACAGGCGTGGGCCTCCTCGGTCCTCGTCGTCGGTCCGGGTGGCTGATCGGGTGGCCGGACGGTCCGCATCTCCGAGATTGCCGTACCGCCGGACAGGCCGGTACCAGGGCCCGGGCATCCGACGGGCGTCCATCAGACAGATGAACTCAGCCCTCGTCCAGTCCCAGCGAGGCGTAGAGCTTGTCGCGCACCTCGGCGTAGTCCAGCTCCGGGTGGAACAGGAGCCACTCCAGCCCGGCGGTCAGCGTGGCGCCGATGACTGCTGCCGCGCCGATCCGGTCGGCCGGTGTCACTGTGTTCCCGTGACCGGCGGTCAGCGGGCCCATCATCGCGTCGCGCCAGGTGGCGACCGATTCGCGCCACGACCGTTCGGTGCGGAAGACCTCCGAGACCAGGACCCGTGCCGCGTCCGGATGCTCGTGCTCCTCGTGGAGCATGGTCGAGACCACCGCGCGGATGCGCGCGTCGCCCTCCAGACCCTCGCAGGCCACCCGGATGGCCTCGCCGACCCGGGTGGTCTGCTCCTCCATGAGGGCTTCGACGAGCCCCGCCTTCGAGCCGAAGTTGTAGTACACGCTGCCCTTGGCAGTGCCGGCCGCGGACGCGATCTCGTCCACCGAGGTGGTGGACACACCACGCCTGGCGAACAGATGCGTGGCCGCGTCGAGGATGGCCTCGCGGGTGGGCGCCCGGCGTCCACCCGAGGTCTTCGTCGGGGACATGGTCACCGCCTAGATGGACAGGGCCGGATGCAGGCGCGAGAGGCTCCACGTGCGCTTGCGGGAGGCCAGGACCGAGGACAGTGTCAAGGACACCACGAAGATGGCCGCCATGACCACCACCGCCGTCCAGAATTTCGGGCCGATCGCTCCGGTGATCGCCTCGCGGAGCCCGTTGACCACATAGGTCATCGGCATCCACTTGCTGACCGCCTGGAAGAAGCCAGGTTCTGTCTGGATGGGATAGGTGCCCCCGGCCGAGGCGAGTTGCAACATCAGCACCGAGATGATGATGACCTTTCCGATCGCCGAACCGAAGCCGATCTGCAGCATCTGCTGGAGGGCGAAGAAGGCGGCCGCGACGAGGAAGGTGAACAGGATGGTCGCGATCCAGTTGTTGGCGTCCAGGCCGATCCCGAAGTGCATCACCGACAGCATGATGAGTACCTGGCCGATGGCAAGGGTGAGCGCGGAGTTCAACGATCCCCACGCCATCCGGAAGCCGTTCACCGAGGTCATCAGGGCCCGAGACTGCAGCGGGCGCAGCAGCAGCCAGGTGATCAGCGCGCCCACCCACAGGCCGAGGCCGATGAAGAAGGGTGCGAAGAACTCGCCCCAGGAGGCCGCCTTGTGCAGATAGCTGGTCGCCAGTTGCACCGGGGAGCTGATGGCCGTGGCGCGGGCCTGCTTCGTCTCGGCGTTGTCATTGGGGATCTGCGAGCTGCCGTCCTTGAGCTTCTGGGCGAGTGTGCCGCTGCCGGACTGGGCCTGGTCCAGGCCAGTGGTCAGCGAGGGAGCCTTGCCCGCCAGGGTCGCGGTGCCGGACTTGAGGGTCTGCGTGGACGTGGCGATCTGCTGGGCGCCGTCGTTGAGCTGCTGGATGCCGCTGACCAGCGTCGGCACCTGGGCGTTCAGCTCGCTGGTGCCGGCGGCCACCTTCGTGCCACCGTTGGCCAGTGCATTCACGCCGCTGCCCAGGGTGGACGCTCCGGCGTTCAGCTGCTGGGCACCGCTGTTGAGGGTTGCCGCTCCGTCGGAGAGCTGCTGGGTACCCGACTGGATCGCGGTGGCCCCCGAGACGAGCCCCTGGGTGGGATCGGTGGCGGTGAAGGAGTTCGCGAGCTTCTGGGCACCGGAGTTCAGGGCGTCGATCTGCGTCTTGCCACTGCTGATCTGCTGGGCCCCGCTGGCCAGCTGGGTCGAGCCATCGGTGAGCGTCTTGGCCGAGTCGGTGAGGGTGCCCGCACCGGCGGACAGTTTCTGCTGGCCGTCCGACAGGCTGGTCAGCCCCGTGGAGAGCTCACCCTGAGAACCCGTTGCGGCGTTCAGCTGGTCCGCGCCGGTGGCGAGGTTCTTCGCCCCGGTGGCGAGATCGGCGGTGCCGCTGCTCACCTTCGTGGCTCCGGAGCTCACATCGGTGGCACCGCTACTGAGCTGGGTGGCTGCGCTGTTGACCGTGGTGGCTGAGCTGTCGGTGGAGTAGATGCCGTTCTGGACGGCGGTTGCGGCTCCGGCGAGCGCGGTGGCACTCGCCTGTGCGGTGGTGTCGGTCTTCCCCTTGACGTCCTCGAGGACCTTCGTGGCCTCGTCGGTGTGACCGGTCGCGATCAATTGCTCAGCCGTGGTCATGGCGTCATGTGTCGACTTGAGTTGGTCACTCAGCCCGCTCGTCCCGGACGCCACCGCACTTGCACCCTGGTAGAAGGTCGAGTCCTGGCCGGTGCTGCTGGCCAGTGTGCCCGCTCCATCGGCCAGCGTGGACGATCCCGAAGCGACCTGGGAGGCCCCGGTGGATGCGGCACTCGCACCGTCGGCGAGCGAGGTCGCCCCGGTCGAGAGAGCCGTCGTGGCCTTGTTCGCGGAGCTGAGCCAGGTCTGTGCGCCCGACTGCCACTGCCCGGCGCCCGTGGAGAAGTCCGTCGCGCCGGTCGCGAAGCTCGTCGCGCCGGCGGAGTAGTTCGTGGCGCCGGTGGTGAACGCGGAGACCCCGTTCGCCAGTGTGGAGTACTGCGAATCGAGCTGCTGGGTTCCCGAGGCCAGCTGCTGGGCGCCGTCGGAGGCCTGCTGGACCCCGGCCACGTACTTCTGCTGGCTGGTGTTCAGCTCCGATGCCCCCGATGCCGCCGTCTGGGTGCCGGCCGCCAGCGAGGACACGCCGTTGACCAGAGCGGGGGTCTGCGCCTGGAGCTGGGTCAGGCCGGTTGCCAGCTGCTGGGCTCCGTCGTTGAGGGCGGAGGCGTTGGCCGGCAGTCCGGAGACCTGGTTGGCGGCGCTCGCCGTCCCGTCGGCCAGCTGACCGGCACCCTGCGCCAGCGCGGCAGCACCCTGGTCGAGCTGGGTGGCACCCACGCTCAGCTGCTGCGAGCCGTCCTTCGCGGTCTTCAACCCGTCCTGCAGGACGAAGGCACCGTCCGAGGCGTCGGAGAGCCCACTGCGGGCCGTGCTCAGGCCCACGACAAGGGTCTTCGTCGCCTCCTGGCTGATCTCCTTGGCCACCACGTCGCGGATCTGGATCATCGCGTTGGAACCGAGTTCGGTGGCCAGGAAGGAGTTGGAGTCGTTGTACTTCACCTGGATCTCGGCGGCTGTCGGGTTGCTGCCGCCCAGCGAGGCGATGTCGCTGGAGAAGGTGGAGGGGATGGTCACCGAGAAGTAGTACTTCCCGGACTTCACGCCCTCGCTCGCCGTCTTCGCGTCCACCTGACGCCAGCCCAGCGGCTTCTCGGCGATGAGCTTGTCGGTGACCTCGGTGCCGGCGGCCACGGTCTGGCCATTGCTCGACACCGCGACGTCGTCGTTGACCAGCGCCACCGGCAGATCGCTCAGCCGCTCGGTCGGGCTCCAGAAGGCCCACACGTACATGGCGCCGTAGAGCAGCGGGATGAGCAGCAGCACGGCGATCGCGCCGCGGGTGATTGGCTTGCGGAAGAACCTCTTGAGTTCGGTTCCGTGTGATGCCCAGGCGAACATTCAGGACTCCTTCGCCGCGTCGGTCAAGGTCAGGTCAAGGTGTGCGGGAGGCGCGGACCAGGCGATTCGCTCCAGTCCCTGGGTGCCGGTCGTCGAGGCGACGACGGTGATCCCGGTTGCGGCAATGGCGTCGAGACGCGACCACAGCAGATCGCGCTCCCCGACGTCGTGGAGCTGGTCGATCGAGTCGACCGCGATGAGCTGCGGATCGCTGGCCAGCGCCAGGGCGATGCGCAGCAGCAGGTTCGAGGACTCGCTGAGCTTGTAGACGCGGGTGCGACCGGTGGGGATGGGCACGTCGCCGAAGGCCAGCTCGCACAGCTGCCGGATCTGCTCGTCGGAGGGGGAGCGCACGATGCGGTACCAGGGCGCCAGCCAGGCGAGTCTCTCGCGGACCGTGGCGCGCACCGTCACGACGTCGTCGAGGTCGTCGAGGCCACCGACGCCCATCACCGAGCTGTGGTGCTGGACCCAGCGGGCGTCGCCGGGCAGCCAGCGCTGCAGCACGCGCAGCTGCGAGGGCTCGGAGGGCTTCATCCGGCCGGTGAGGGTGAGCATCAGTGTCGACTTGCCGCTGTCGGGCGGGCCGCTGACGACTCCGAGCCGACCCTGCTCCAGGCTCCAGTCGAGAGGGCCGAAGACCATGCCCCGCTTGCTGCGCAGCTGGAGGTCCGTCGCCTCGATTGCCAACTCCGTCATCACGTGCTCCCGTTCGTCGTGCCAAACGGGGACAACTATACTGACCGGTCAGACCAAAACGCGAACTCGTCCGCGACCGTGGCCCGCCCGCTCCCGGACCCGGTCCGACCCACCGACTCCGGGGTCCTGGCCCGGAGCGGCGGTGCCGGCGGACGGGTGCCTTGGACCGCGATCGCGCCCGCAGGTAGGTTTGTCGACGTGTCTGACACCATTTCTTCCGTGGCCCGGGCGGACGGCCGAGCGCTCGACCAGATGCGCCCCGTCTCCATCACCCGCCACTGGCTGGACCATGCAGAGGGCTCCTGCCTCATCGAGTTCGGGCGCACCCGCGTCCTCGTCGCCGCGTCGGTGAGTGAAGGTGTGCCCCGCTGGCGCAGGGGATCGGGGCTCGGTTGGGTGACCAGCGAGTACGAGATGCTCCCGCGCGCCACCAACACCCGCAACGACCGCGAGTCCCGCAAGGGCAGGGTGAGCGGCCGAACCCACGAGATCAGCCGGCTGGTCGGGCGCAGCCTGCGTGCAGTCATCGACTACAAGGCGCTCGGCGAGAACACCATCATCATGGACTGCGATGTCCTGCAGGCCGACGGAGGCACCAGGACCGCGTCGATCACGGGTGCCTATGTGGCGCTGCACGATGCGGTCGAGTGGCTGCGCGAGCGCCATCTGCTCGCCGGGGAGCCACTGACCGGCACGGTCTCGGCAATCTCCGCGGGCATCGTGCGCGGCGTACCGATGCTCGACCTTGCCTACGACGAGGACAGCACCGCCGACGTCGACATGAACATCGTCTGCACCGGAACCGGTGACTTCGTCGAGGTGCAGGGCACGGCGGAGGGCGATCCCTTCAACCGGGCGCTGCTCGGCAAGCTGTTGGATCTGGGCGAGGCAGGGTGCAGCGACCTGGCGAAGGTGCAGCAGCGGGCCCTCGAGTCCTCCGACGGAAAGGCCCAGTCATGAGCCCACGCGTCCTGCTGGCGACCGGGAACGGCAAGAAGCTCACCGAGCTGCGCCGCATCATCGAGGAATACGACATGGACGTCGACGTCATCTCGCTGAAGGACATCGAGTCCTATCCCGAGCCCGACGAGACCGAGTGGACCTTCGCCGGCAATGCCCTCATCAAGGCCCGTCAGGGGATGATCCACAGCGGACTGCCCTCGCTGGCCGACGACTCCGGGATCTGCGTGGACGCGCTGGGGCACATGCCCGGAGTGCGCAGCTCGCGCTGGAACGGCCCCGAGGAGGAAGACATCGCCAATCTGGAGCTCGTGCTGCGCCAGGTCGAGGACGTCCCGCGTGGCCGCCGGCAGGCCCAGTTCGTCTCGGTGATGGCGCTGGTCATGCCCGACGGCCGGGAGTTCACCACCCGCGGCGTGATGACCGGGCACCTCACCACCCGGCCCAAGGGCTCGCACGGCTTCGGCTACGACCCGATCTTCGTCCCCGACGACCAGGTTCCCGATGCCGACGGCAGGCTGCGCACCACCGCCGAGATGACCGCCCAGGAGAAGGACGCCATCAGTCACCGCGGGCGCTCGGTGCGCGCCATGCTCCCGGTGCTGGCTCGCCAGCTGGGGTTGCCGAAGCCCGAGGGTCTCAGCGAGGACGACGACGACACCGACCTGCCCGGCGCCGACCGCGAGGGCCCGGACACCACCGTGCCGGCCAGCGAGTGGACGGCCTCGATCCCGGTCATCCCGCGCACCCGGCCCGCCACCGACCCGGCCCGCCCCCAGCCGAAGCCGGCCGAGCCGTCCAGCGGGATCACCCCTCTGGAGCCCTAGCCATGCAGCAGTATCTCGATCTGCTCGCCCACGTGATGGCCGACGGCGTCGACAAGTCCGACCGCACCGGCACCGGCACGCGCAGCATCTTCGGGCACCAGCTGCGATTCCACCTCGCCGACGGATTCCCGCTCGTCACGACGAAGAAGGTCTACACACGGGCGGTCTTCGGGGAACTCCTGTGGTTCCTGCGCGGGGACACGAACATCGATTGGCTGCACCGCAACCGGATCCACATCTGGGACGAGTGGGCAGACACGAACGGCGACCTGGGCCCGGTCTACGGGCACCAGTGGCGCAGCTGGCCGGACTACCGAGGCGGGCACATCGACCAGCTCGCCCAGGTGATCGACCAGATCAGGACGAATCCCGACTCGCGCCGGCTCGTCGTCTCGGCCTGGAATGTGGCCGAGGTCTCCCAGATGGCGCTGCCGCCGTGCCACCTGCTCTTCCAGTTCTACGTGACGCCCGGCGTCGACGGGCAGCCCGGGACGCTGAGCTGCGGGCTCTACCAGCGCTCCGCCGATCTGTTCCTCGGCGTGCCCTTCAACATCGCCAGCTATGCGCTGCTCACCCACATGGTCGCCCAGGTCTGCGGGCTGGGCGTCGGCGACTTCGTCCACACGCTGGGCGATGCGCACATCTACCACAACCACGTCGACCAGGTGCGCGAGCAGCTCTCGCGGACCCCGAGGGCACTGCCGGGACTGCGGCTCAACCCCGAGGTGCACACGATCGACGGCTTCGAGCTCGACGACATCTCCCTGGAGGGTTACGACCCGTGGCCGGCCATCAAGGCCCCGGTCGCGGTCTGAGAGCGAGGTGTGCAGATGGGCACGAGAGTGATCGCCATTGCCGTGGTCTCCTCGAACGGAGTCATCGGCGACGGGAAGGACCAGCCCTTCAAGTTCCGTGAGGACTGGGCGCGCTTCAAGCGGCTGACGACGGGTCACCCGCTCGTGCTCGGACGGGCCACCCACGACGCGATGGGGCTGCTGGCCGGCCGCACGAGCATCGTCGTGAGCCGCCACCCCGAGGCGGTGAGCTGGCCGGGCGAGGTGCCCGCCGGGTCCGTCGGGATCGCGGTCGGCAGCGTCGAGGAGGCGCTCGCCAGGGCCGCCGAACTCGATGACATCGTCTTCGTCATCGGCGGTGGCAGCATCTACCGGGCCGCATGGCCGTGGATCGGCGAACTGGACCTCACCGAGGTGCATGCCACTGCGTCCGGCTCGGTGCGCTTCCCCGAAGTCGATCCCGGGCTGTGGCAGGAATCCTCCCGGGAACCGGGCGAGAAGTTCGACTTCGTCAGCTACCTGCGCCGCGAGCCCGCCAGGCCCATCCCCGGTCGCTGAGCCGATGCGCGCCACCGCGAGCGTGCTGCACCTCGATCTCGACGCCTTCTTCGCGTCCGTCGAGCAGCGCGACAAGCCCTCCCTGCACGGCAAGCCGGTCATCGTCGGTGGCCTCGGCGCCAGGGGAGTGGTGGCCACTGCCAGCTACGAGGCCCGGGCGCTGGGCGTGCACTCGGCGATGAGCACCTCCCAGGCCCGCCACCTGGCTCCGCACGCCGCCTATCTGGTGCCTCGCTTCGACGCCTACCGGCAGTCCAGTGCGATCGTCATGGCCCTGCTCGGCGAGCTCAGCCCGCTCGTGGAACCCCTGAGCATCGACGAGGCCTTCGTCGACCTGGCCGCGGGCGGGCACGATCTGGGCGAGGAAGCCCTGGAGCGTCTGGTCGTGCGGCTGCGGGCAGACATCGTGGAGCGCACCGAGGGTCTGCACGCTTCGGTGGGTGCCGGTTCGAGCAAGCTCATCGCCAAGCTGGCCAGCGAGGCCGCCAAGCCCGACGGCGCGCGGATCATCGCCCCCGGCGAGGAGCTGGACTTCCTGGCCCCGCTTCCGGTGAGAGCGGTCCCCGGCATCGGCCCGGCGACGACCGACAAGCTGAACCGGCTGGGCGTGCACACCGTCGCGGACCTGCGCCGGGCCAGCGAACACGAGCTGGTGCGCGAGCTGGGACGAAGCGTCGGCGAAGGTCTCCATGCGCTCGCCTTCGCCCGCGACGAACGCCCGGTCGGGCCGAGGGGCGAGGCGAAGTCCATCTCGGTGGAGGACACCTTCGCCACCGATCTCACCGAGTTCGGCCCGGTCAGCGCGGTGGTCGAGCGCGATGCGCAGATCGTGGCGCGGCGCCTCGCCCAGGCCGGCCTGTTCGCCAGGACGGTGACCCTCAAGGTGCGCACCTCGGACTTCACGACGTTGTCGCGCTCCCGGACGCTGTCGGGCGCCACGGACAGTCCGGAGCGCATCGCCGCACTCGCCCAGTCCCTGGTCAGGGGTGTCGACCTGCAGCAGGGACTGCGTCTGGTGGGCCTGGGGGTGGCGAACCTGGTGCAGGCCGCCCAGGAGGAGCTCTTCGTCCCCGACGAGGACCATGCCAGGCAGACCGTCGACGTGCAGGAGACCCGGGAGTCGGCGCCGCCGAGACGCCGGAGCGAGGAGCGCTATCCGCCCGGGGTCGACGTCGAGCACCAGATCTGGGGACGCGGCTGGGTCTGGGGATCGGGTCACGGCGTGGTGACCGTGCGTTTCGAGGACCGGACCACCGGCGTCGGGCCGGTCCGATCGCTGTCGATCGACGACGAGAAGCTGTGCCGTGCCCGGATCGCGCCGATGTCGTGGGCCGAGGACGAGGATCCCGACGAGCCGCAGCACGGGCCCGGGTGGCGGCGCCGTTCGCCCTCCACCCCAGG
>JBAQVA010000064.1:0-4997 GCA_049297835.1 Propionibacterium sp.
ATCTGGAGCCGGGCGATCAGGACTTCAGCGCGCACAACCCGCGCACGGGGCTGACGGTCAGGCCTGGGCACCGGCAGCCCGGCGTCGGCCAGCAGCAGGCGGAACCGGTCGCACAGCCGCCCGGCATCGGCGTCCGGCTCCAAGCCGCCCGCTCCGGCCTCGAATCCCGATCCGGGGGATCCCCCGGTGGGGGGATGCCCCGTAGGGGCAGAGGGGTATTTGTTTGTTATTTGTCTATTGGTGGACATTTTCGACACTTTTCCGGTCAGAATGTCCACTCTCGAATCCGCCTCGGGGTGGGTGGACATTTTGTCACTGTCGAAAATGTCCACCCACGAATCCGGCTCCTCGCCCGCCGCGTCGGGCTCCTCGCACGCCTCGGCTCCGGGACGCTCCTCCGCTGCCTGCGCCGGCTCGGTCCCGTCGGGCTCCTCGATGTCCTCGGGCTCGATCTCGACGGGGCAGCCGCGCATGACCACGTTCCACACCGTGCACCGGTGCCCGGGCCGGACCGTCAGCCCCGTGCGCGGGTTGTGCGCGCTGAAGTCCTGGTCGCCCGGCTCCAGATAGCCCTTCGCCACCAGGCAGTCCAGGGCGCGGCGCACCGTGCGCTCGTTGCAGCAGCACGCATCCGCGATGCTCGCCAGGGCCGGCCATGCGGCCTGCCCGTCGTCGTAATAGGCCTTGCGTGCCAGGAACACCAGAATGTTCTTCTCCGACGGCTTCAGCCCGCGCACCGTCCACGCCCACGCCTCGCACGCCCCGCTCATGACTCGCCTCCCGCCAGCGGCAGCCGCCAGTCGCAGCCGGGGCCGCGAAGCTCATAGGGCGAGACCGGCTGCAGCAGGCCGCGCTCCCGCAGCCGCCGCATGGCCAGCCGCTCGGCCAGCGGGGAAAGCTCGCACATCGCCGCGGCACGGTCCACCATCCCCTGGGACAGGAACCCGCTGGTCGGCCCGGACTCGGACAGCACCAGCAGCAGCGACTTCGCCTCCGCGCTGCCCACGGTCGTCCGGCACGCCCTCAGATACGCTCTCGAACTCACAGTCGCGCCTCCTTCGCATGATTCGCGCGCACGTCGCCGCGAGCGGGCACAATGGGATGATGGAGCTCATAGGGCTGACCAGAATCGTCGACGAGGTCGAGCGCGTCGATCACATCGACATGCCTTGCCTCGCCTGGGACTTCACAGACGGCCCGGCGGCATTCCAGGCGACCTATCTCGACCGCATGGACCAGATCGATGAGGATGACGAGAACCCCACCCCATATGCGCAGCTGCTCGTGGCCCAGATACTCAGGAACGCGAGCGAGGAACGACTCTGGTCGCACATCTACAAGATCCGGCGCGGCCGGAACGGACTCTGGACCAGCGGCTGGCTCGGCGACGACTACTGGACGCTCCGGCAGGTGCTCGGCATCGGCGAGAGCGGTCGCGGGCCGCAATGGTCCCCCAGCAAGTTCCTCAGCCGTCTGGATGCCGCCGCAGGCGCGCTCCCGCACCCCGGACGGCACCATATCCGCTACATGAGCGGGATTCCCTACAGGTTGCGGGGCAAGGTCGACGAGGCGCGCAAAACCATCCTCATCGGCTTCCGCCACCACTCGGGCAGACGGCATCAGAGCTCGGAGAACTACGCGAAGACCAGGAAATGGATGGGCCGGCGCATCGCCGACTACTGCCGGAGCACGAACCAGTCGAGCTGCTGGACCGACCATCTCGACCCCGGGCAGCGCGAGCTGCCCATACCCAGAAACGTCATGGAGTTGCAGAACTCGCATCAGTACAACCTCCCTGCCTGAATCACTTCGAGGACGCCCTGCACGGCCATGTCCGCGCACTGCTTGCCGAGCCGCAGCGCGCGCTCGTCGCGCTGCCTGCCGCCCGTGGGCGGATCCTTGAGGAGAGCCGATATCCCTTGCGCCAGCGTGGCGTCGAGATACTCCCATGCCGCCTCCGCCATGGCCTTCTTCGTGCTGTCCGTGAAGTCGAACGCTCGCGCCAGCACCAGCCGGTCGTGCTCGCTCAAAGCGGTCCGCGGATCGCGCCAGCTGCCATCGGAAGACGACTGCGGGCAGCGCTCCCTCACGGGAGGACGCCCGGGCATGCCGGATTCCAATGCCTTGCGCGCCCGATCCGTCTCGCGCTCCACGCGCCTGGAATAGGCGTCGAACGTCAGCGACCAGCGCCGCCCGCGGCTGGTGCGCGCAGGGAGCTTCAAAAGCTGCTCGAACTCGAGGATCCGCAGGCAGTCCATCACCGACAGGTCCGGCGCATCCCGCTCCGTGGTCCGCTCGCGCAATCCGGTCTCCTCGGCCAGGCTCGCGGCCATGTCCTCTATCAGCGGGCCGGCGGGCGTGACATGGCCCTCGTCGTCGGCCCGCCCGGCCAATGCCAGCAACGTGAGCTTCGCGCCCGGCCACGGCAGCCGCACCTCCAGAGCCCGCGCCATCATTCCCCAGCTCATAGCATTGCCTCCCTCGCATGCCTTCCGGATATAGGGTCCCTGCCCGGCAGCAGGTGCCAGTTCTCCTCCTGCAGGTCGTCGTCCCCGCCGCATCCCGGCCATCCCCACATCGGCCGGCCGCGGCATTCCAGGTAGTTCTTCCTGATCAGAGACGAGAGCGCTTCCCGCACCTTGTCCTCGCTTAGGGCGAGGTAATCGGCGAGGTCGCCCACGCTCGCCCTGACCTCGAGACGGGCGGGCGACGCGTAATGCGCCAGAAACGCCAGCACAAGCCGCGCGACCGGCTCCAAGTCGCGCGCACGCCACACCCACTGCGAGACGGCCTCCCGGCTCATCGGATCCACAACCCTCATCGCGACCACCACCCGAACATCGATACGAGGACATAGACGATCGTGGCGCCCGCCAGGAGCGCCAGGAGCGCGACGGCGAAAAGCATCCGGTCATGCTCGAGGGGGTCGCCCTGCAGACCGCGCACCACCACGCCGAGACCGAGCTGGCACGCCAGCAGGCCAATCAGGGTAATGAAAAACCAGCTCATCGCACACCTCCCAGCCACCAGACGAAGATGGAGATGAAGACAATAAGCGCAGTCAGGAGCGGCGGGAGCATGTGCCTGACGAGGAACCGCATAGTGCGATCCGACGGCATCCAGCCTCTGCGCACCGCCAAAACAGCGCGGACGCCGAGCAGTATCATCAGCGCAAACAAGAGAAGCTGCGCGATCCAGAGAAGCAGCGCGGTCATCGCGGTCATCGCGAGCCTCCCCGTCTGTCGTGTTCGCGGAGCATGTCGTCCAGCCAGTCGCGCAGCCCGTAGGCCGAATCGTCCCGGATGCGCACCTCGAAGAAGCCCTGCACGACCCGCACCGCAACCATGCTCAACATTCCGACCGCCTCCCCGCCGTCACCAGCCGGCGCAGCGCGGCGACCATCACCTGCGGCACGCCGATTGTTGTGCTCACATAGCAGTCCATCGACCCGTCACGGGCGCTGGACGCCAACACCTGCTCGTCTGTCCTGCTCAAGCGCTTGAGCAGGCGCGTCACCGTCGACTCCATCACTCGGCCCCCTTATCGATCTCGGCCATCTCAGGCGCGACGATCAGCTCGTGTGCCAGGAAGGCGATAGTGGTGACGACGGCGAAGAATCCGCCGGCCGCGACGCACAGCAGGTACGAGGGATGCCAGACGCCCGCCAGGCCAATGAGGAAATAGAGCAGGAAGCCAAGCCCTGCATACACGCCCAGGCACATCGCCAGCACGCCCAGCCAGAACAGCAAGCCGCGAAGGCTATCATGGAAGCCGTTCCCGCCAGCAGGAACGCGCGCTGCAGAGGAGGTCCCATGGGCATGCTCGACTGGCTTCTTCGCTCCCGCCGCGCCGCGAAGCGGCGGAATCTGGTCATCCGACCTGTCGGAAACGAAGTGGAGGCACAGGAAGCCCGGGTCCTCCTGACCGAGCAGATCGCCCATCCAAGCGACGTTCCGTTCCCAGAGTGCGTCGTCGAGGACGATGACCTGCTCAGGCCGACGCTTGTAGGGGCGTGGGCTAATGACGGCCTCGTGGGGGCCGCGTTCATCGGCCCAGACATCCAGGAGGCCAATTCGGCCGGACTGGTCGCAGGCAAGCACGCCCGCGAGTTTTTCATCAGGAACGTAGCCATGATCCACGGCGTTGCAGTCAGCGTCGACCACCGGCATGAAGGCGTCGGAACCCAGATCAAGCGCTACCTCGACGCCTGGGCGGCAGACCACCACGCTTTCCTCGTGCTCAGCGTCGCCACGACGGACTTCGCCCGCGCAATGAACGAGAAAGCGGGTCACGTCGTCCTGCCACCGCAGGTCACGCTCAGAATCCAGGTCATAGATCACATCACCGGGGAAGGATTCGACATCGGATTCCCCTTCAGAGACGACGAAGGGTACGACAGCTCCTGGGCATGGGGGGCAGTCGCGCAGCCGGCAGGGTTCGCCGTCCGCATCGCTGAGGTCGATCCGCCTTCCGCTGCGGCAGGCGGCCATGAGCGCAGGCGGGCCGGCGAATAGGGAGGGATCCCCGGAAACAAGGGAAACGGGCAATTGTTGGTTCTCATTCATCGGGATGCCTCCGAATCGGCAGTCGAGTTTCGACGCTCGGCGTTGAGGAAATCACGGGACGCCCGCCAGTCCAGGACAGACGCGGCCAGCCACGCCGAGCACCCCGCCAGGGCGAGGAACACGGCAGCGCCTGCGGCCAGGAGTGCGACGCCCCGCCCGGCGGACGAGACGCATTCGACCAGCAGCAACGCCAGGAACAAGGCCGAGACCGCGGCAAGCACGATATTCTGCATGTAGCGGCGCGCCCGGCCATGCCAGTACGCCACCTCATCCACCGCAGCAGTACGAGAAACGGCCGGACGCTCATGCCCGCCGTTCGCGGGATGCGCCGCCATCGCACGCCGGCGCTCGGCCGACGACACGCCCGGAGCGGAAAAATCAGGAAAAGTGACGCATGCGCCCGCCACGCCCCGCACGACACGCATACCATTG
>JBAQVA010000065.1:0-2470 GCA_049297835.1 Propionibacterium sp.
CGAGCACGCCGCCGATCCCGCCGGGTCGCGCGGCTTTACCGCCGGTTGTCGGGGACGGCGTGGACGAGGAACTCGGCTGCGGCGAGGTCACCGGCGCCGAGGGACTCGCGCCGGGCGTCGGCGTGGGGCTCGGGAAAGGGGTCGGCGTGGGAGCCGGAGTCGGGCTCGGTGAAGCAGTGGGGCTCGACGAAGGAGTCGGGCTGGGCGAAGGAGCCGGCGTGGGCGTCGGCGTCACGTCCGGCGAAGGAGTCGGGGTGGGGGTGGGGGTCGTGGAGCCCAACGAGAGCTCGACGACATTGCTCGCCACCGACCCCCGGCAATTCGTGAACAGTGCGCGCACCCACGTGGTCGCGGTCGGGGTGAGGGTCAGGGAGCCCTGCGTGGCGCCGGCGATATCGGTCCACGGGCCCTGGGCGGAGGTGCCCTGTTGCCACTGCACCGTCGGGGTGTCGTCGCCGGTGGCCGCGGCCGACAGCGTCACGGTGGCACCGTCGTCCACAGAGGAGCCCTTCGGCTGCACGGTGACCTGCGGTGCCGTGCCCTGGGTGAAGCCGCCCTTCGTCACGGCCGAGTGCTGCGCGCCGTACTGGGTGTAGTCGGCGGTGACGTCCTGCACGCCACAACCGGCGGGCGCGTTCACGCTCCACCGGTCGCCGGTCTGGGCAAGCCCGGTGCCCGGCGTGTCACCAAAGAGCACCCTGGTGACGACGGCGGGTGAATCGATGGTGGTGGGCGTCGGATGGGCGTCGTCGTCGGAAATCCCGTTGCCCAACTGGCCACCCGCACCCCAACCCCAGGTGTAGGGGCGTCCGTCCGAACCGATGGCAGCGACGGCGGTCTGACGGTCATCGACCTGGGTGAAGGTCAGGCCTGCGGGCATCGGCAACTTGATCGGAAGGAGCTGGGGTGACGCGACATCCCCCAGCTCGCCACGGTTGGCACTGCCCCAGCCATAGAGGGTGCCATCCGAGGCGAGCGCCAACGAACTGGTGCCTGCCGCGGACACCGACGTGAAGGTGACCCCCGGGGGAGTCTTGGCCTTCGCCGGCAGCGCGCCGCCGGTATCGGCGCCGGTGCCGAGGACGCCTCCCCAACCGGTTCCCCACGACCAGACGTTCCCCTTCGTGTCGAGCGCCAGCGTGGAGATCCCCTGGCTCACGGAGACCTGCTGGAAGGTGACATCGTCGGGTACTTGTGGTTGCGCCGGCTGAGGGAGATCCACTCCCACTCCGATCCCGAGTTTTCCCCAGGTGTTGTCGCCCCAGCCGTAGATCTTCCCGCTCTTCGTGACGGCCATGAAGATCGACGTCCCGGGGGCCAACTGGGTGAGGGATTCTCCGCCCGGCGTGGCGATCCGCACCGGGGCCGGGCTCCGCGACGAGTCCGGATCCTTCGACGACAGGAGCTTGGGGAACGAACCCCAGACATACGAGTTGCCGTTGGAGGCGATCGCCGACGAGACGTAGAACCCTGCCTCCACCCGGTTGAACGTCACCCCGTCGGGCATCGTCACCGGCACGAGGGTGGAGCTGTCGGTGGTGGTGCCATCGCCCAGCTGGCCACGGTCGTTGTGGCCCGTGGCATAGGCGCGACCATCGGTACCCAGCACGAGCAGGTGCTCATAGCCGACGGACACCTGCTTCACCTGCACGCCTGCGGGCATCGCCCCCACCTCGACCAGCCTTGGGGTTGATGTGCTGGTGGTGTCCCCGACTCCCAACTGGCCATGCGCGTTCTCACCCCAGGCATAGGCCCGCCCGTCGGTGCCCACCGCGGCCATGGAGTTCCCCACCCCGGTGCTCACCTGGGTGAAGCGGACGCCGGGCACCACATCGGACACGCTCGTGCCGCCGGCGGTCGGGCCCTGGTCGGGCGTCGGCACGGCAGCTGCCCGGATGGCTGGGACGCCCAGGCCGAGCACGATCAGCGCCGCGGCCACCAGGCACGCAATGCGCGAACGGCCGGACGGCACGAGGGGACTTATCACGTTCATGACCGATCCTTTCAAGGGGGGTGTGGATTTCAGGTCATGCTGTTATCGGTAAGATAGGAGGTTTGGGCGCACGCCCAAAGTCGGCACATTTTCCCGCATATTCCGCCGGGCCGGCCAATGGCCGCGAAGGACGATGATTCCCCTTGTCAGGGCCGTATCAGAGCTGGGGTTCCACCCAGATCGTGCGAGCCAGCCGGGCCGAGATGGTGATCGGTTCGCGGCCGGGCAGCGACATCACCACATCGGCCGAATAGGGCTCACCCGGCAACCGGGTGAGTGAGGTGCCCAGGGTGATGTGCCTGTCGCTGAGGAAGCGCAGGAACTGCGGATCGGTGTCCTTCACCCGCGCCACCCGCGCCGCCACGCCGGGGGCGAGGTCGGTCAACCGGGTGGTTCCGGTGTCGGCCAAGGTGCCGTCGGCGGCCGGAATCGGATCACCGTGCGGATCATGGGTGGGATGGCCCAAGTGTGCGTCGA
>JBAQVA010000066.1:0-12228 GCA_049297835.1 Propionibacterium sp.
CTGCTGCGCCGGGGCGGCGGGAGCGGCCTTGGCTGCGGTCGCATTCGCGGCGGCCGCCGGCTGGGCGGCCTGCTTGCGCGGTGTCGCATGGTTCTGCGGGCCCTGGTCTCCCTCGAAGCCCGCGGCGATGACGGTGACACGCACCTCGTCGCCCAGGGCGTCGTCGATGACGGTGCCGAAGATGATGTTGGCGTCGTCGGCGGCGGCCTGCTCGATGAGATTGGCGGCCTCGCTGACCTCGAAGAGGCCCAGGTCCGAACCGCCGGCGATCGACAGCAGGACGCCCTTGGCGCCGTCGATGGTGGCCTCCAGCAGGGGGCTGTTGATGGCCTCCTCGGCAGCTGTCTTCGCCCTGTCCTCGCCGCGCGCCGAGCCGATGCCCATGAGCGCGGAGCCCGCATTGCTCATCACCGATTTCACATCGGCGAAGTCGAGGTTGATGAGACCGGGAGTGGTGATCAGGTCGGTGATGCCGGAGACGCCTTGCATGAGCACCTGGTCGGCCTGCTTGAAGGCGTCCAGGATGGCCATCTGGCGGTCGGTCATCTCGAGCAGCTTGTCGTTGGGGATGACGATGAGGGTGTCGACCTCTTCGGAGAGCCGGTCGACGCCGCTCTCCGCCTGGTTGGCGCGACGCCTGCCCTCGAAGCTGAAGGGCCGGGTGACCACGCCGATCGTCAGGGCACCGAGGCTGCGTGCGATCTTCGCGACGACCGGTGCGCCACCGGTTCCGGTGCCGCCGCCCTCGCCTGCGGTGACGAAGACCATGTCGGCCCCCTTGAGGGTCTCCTCGATCTCGTCGGAATGGTCCTCGGCTGCCTGCTGGCCCTTCTCGGGGTCGGCTCCGGCGCCGAGACCGCGGGTCAGCTCGCGACCGATGTCGAGCTTCACGTCCGCGTCACTCATCAGCAGGGCCTGGGCGTCCGTGTTGACCGCGATGAACTCGACGCCCTTGAGGCCTTCCTCGATCATCCGGTTCACCGCATTGACGCCGCCACCCCCGACGCCCACCACTTTGATGACCGCCAGGTAGTTCTGCGACGCTGTTGCCACGGGATTCCGCCTCTTCCTCGATGATCCGGTCTGCGCCGACCACCGTACCGATCACTGTCGACGATCATGCTGGCTGGTGCGACCACCCGCCAGTGGGTACGGGCGGGCCACGCAGGACAAGGCTATGAGAGCGGTCCGGGGGTGTCCAACACATCGCGGCGCGCCCCGGCTGAGCCTCAACCCTTGGTCGAGACATTTGGGTGGGCCGCGCCGGCCCCGGGTCCTCCGGGCCAGCACCACCCCGACGGGGGGCACGGGGACACCTGCCCTGCGACGTCGCGGTGCTCGTCCCACCTCAGTCGGGAGCTGCTTCTCCCCCTCCGCGTGCCGACCCCTGACGCTCGCTCCGGCTCGGCACGCGCTGTGCCCCGGACCGGATGCCCAGACCGGCTGAGCGCAGGGCTGACTCACCCGTGGCGGTGAGCCGGACCGCACGGGTGGATCCGAGCCGTTCGATCCAGGACCGGTCGAGGAGCGCTCGGCAGACGGCCGCGCCGAGAGGACCACCGAGATGGAACCGGCGCTCGATGGAGTCCATGCACGGGTCGGCCAGCCCGAGCTGACCAGGCGCGATCCCCCAGCTCTCGAGGAGAGACCTCCCGCTCGGGGTCACCTGCCAGTTGTCCTGGATGAATCCTCGTTGCCTCAACGCAGCGGTCAGGTCCACGCCGAGACGACCGGCGAGGTGTCGGTAGCACGTCCTGCCGTCGCACATCGTCCTGGCCCTGGTCCAGGCGCGCAGGACCGGCGGAGTGGGAAGGCTCGCCGTGGCAATGCTGCCAAGGCTCTCGATGACGCGGGCGACGTCGTCGCCGGCGAGCCGGACATAGCGGTGACGTCCCTGCCGGACGTCCATCACGAAACCACGCTCGACGAGCAGGTCGACGTGCTCGCTCGCGGTCGACCGGGCGAGCCCCGCGTACCTGCCGAGCTCGCCGACGGTCCAGGCCCGCCCGTCCATGAGTGCTGCGCACATCACCGCGCGCGAGGGGTTGGCGAGCACGGATGCGATACCGGCGATGTCCGGGAGAGCCTCCGGGAACACGCGAACCGACATGCCTCCAGTGTGACTCGGAGATTGTTCGGCCGCCACCGAACAGGAGCGGGGTGAGGCTGGGGTCATCGATCGCCGGGCGTCATCCGGGCGAAGGCGGAGGGACTGACCATGGACATGCAGGCTCGGCAGCATCGCGCAACTGGCGTTGGGCACCGTCGGGGCGCGCTCGTCGCGGTGCTGCTCGGTTTCTTCGTCGTCATGCTCGACACCACCATCGTCAATGTGGCTCTGGCCGACATGGGCGCCGAGCTGTCCGCCCCGCTCGCCTCCCTCCAGTGGGTGGTCGATGCCTACACGCTCGTATTCGCCGCCCTGCTGCTGACAGCTGGAGCCGCATGTGACCGGCTCGGCGCACGTCGCGTCTACGTGACCGGTCTGGTGATCTTCGGCGTCCTCTCCGCGGTGTGCGCACTCGCGCCCACAGATGGCGTGCTGATCGCCGCGCGGACGATCCAGGGCATCGGGGCTGCCGCGATCGTGCCCGGATCGCTGGCCCTGCTCTCCGGGATGTACGACGACGGGGACGCCCGTGCTCGCGCGATCGGTCTCTGGGGAGGGGCTGGCGGGACTGCCGCCGCGATCGGTCCCGTTCTCGGCGGTCTCCTGGTGTCGTGGATCGGCTGGCGCGCGGTGTTCTGGGTGAACCTGCCCGTCATCGCACTGACCTGCTGGCTGGCTCTGCGCTCCCCGGCCGTGCCGAGCACGCGGCACGGCCGCGGTCTCGACCTGCTCGGGCAGGTGCTGTCCGTGGTGGGCCTTGCCGCGATCACCTACGGCCTCATCGCCGCCGGCCAGAAGCACTGGAGCGGTGTGCCACTCGCCTCCGTCATCTGCGGCGTGCTCGTACTCGTCGGCTTCGTCATCGCCGAGCACCACGCCAGCGAGCCGATGGTGCCGGTGGCTCTGTTCGGGGATGCCCGCTTCTCTGCCGCGGCGCTTGTCGGTCTCGCCCTCAACATCAGCTTCTTCGGGCAGCTCTTCGTGCTGTCCCTCTACTTCCAGCAGCATCTGGGCTACCCGGCCTGGCTCGCCGGACTCGCACTCGCCCCGCAGGCATGCAGTGCGGTGATTGCCTCTCCACTCGGGGGACGCAGCACCGCTGCACTGGGCGCCTTCCCGAGCATGCTCATCGGGCTGCTCGTCGGAGCCTTCGGATTCGGCAGTCTCGTCGCCGTCACCGATCACACACCGTATCCGCTGGTCGCCGTGCTGACCTTCACCGGCGGCTTCGGCATGGCATTCGCGATGCCCGCCGCCACCTCCGCCGCCGTTGCCGCGGCCCCAGCGTCCTTCACCGGCCTTGCCGGAGGGGTGATCAATGCAGCCCGGCAGACCGGCAGCGTCATCGGGGTCGCGGTCCTGGGCGCCATGATCGCGACAGACTCCTTCCTGGACGGTTTCCACGCGGCCGTCGCCACGGCATCGGCCGTGTTCGTGGTCGCCTCAGGCATCGTCGCCGGCGTGCTCGTGGCCGCACGACGGTCATCAGCCACGAGCTGACGGCGGGGCTGCGGCTCCCGGCGAGGCGTGGCACCGACCGGCTCAGGACGGCCGAGGAGTCCGTGGATGCCCGGCGAAGGGTTCGCCCGCTCGCCCGGGGATTCGGACCGTCAGTTCAGCCGTTCACCCGAGGAGGTCGGGCCGGCAGCTCACTTGATCGCCGGGTCGGAGGGCGCCGAGACGTCGAAGACATTGCCCTGCTGGGCCAGCAGCACCGGCAGCAACGAGGCCTTGAGGTCCGACTGCTGGGACCCGCCCCAGAAGATGCTCTGGTTGCGGTCGAGGACCACCAGGATGTTGTTGCGCGAGCTGGCCTGGAGGGACTGCACGCGGGTGCGCACGTCGGTTGGCAGCGCGGCGACGACGGTCGCCACGTCGGCGAGCAGCTGGCGGTCATCGGTGGAGGGCAGGTTCGCCACCGGCACCTGCTGGCGTTGTGCGCTGACCTGGAAGATGACGCCCTGGGAATCGATCCACTGGTACTGCTGGCCGTCGACCCGCTGGTAGACGATGCTGCGTTCGGTGACGTCGATCACCGCCGAACTCGGCCAGGAGCGGCTGACCCGGGCGGAGGCGACCGTCGGCAGGCTCTCGACGCGCCGGGCGACGGCGGCGGTGTCGAGCTGGCCCAGGGGCTGGCCCAGGGGCACCGCGGCCGCGTCCTCGACCTGCTGCTGACTGGTCAGGGAGGTGCCGTGCACGAGCACCTCGCGGACGACGAAGGCCGGGGACCAGCCGACCACCCAGACCAGCACCAGGACCAGGACCGCCGCCGCCACGCCCGCCACCATCCGGTGCCTGCGCCGGCGCAGTTGCGCCTGTCGGCGGATCTGCAGGTCGGGCTGCCCCGGGTCGATCCCGCCGCCGCTCATCGCCCCACGCCGGAGCCCGAGGAGAGCTGGCGCAACAGCATCGGACCGACGAGCGTGATGTCGCCGGCACCCAGGGTCATGAGCAGGTCGCCGCCGCGCACCAGCGAGGCGAGGACGCCCGGCAGTCTCGTCTTGTCGGCCACGTAGTGGGTCTCGACCCCGGCCGCGGCCGCCGCGTCGGCGACGAGTTGGCCGGAGACTCCGGGCAGGGGATCCTCCCGGGCACCGTAGACGTCGGTCACGACGACCACGTCGGCGATCGCCAGGGCCTGCCCGAACTCGTGCGCGAACTCCAGCGTGCGGCTGTACAGATGGGGCTGGAAGCAGGCCACCAGCCGACCGCCGGGCGCGGCGCGGCGGGCCGCGGAGAGCGCCGCGCGGATCTCGGTGGGGTGATGGGCGTAGTCGTCGAAGATGGCGAGCTGGCCGCCGGGCAGGTCGACCCGGCCGACCGGCTGGAAACGACGCAGATTTCCGGCGAAGGCCGCGGCCCCGCGCAACAGGGCCTCCGGCTCCAGGCCGAGCATCCGGCCGGCCGCGAAGGCGCCGGCCGCGTTCCACAGATTGTGACGGCCCGGGACGTTGAGGTGCAGCGCGTGCGTGCTCCCGTCGAAGTCGAGCAGGGCGTTGGCGTGCATCCCCTCCAGCGTGATCTCCCGCAGCCGCACGTCGGCGCGGGGATTCTCGCCGTAGAAGAGCACCCGCCGCCCGTCGGCGTGGGAGGCCCGCAGGCGCAGCCCGAGCTCGTGGGCGCCGGGATCGTCCGCATTGATGACGACCGCGCGCACGTCACCCGAGTTGGCGAAGCGTTCGAAGCCCTCGGCGTAGTGCTGCGGAGTGCCCCAGTTGTCCAGGTGATCGGCCTCGATGTTCGTGATGACCGCGACCTGGGTGGGGTACTGGAGGAAGCTGCCGTCGGACTCGTCCGCCTCGACGACGAAGGGACGCCCGGCGCCGATGTGGGCGCTCTCCCCCGTGCTGGCCAGCGGCGAACCGATGACATAGCTGGGGTCGGCGTCGGCTGCGCTCGCCATGGTGGCGATCATCGAGGTGGTGGTGGTCTTGCCGTGCGTGCCCGCCACCGCGACGGTGTCGTGGTCGAGCATCAGGGCGGCGAGGGCGGCGCTGCGGTGCCAGACCCTCAGCCCGCGACGCCGGGCCTCGACGAGCTCGACATTGTCGTGGCGGATCGCGCTGGAGACCACGATCGTGCTCACCGAGTCCAGGTGCGCCACGTCGTGGCCCACCCACCCCGGGATCCCGTCCGACTCCAACTGCCGCAACGTGGCGGAGTCCACCTGGTCGCATCCGCTGACCGCGATACCCCGCTCGTGGTAGGCGAGCGCGACGCCGCTCATCCCCGATCCACCCATCGCGATGAAGTGCACCGCGCCGAGTTGTTCGGGGGCGACCAGCGCCACCGGTTCCAGAAGTGTCATCGCCGGGCCTCCTCGAGGACCACTTCGGCAACCCGCCGGGCGGCGCCCGGCGGCATCACCCGTTGCGCCGCGGCGCCCATCGCGGACAGCCTCGCCGGATCGGTGACCAGCGGGACGACCTCGGCGAGCAGTCGTTCGCCGCTCAGCTCGGCGTCGTCGATGAGCACACCGGCATCCGCGTCGACCAGTGGTTGCGCATTGCGTGCCTGCTCCCCGTTGCCGATGGGCAGCGGGACCATGACCGCCGGCAGGCCGACGACGGCCGTCTCGACCACCGTCCCGGCACCACTGCGGGCGAGCATGAGATCCGCGGCGGCATAGGCGAGGTCCATCCGGTCGACATAGCCGAGCGGATGGTAACCGGCGCCCGTGCTGTTGTCGACAGTTGCCGGATCGTCATGGAAATTCTTCAGGCCGAGTACGTGGAGCACCTGGATCCCCCGGGCCAGCAGCTGGTCGCGGGCCGCCACCGTGGCGGTGTTCAGGGAACGGGCTCCCGACGAGCCGCCACTCACCAGCAGCACCGGTTGGTCGGCGCGCAGGCCGAACTTCTCGCGGGCCTCGGCGCGGCGGGAGTCACGGCCCTGCTCGGCGAGCTCGGCGATGGCCGCCCGGACCGGCAGACCGACCTGGCGGGCCGCCCGCAGCGGAGTGCCCGGAAAACTGGTGAGGACGGCGGCCGCGAAGTGCGAGGCGACCCGGTTCGCCACCCCGGGCAGGGCATTCTGTTCGTGCAGCACGACCGGCACCCGGGCGCTCAGCGCAGCCAGGTAGACCGGCATGGAGACATAGCCGCCGAAGCCGACGACCACATCGGCCTTCGCCCCGACCAGCAGGGCACGGGCCTGACGCACCGCGCCGAACAGGCGTCCGGGAACGGTGAGCAGCGCCTTCCCGGGTCTGCGGGGCAGCGGCACCGCCGGGATGAGTCGCAGGTCGAGCCCGGCCTCGGGGATGACCCTCTTCTCCAGACCCTTGGGTGTGCCGACGCACAGCAGCCGGACCTGCGGATCGAGCCGACGCAACTGCTCGGCGGTGGCGATCAGGGGCGAGGTGTGACCTGCGGTCCCTCCACCGGCCAGGACGACGCTGACCATCTTCATCCCTTCCTGTCGAGAACGGTGCTGACCCGCACCGGGGCTGAACTGCGGTGCGCGCCCGAGAGCACCTCGCGGGCACGTGGTTCGTGGCGGGCGGCCGCGAGCAGGACACCGACGCCGACGAGATCTGCCAGCAGCGCCGAGCCTCCGTAGCTGATGAAGGGTAGCGGAACGCCGACCACCGGCAACAGCTTCATCGACATCGCGATGTTCATGCAGGCCTGTCCCAGCAGCCAGGCCGTGGTGCCGGCCGAGACCAGGCGCCAGAAGGGCCGGTCGCTGTTCAGCGCGGTCCGGAGCCCGGCCACCCCCAGCACGAGGAAGAGCGCGATGACGGTCAGTGTGCCGAGCAGGCCGAGCTCCTCGCCGAGGACCGCGAAGACATAGTCATTGAGGGCTCCGTCGTACAGCCCGCCCCACTTCGCCCGGGAGGCGCCCAGGCCGACCCCCCACCAGCCGCCGGTGGCCAGCGCATAGATCGCATTGAGCGGTTGCTCGGAGGAACCGACCGTCGACGAGCCGGACAGATAGGCCTCCACCCGCTGCAAACGGGTCGGACGCGAGACGATCAGCGCACCGACCCCCACGGCCGCGCTGCCCACCATGAGAAGCAGCGTCCACACCGGGGCGCCGGCGAACCACAGCAGGCACAGCATGATGACGCCGATGATGATCGAGGTGCCCAGGTCGCCACCCGCCAGGACGAGGGCCAGGATCACGCCGAAGCCGAGCAGGAAGGGCAAGAACAGCCGCCTGGGCTGGTGCAGCGTCCTGGTGCGATTGGCCAGCACCCCCGAGGCCCACAGGATCAGTGCCAGTTTCGCGAACTCAGAGGGCTGGATGCTCTGCCCGGCGATGTAGAGCCAATTGCGATTTCCCTTGTCGGAGACGCCCGAGGGCGGCGTTCCGAGCGGTGTGAACAGGACCAGGGCCTCGGCCACCATGACGCCGCCCAGCAGCATCCAGCCCGACAGCTTGAGGAACTCCTCGCCGCGCCGGGAGACCCATGCTGTGATCGGTATGCCGATGGCCAGCCAGACGATCTGCCGGGTGAAGAAGTAGTAGGGATTGCCTTGGTTGGCGGCCGCATAGACCGACGAGGAGCTCAGCACCATCAGGGCGCCCAGGGCGACCAGCAGACCGGCGGAGGCGAGCACCAGGTAGTAGTTGGTCAGCGGCTGGGAGAGCAGACGGCCCAGTGCCCCGGAGTCGGTCCCGTCCTCGTCGGCGGACCGCGGATCGGCGGAGCCCGACCCGTCACGATCGCTGGTGGTCGACATCACTCCCCCTCCGTCCCCGGATCTGCCTTCCTGGATCCGCCCGCCGGCCCGCCCGTCGCGCGACCGGTCGGCGCCTGCCGTCCCCGGCTCACTCCCCGCGCTGGTTCGTCACGGCGCGCACCGCTGCCGCGAAGTCGTCACCACGCGCCGCATAACCCGGCCAGATGTCCTTGCTGGCGCAACCCGGCGCCATGAGCACGGTGTCCCCGGGCACCGCCATCCTCGCCGCCTGCTGCACCGCCTTCGCCATCACCGACGGGTCGGTGTCGTCGAGCACGATCACGGGCACCTCGGGGGCGTCGCGGTGCAGGGCCCCGGCGATGACCTGGCGGTCGACGCCGATGAGGATCGCACCCCGGAGACGCTCGTGGTGACGACTCACCAGCTCGTCGAAGGTGGTTCCCTTGGCCTGGCCGCCGGCGATCCACACGATGTGCTCGAAGGCGCGCATCGACGAGTTCGCAGCGTGCGGATTGGTGGCCTTGGAGTCGTCCACCCAGCGCACCCCGTCCTTCTCGACGACGGTGGCGATCCGGTGGCCCCCCAGGTGCAGGTTGACCAGGCCCTGTTTCACCGCTGCCGGCTGTACCCCGAAGCTGCGCACCAGGGCGGCGGCCGCCAGCGCATTCTCGACATTGTGCGGGGCATAGGGATGCACGTCGTGCACGCTCGCCAGGGGCAACGCGGAGGTCTGGCGCTGCTGGACGAAGGCCCGGTCGACGATGAGCTCGTCGACGACGCCCAACTCGGCGACCTGCGGGATCCCCAGCGTGAAGCCGATCGCCCGGGCGCCCTCGACGACGTCGGCCTGCTCGACCATCTCCCGCGTCGCCGGCTCGGCCACGTTGTAGACGCAGCCGTGCTGCACCCGCTGGAAGATCCGTGCCTTGTCGGCCCCGTAGGCGGTCATCGCCGCGTGGGTGTCACCGGCGTAGGAATACCACTCGAGGTGGTCGGGGTGGAGATTGAGGGCGGCGGCCGAGTGCAGGCTCAGCGAGCTCGACCAGTGCAGCTGGAAGCTGGACAGCTCGACGGCGAAGACCTCGTAGCCGGCGGGATCGTTGATGGCCTCGATGATCGGCCGGCCGATGTTGCCGACGGCCGCCGAGCGGTAGCCGGCCGCCCGCAGCATGGAGTCGACCATCTGCGTCGTGGTGGTCTTCCCGTTGGTCCCGGTGATGCCGATCCAGGGCACCACGCGGTCGGGATGCATGAGCCGCCAGGCGAGCTCGGGCTCGCCCCAGATCGGCACCCCGGCGGCGGCCGCGGCGGCGAGCAGCGGCCAGTCCGGGCGCCATCCGGGCGAGGTCACGACGACGTCGGTGTCCCCGGGCAGTGCAGCGCTGGCCCCGGGCCCGAGACGCACCGTGGCGCCCAGGGTCTCCAGCAGCGTCGCGCGCTCACGCAGGGCGTCGCTGCGCCCGTCGTCGAGGACGGTGACCTTCGCCCCCAGCTCGAGCATCGCGTCCGCCGCGGCGAAACCGGAGGTGCCGAGCCCGGCCACCACGACATGTCCCCGCTGCCACGGCGCCGTCCGGTCCGCCGTGCTGATCCAGTCCTGACCCGAAGTCACCAGCCCCACACCCAACCGCCGTAGAAGATGCCGAGTGCCGCGGCGACGGACACCCCGCAGATGATCCAGAAGCGCACGACCACGGTCGTCTCGGCCCAGCCGAGCAACTCGAAGTGGTGGTGCAGCGGTGCCATCTTGAAGACCCGCTTGCCGCCGGAGTACTTGAAGTAGCCGACCTGGATCATCACCGAGAGGGTCTCGATGACGAACAACAGGCCGAGCACGACGAGCAGGAGCTCGGTGCGGCTGAAGATCGCCAGCCCTGCCATCGCGGCGCCCAGCGCCAGCGAGCCGGTGTCACCGAGGAAGACCTTCGCCGGTTTGGCATTCCACCACAGGAAGCCGAAGCAGGCCGCCGCCAGGGCGATCGAGACGACCGCCAGGTCCGAGGGATCGCGCACGTCGTAGCAGCGCGCCAGCCGGGCGCCGGTGAGGCACCACTGGTTGGACTCGAAGATCCCGATCAGGGCGAAGGCCCCGAAGACCATCGTCGAGGCGCCGGTGGCCAGTCCGTCGAGACCGTCGGTGAGGTTCACGGCATTGGAGAAGCCGGTGATGAGCAGGGTCATCCAGAAGATCGCCAGCACCACCGGCAGGCGCAGCCAGTCCACGTCGTGCACGAAGGAGATGTAGACGCTCGCCGGGCGCGCGCCCACGTTGCCGCCCGCCGCGGGGAAGAACAGGGCCGCCACGGAGAAGCCGACGCCGACCGAGATCTGGCCGATCAGCTTGCCACGCGGGGTCAGGCCCAGCGAGCGCTGCTTGGAGATCTTCGTCCAGTCGTCGAGGAATCCGATGAAGCCGGTGGCGACCAGCAGGGCAAGCACCAGGACCCCGGAGACGGTGATCCGCGAGCCGCTCACCAGGTGCGCGAGCAGATAGGCCACCACCGCGGCGGCGATCACCACCACCCCGCCCATCGTCGGGGTGCCCCGCTTCGTGCGATGCGTGGTGGGCCCGTCGTCACGGATGAACTGGCCGTAGCCGCGGTGCACGAGGAAGACGATGAGGTACTTGGTGCCGATGAGGGTCGCGACGAGCGAGAGAACGCCCGCGGTGATGATCGTGATCATCTGTGCACCCTCCCTTCAGCGCCCCCGGGAGCGCGATCGAGCAGTTCGGCGGTGACGTCCTCGAGTGCCAGGACCCGGCTCGCCTTGACGAGCACCACGTCACCGGGACACAACTCTATGAGACCGGCGACCTCCTGCTTGGTGGCGCGCCGCCCCAGCGCGCCTCCGGCCCGGGCCGACTGCGCCAGGACCTCGCCGTACTCGCCGACCCCGATCACCTCGTCGATCCCCAGCTTGGCGGCCAGCGCCCCGATCCCGGCGTGCAGCTGTGCCGCGCGTGCCCCCAGCTCGGCCATGTCCCCCAGCACCGCCACGGTGCGGGCACCCGGGTGGGTCCTGCGGCGGGCCCTGCCGATGTCGGCCAGCGAACGCAGCGCGGCCTCGGTCGAGTCGGGATTGGCGTTGTAGCAGTCATTGATGATCGCCGCGCCGCCGGTCGTCTCGTGGAGTTCCATGCGCAGCGGCGAGCGGGTCGTGGCCCTGCTCAGCGCATCGGCCACGGTGTCCAGCTCGAGTCCGGCAGCCAGCGCCATGGTCGCGGCGGCCACCGCATTGCGTATCTGGTGGGCGCCGATCAGGCGGAGTGCGACCCGCTGGCTGCTGCGCTCGTCCTCGGTACGCACGTGCAGCGTGAAGCGTCCCCTGTCGAGATCGTCGAGGCTGATGTCGGTGGCGGTGACGACCAGCTCTGCCTGCAGCTGACCGGCCTCCGGTGCCCGGTCCCCCTCGACGCTCCAGCGCGCGATCCGGGCGTGGGTGCGGGCCTCCATCGCGTCGACCCTCGGGTCGTCGGCGTTGAGCACGGCCCAGCCGTCGGGCTCCAGCGCCTCGACGATCTCGCCCTTCGCCAGGGCGATGGCGTCCTGGCTGCCGAACTCGCCCAGATGTGCGGTGCCCACGTTCAGCACCGTCGAGATGCTCGGTGGCACCACCGAGCACAGCCTGGCGATGTGCCCGATGCCGCGGGCACCCATCTCACTGACCAGGAAGCGGGTCCGGTCGTCCACCGCGCACGCGGTGAGCGGGACGCCGATCTCGTTGTTGTGGTTGCCCACCGGGCTCACGGTCGGTCCGGCGGCGCCGAGCACCTGGGCGAGCAGGTCCTTCGTGGAGGTCTTCCCGGCAGAGCCGGTGATGGCGACGGTGAGCATGCCCCGGGCCCGCTGCTCGTCCACCAGTCCGCGCGCCAGCGCGCTCAGCCCGGCCAACGCGTCGTCGGTGACCAGCCGGACGATGCCGGCCTCCACCGGATGGCCCACCAGCGCCGCGCCCGCCCCGGCC
>JBAQVA010000067.1:0-4968 GCA_049297835.1 Propionibacterium sp.
TCATGTGCACCGACAACATGCCCTCGGGAAGCGCCATGCAGCTCGGTGACATCCTCACCACCCGCGACGGGAAGACCGTCGAGGTGCTCAACACGGACGCCGAGGGCCGGCTCGTGATGGCCGACGGTCTCGCGCTGTCGGTCGAGGCCGGCGCCGATGCGATCATCGACATCGCCACCCTCACCGGCGCCTGTCTCCGGGCCCTGGGCGTGCGCTACGCCGGCGTCATGGGTTCCGAACCGGATCTGGTGAGCCAGATCATCACCGGCGGTGAGGCCGTCGACGAGCGGGTCTGGGAATTCCCGCTGGTCGAGGCCTACCGCAAGGAACTCGACTCCGATGTCGCAGACATCAAGAACATCGGCGGGATCAATGCCGGGCAGATCACCGCTGCCCTGTTCCTGCGGGAGTTCGTCGGCAGCACACCCTGGGCCCACATCGACATCGCCGGGACCGCCCAGGCACCTGCGGAGGACCGATGGATCCGCCGTGGCCCCACCGGTTTCGGTGCGAGACTGCTCACCGAGGTGGCCACCTCCTTCGTCAGGCCCGGGCAGCGCTGATCGTCCCGGGAACACCGCCGGCCGGTGGCGCGCGGCATCCGATGCCGGGCCCCACCGCGGCTGGCTCACCCCTTCCGCGGACTCGCGGAAGTCGCACCGTCCAGAATCATCAGGAAGTACACACATGTCTCAGTTCAGCGAATTCTTCTGGCTCATCATCGAACTCTTCTTCTTCATCGCCTATCTGCTCGTCTTCTTCCAGATCATCGGCGATCTCTTCCGTGACAAGGAGCTCGGCGGCCTGGCCAAGGCCGTGTGGATCTTCGTGCTCATCGTCATCCCGCTGATCGGCGCCCTCGTCTACCTCATCGTCCGCGGGCGTGGCATCGACGAACGTCGCCGCCAGGCTGCGCTCGACGCCGAACGGAATGTGCAGGCCTACATTCGTCAGACGGCCGGCTCCAATCCGGTCAACGACATCGCCCAGGCCCAGGAACTCCTCGCCAAGGGCGCCATCAACGCCCAGGAATTCGAGGCCCTCAAGCAGAAGGCGCTGGCGGCATGAGCATCCCGCACACTTCCCCGGCCGGCGATCCGCTGGGGCCCGTCGACGTCGTCACCTTCCGGCTGCCGGCCGGCGGCGTCTCGAAGGCCTGGGCCGCCCTTCGCGATGCCCAGCTCCAGGGTCAGCTCCTCGTCCTGGACGTCGACTTCGTGCAGAAGACCCCCGGGGGCACGCGTGCCCTGGGCGAGCAGGAGATCGCCGAGCTCGGCGGCGACGAGCTGATCGGTGCCCACTCGGGCCTGCTCGACGAGCACGACCTGCTGCTCGCCGTCGATGCACTGGCAGTCGGCGACCTCGCCGTGGTGGTCCTCAAGGAGACCCTGAGCTTCCGGCGCGTCGTCGATGCCTTCGGCGCCGAGGGCGCTGCCCTCCTCGCCGAGGAGACCGTTCTCACCGAGGATCTCCAGGCCAGCCTGGACGAGAGGAAGACACAATCATGAGCCTTCTGCGCAGAGCAGGACGTGTGGCGGTCGCCAGCTCCATCCACGGCAGCGTCCAGCAACGCCAGCGCTCCCGTTGGGCGGCGCAGGCCGCCCAGCAGACGCCCGCCGCCCAGCAGGTGACGCCGGCTGCCCCGGGACCCGCCACCGCCCCGGTCGATCCGGCCCAGCGCATCGCGCTGCTCAAGGATCTTGCCGAGCTGCATGCCGCCGGCGTGCTCACCGACGCCGAGTTCTCCGCCCAGAAGGCAGCCCTGCTCGCCTGAACCCCTCGGTTCTGTGCGGCCGTCCCGATCACGACCGGGGCAGCCGCACAGAATTCCCGTCCAGCTGATTTTTCACGTTTGGAACAAGACCGGAACACCGGATGCATCTGGACCCATATATTGCGAGCATGAGTTCCTTGCTTGCCGGGTATCCGGTCCGTGACAGGACCTTCGACGAGATGGTCGGTCCTGACGGAGTGCGGACGCTGTACTCCGAACTCGCAAAAGGATTCGACGAACAGGGCGCGGAAGAGGTCCGCAACAGGGCGGGCTATCTCGCCTCGCGATATCTCGACATCGGGGTCACCTTCGATTTCAGCGGACACGAGGAGCCCTTCCCGGTCGACATCGTGCCGCGCATCATCGACGTGGCGCAGTGGGCGCACCTGGAAGCCGGTCTCAAGCAGCGGGTGCGGGTCCTGGAACGCTTCCTCGACGACGTCTACGGCGCCGGCCAGGTCTTCGCGGACGGCATCGTGCCCCGTGCCCTGGTGACCACCTCGAAGAACTTCGTCCGGGCCGTCGCCGGCCAGGTGCCCGCCAATGGCGTGCGCATCCACGTCGCCGGGATCGACTGCATCCGCGACGGCCAGGGAGTCTGGCGGGTGCTGGAGGACAACGTGCGGATCCCCTCGGGGGTCTCCTACGTGCTCACCAATCGTCAGGTCACCGCAGCTGCCCTGCCCGAGGTGATGGGCCGCTACGGCGTCCGGCGCGTCGACGACTATCCGACCCGGCTGCGCGCCGCGCTGGCCAACGCAGCGCCGGCCGGGGTGCCGGACCCCAACATCGTCGTCCTCACACCGGGCGTCTACAACTCGGCCTACTTCGAGCACACCCTGCTGGCCCGCACCATGGGCGTGCCGCTGGTCGAGGGCCGTGATCTGGTGGCACGGCACGGCAATGTCTATCTGCGCACCACCGAGGGCCTCAGCCGGGTGGACGTCATCTACCGCAGGGTGGACGACGAATTCCTCGACCCGGTGCAGTTCCGCTCCGACTCGGTGCTGGGCTGTGCCGGCCTGCTGTCGGCCCAGGCCAATGGCAATGTCACGATCGCGAACTGGATCGGCAACGGGGTGGTGGACGACAAGCTGGTCTACTCCTACGTGCCCGACCTGATGCGCTACTACTTCGGCGAGGAGCCGATCCTGCCGAACGTGAAGACCTGGCGGCTCGAGGAGCCCGCCCATCTGGCAGAGGTCGTGGACCGGCTCGACGAGCTGGTGATCAAGCCGGTCGACGGCTCCGGCGGCAAGGGCATCGTCATCGGCCCGCAGTGCAACCGCCAGGAGATCGACCGGATACGCGCCCAGGTGCTCGCCTCGCCCCGCGGATGGATCGCCCAACCGCTCATCCAACTGTCCACCGTGCCCACCATGGCGGACGGCAGGCTCAGCCCGCGTCACGTGGACCTGAGGCCCTTCGTGGTCAACGACGGCGAGGACATGTGGGTCCTTCCCGGTGGCCTGACCCGGGTCGCGCTCAAGGAGGGGCAGTTCATCGTCAACTCCTCCCAGGGCGGAGGCTCGAAGGACACCTGGGTGCTCAGTGGCAGCGCGCCCGAACACGAGCCCGAGCCGCCGCAGCCGCCCGAGGAGCTGACCCCCGAGCAACCCGAGGTCTCCCTGCACGACTCGGATGCCGCCGAGACCCAGCAACAACAACAGCAGCAACAACAACAGGCGTCGACGGACGGGGGCCGACGATGATGCTCAGCAGAATTGCCGAGTCCCTGTTCTGGATCGGGCGCTATGTCGAACGGGCCTCGGACCAGGCGCGCGTGCTCGAGGTGCACCTCGATCTCGGGGCGGCCGCCACCGGACCCAAGGGCCTCAACTTCGGCTCGTCGCTGTGCCGGGCCATGGGTGCCGATCCCGAGGAGTGCCGGACCTTCGAGGACGTCTGGGACACCCTGGGGCTCAACCCGGACTCGCCGCTGTCGATCATCACCACCTTCGCGAACTGCCGCGAGAGCGCCCGGCGCTGCCGCGAGATCCTGTCGACGTCGACCTGGGAGGCCATCAACCGTTCCTGGCGGACGATCCAGTTCGGCGGGCTGTCCCAGATGCGCCCGACCGAAGCCTGCCGGGAGGTACGGGACTTCTCGTCGATGATCGTCGGGACGCTGTCCGACACCATGACCCGCGACCAGGCCTGGTACTTCCTGGCCGCCGGGCGGTACATAGAGCGCGTCGACATGACCAGCCGCATCCTCTACGCGACGGTCGTGGCGCCGGGGCGGGCGGCCACCCACCATGTCGTGCTGCGCGCCTGCGGTGCGCAACAGGCCTATGTGGTCACCCGGGGACGGGAGGACAGCCTGCCGGCGGCGGTGGACTTCCTCATGCGCGACCGGCTCTTCCCGCGCTCGGTCGTGCACTGCCTCACCGAGGCGCAGGAGTCGCTGGCGGCGCTCGACCCGACCGTCCTGCGGACCGGCTTCGAGGACGACGCCCAGCGGCTGCTCGGCCGCTCGTGCGCCAACGTCGAGTACGACGCCGACCACGACGTGATGGCGACTCTGGGCGCCAGCACCTCGAGACTGCTGGATGTCTGCAAACAGGCGACGCAGGCACTGACCACCCGATACTTCGAGGGTGCCCTGGTCCCCCAGTGGAACGAGAGATGACAGATGACCACCACGCTGCGAATCGTCCACACGACCGGCTACCGCTACTCCGAGCCGGTGAACGACTCATTCAACGAGATCCGGATGTCGCCCAGCTACAGTCCTGAGCAGCTCATCCGCGAGCGCTCGGTGATCATCACGCCGACCCCGTGGTCCTATTCCTCCATCGACTACTGGGGCACCCAGGTGACCTCCTTCGAGCTGCACGAGCCGCACGATGTCATGACGGTACGGGTGGCCACCTCCCTGGACGTCACGCGCAATCCGCCGGTGCCCAGCCCGATGACCCTCGACGGCGTCGTGGCCGGCCACGACCGCTGGAACGAATACCTGATGCCCAGCGCCCTGGTCGACCCGGGCCCGGAGCTGGCGGCACGGGCCGATGAGATCGCGGCGCACAGCACGACGGTGGACGAATGCGGCTGGGCGATCGGCAGGCTCGTGCACGACTCACTGGAGTACTCGACCGGCAGCACCACGGTCACCTCCGCGGCCACCGAGGCGTGGGAGGCCCACAAGGGCGTCTGTCAGGACTACGCACACCTGACCATCGGCGCGCTGC
>JBAQVA010000068.1:0-3451 GCA_049297835.1 Propionibacterium sp.
TGTTGTTGCTGCTGGGTTTCGGCGGCGTCCGAGTCGTGCAGCGAGACCTCCGGTTGCTCGGGGTTGAGCTCCTCGGGCGGCTGCACGGAGATCTGTTCGTGCACGGGCGCGCCACCGCTGAGCACCCAGGTGTCCTTCGAGCCGCCGCCCTGGGAGGAGTTCACGATGAACTGCCCCTCCTTGAGCGCGACCCGTGTCAGGCCGCCCGGTAGGACCCACATGTCTTCGCCGTCATTGACGACGAAGGGCCTCAGGTCGACATGTCGGGGGCTGAGTCGGCCGTCCGCCATTGTCGGCACGGTGGACAGTTGGATGAGTGGCTGGGCGATCCAGCCGCGCGGCGATGCCAGCACCTGGGCGCGCACTCGGTCGATCTCCTCGCGGCTGCACTGCGGGCCGATGACGATGCCCTTGCCTCCCGAGCCGTCGACGGGCTTGATGACCAGCTCGTCGAGCCGGTCCACGACCTCCGCCAGATGGGCGGGATCCTCCAGTCGCCAGGTCTTCACATTCGGCAGGATCGGTTCCTCGCCGAAGTAGTAGCGCATCAGGTCCGGCACGTAGGAGTAGACGAGCTTGTCGTCGACCACTCCGTTGCCGATCCAGTTCGCGATCGTGACATTGCCGTTCGCCTGGGCGGAGAGCAGGCCAGCGCATCCCAGCACCGAGTCGGAACGGAAGTGGACGGGATCGAGGAATTCGTCGTCCACCCGTCGGTAGATGACATCGACCCGGCTGAGGCCCTCGGTGGTGCGCAGGTACACGTTGCCGTGCCGGGCCACGAGATCGCGGCCCTCCACCAGCGGCACGCCCATCGTGCGTGCCAGCAGGGTGTGCTCGAAATAGGCGGAGTTGTAGACGCCCGGGGTGAGCACGACAATGTTGGGGTCGGGGATCCCGGCCGGTGCCGCGCTGGCCAGTGCGGCGCGCAGCCGGGTCGGATAGTCGTCGACTCGTCTGACCCCGTAGCGGCCCATCACCTCGGGTAGTGCGGCGGCCGTCACCTGACGATTGGTCATGACATAGGACACGCCCGAGGGAATCCGCACGTTGTCCTCGAGCACCCGCCAGACGCCCTGGCCGTCGCGGATGCAGTCGATCCCGGCGACGTGGATGCGTACGCCGTTGGCGGGCACCTGCCCGGCGACCGCGCGGACGAAGTTCTTGGAGGTGGTCACCAGCGCCCGGGGAACGATGCCGTCCGCGAAGACCTGGCCTGCGCCGTAGACGTCGTCGAGGAAACGCTCGAGGACTCGCACCCGCTGCTTGAGCCCGGCCTCGAGGTGGGCCCACTGTGCGACGTCGATGATCCGCGGCACGATGTCGACCGGGAAGGGCTCCTCGTGGCCGCTGAAGTCGAAGGTGACACCGATGTCGAGATAGCGCGAGGCGAGGTAGCCCGCCCTGTTGCGGACCTCCTCGGCACCCTGTTCGTCGAATCCCTCCGCGAGTTCGCAATACAGTTTCCGAACTCCGTCCGGACCGACCATTTCGTCAAAGGTTCGATCATGGACGGGATACCCGGCAAGCAAGGAACTCATGCCCGCAATATATGGGCCCAGATGCACCCGATGTTCCGGTCGTGTTTCAATCGTGGAAAAACAGCTCCACCCCGAGATGATGCGGCTGCCCGCGTCCGGTGAGGGTCGCGGGGCAGCCGCATCTGGAGCTGATGGGCTCAGCTGAGCAGGGCCGCCTTCTGGGCGGAGAACTCCGCATCGGTGAGCACACCAGCCGCATGCAGTTCGGCGAGATCCTTGAGCAGCGCGATGCGCTGCGCCGGGTCGACCTGCGTCGAGGTGGCTGCCGTGGTTGGCGCGGGGGCGGTGGCCTGCTCGGGGACCCCTGTCTGCTGGGCCGACTGGGCAGCCCACCGGGCACGCTGGCGTTGTTGGACGTTGCCGTGGATGGAACTTGCGACCGCCACACGTCCTGCTCTGCGCAGAAGGCTCATGATTGTGACGTCCTCTCGTCAAGGCTGGTCTGGAGATCTTCGGCGAAAACGGGCTCCTCGGCGAGGAGTCCGGCGCCCTCGGAGCCGAAGGCGGCGATGACCCGATGGAAGCCCAGGTCTTCCTTGAGCACCACCACCGCCAGCTCTCCGACGCCCAGCGCGTCCACGGCCAGGAGCAGATCGTGCTCGTCGAGCAGTCCGGAGTGGGCGCCGTTCAGCTCGTCGCCGCCGAGAGCGGCGATCTCCTGCTCGTCGAGCGTCCGCGGACCGCCGGGGGTCTTCTGCACGAAGTCGACATCCAGAACGAGGAGCTGGCCCTGCTGCTGTGCCTCGCGCAGGGCTGCCCAGCCCGCCGAGACACCGCCGGCGGGGAGCCGGAAGACGACGACGTCGACAGGACCGAGCGGATCGGCGACCGGAGGATTCTGTGGTGTGCTCATTCGCCCAGCGCCTTCCGCTTCAGCGCCTCGAACTCCTGGGCGCTGATGGACCCCTTCTCGAGGAGCTCCTGGGCCTGGGCGATCTCGGACACCGGGTTGGGGCCGACGGCCTGTCGTATGTAGGCCTGCACGTTCTGTTCGGCGTCGAGGGCCGCCTGCCGGCGCCGCTCGTCCATGCCACGGCCGCGGGCGATGAGGTAGATGAGTGCTCCGACCAGTGGGATGACGATGAGTACGAAGATCCAGATGGCCTTGGCCAGCCCGCCGAGCTGCTTGTCGCGGAAGAGATCGCCGATGATCTGGAAGAAGACGATCAGATAGGCGACGAAGAAGAAGATCTCGATGATGAGCCAGAAGAATTCACTGAATTGGGACATGTGTGCTTCCTGATGAATGGGAGTGGTGTGGCTCTCGCGGATGTGCGGGAGGGGTCACCGGTGCGGTGGCCACTTGGGTGATGTGCCGGTCAGCCCGGCTGGCAGTACGGGGTGGGATCAGCGCCGGCCGGGCCTGACGAATGAGGTCGCGACCTGGGTCAGCAGCCGCGCACCGAAACCGGTGGGCCCACGGCGGATCCACCGGTCGTCCGCGGGCGCCTGGGCGGTGCCGGCAATGTCGATGTGGGCCCAGGGTGTCGAGCCCACGAATTCCCGCAGGAACAGGGCGGCGGTGATCTGCCCGGCATTGATCCCGCCGATGTTCTTGATGTCCGCGACATCGGAGTCCAGCTCCTTGCGGTAGGCCTCCACCAGCGGGAATTCCCAGACCAGCTCGTCGACGGCCCTGCCGCCGGCGATGACCTGGTTCACCAGGCTCGGTTCGGAACCCATGACGCCGGCGTAGCGCACGCCCAGGGCCCGGAGACAGGCGCCGGTGAGGGTGGCGATGTCGATGATCGCATCGGCGCCGGCCTCGACCGACAGCGCGAGCCCGTCGGCCATCACGAGCCGGCCCTCGGCGTCCGTGTTGAGCACCTCGACGGTCTTCCCGTCGCGGGTGGTGAGGATGTCACCGAGCTGCATGGCGCTTCCCGAGGGCATGTTGTCGGTGCACATGA
>JBAQVA010000069.1:0-3526 GCA_049297835.1 Propionibacterium sp.
GGAACCTCGACAACCTCATCGCCCTCGTCATGCTCAAATGCGGCCGGCTCAACCTCAAACTCCCCGGACGCCAATAACCAGCAGGACAAACCAGCGATCCCCACCCACACAAACACCCGAAGAGCCAAATATTATAGCTCAGCCAAGCACGGCCCCGTTGTTGCCTCCCGGCGACGGCGGGGCCTTCTGCTGCGGTGCCGGCGCGGGAGCCGGAGCAGGTGCGGGCGTGTAGCGCGGCGCATATGAGGGCGCTGGTGCCTGCGGCGCGGGCGCGGGAACAGGTACCGGCGCTGGCTGCTGCTGTTCGGCCTGCGTCTTGCGCTGCTCCTCGTCGGCCTTGCGCTTGGCTTCCTCGGCTTTCGCCTTGTCCGTACGCTCCTGCGCCTGCCGGCATGATGACGTCAATGCGTCGAGCCGGGCGGCCGCGTCGAGCGCCTTCGCCAGATTCTTCCTCGTTATGCTCTTGCCGCCCCACTGCTTGGCCAGGTCGAGCATGGCTGTGCGGTCGGCCGATTCCGGGGAGTCTTTGAGCCTGTTCGCCTGGACGGTGAGCGTGTCGATGCGCTTGCCCGTCTGCTCGGCTTTCGCATCCATGGCCTTGCCGTACGCTGTGCGCAGCGACGCGGTCGCCTTGGCGATCTGAGCGCTCGGCGCTTTCGCGTCGTTGACGAGAGCATCGAGCTTGTCCGCCTGGCCGGCCAGATCCTTGTCGCTCTTGACGGGGCTGGACTTCACTTCCTTGCACAGGCGTTCGGCGTTCGAGATCGTGGTATGGGCGTGCTCCGCTGCCGCTGCGGCTGCGGCCTGCTCCTGGTGTGCGTGCCATGCGCTGGCGCCTGCGGCGGTTGCGCCGCCCAGGCCCGTCAGGGCAACGACGCAGACGGCGACGATCATGATTCTGCGTACCGGTATGACCCGCTTGAGCTTGACTGGCGCATCGGCGAGCGTGGGCTCTTCTTGGGCGAATGCGTCCAGCGGCAGGGTGATCGCCTCCGTCGTCTCGTCGTCCGGGTTGCTCGCAGGCGCGACGGCAGGCTTGATGGGTTCGACGGGTTCAGCGGCTTCGTCGGACTTGCCGTCAGGTTCTACGGGCTTCGTCCGCTGCAGGATGCCGCGCTTGGCGGGTTCGGGCGGCATGGGCGGCGCTCCGGCCGTGCCGGGGTCCTTCGTGAATTGCCGGCACCAGTCGGCCAGTTCGGACCAGCATGCGGGATGCGCCGGCATGGCGCTGATGATGTCGCTGGGATAGTCGAAGTGGTTCACGCATATGTATTCGAGATCCGCGGCCGAGGCCTTCGGATCCAGGTCGCCGTCGACCAGTCTGGTCCTGCGTCTGCTCATCCTCGTCCTCTCATCCTGCATCCCATCAGGCACCATGCCGGCACCGTGTCCGGCTCCGGCTTGCCCTCCCACGCTTCGCCGCACGGCTCCCACATGTCCATGCGCACGCCGTCATCCTCCCGACGAAGCCTTGTCTCGGCCGAGAACAGCACGGCCTCGCAGTTCTTGCCGCTCATAGCTGGTCATCCGTATACGCGCCCTGAATGGGTCCTTGGATGGACGTGCACCGCCAGCCGAGGGATTCCTCCCAGTCGAATTCGAGCATCCACGGGCTCGACTGCAGGCCGGTATTCACGCTGCACACCGCGTGTCCTACTGGCTGCTCGATGTTCAGCGCGCCGGCGAACTGCCTGGCCGGCTGCGGCTTGATGTGCGAAACGGGCACGTTCCTGCCAGTGGCATGCGCCGTAAAGTACTCGTTCAGCAGATGGCTGCGGTCCGGCGAATCGGTCACATACAGGGTGACGACCTTGGGCGCGGCCTGTTCGCACAGCCGCTGAGCGTCCCGTGTTTTGAGCGCCGGATCAGTCTTGGGCGGCTGCGGCTTCGCGCCGGCCGCTGTTCTGATGACGCTCGGCGTGGGCTCGCTCGACGCCTGGCTCATGGCACGGCGCCCTGCCCAGCCGAGCAGGAGCAGGATTATCGTCAGTGCAATGGCGAGAAGGGCGAGCATTGTTCGGTGCTTGCGGGACATGGGAATGGTTCTCCTTGGTTGGTTCAGTGGATGAAGTCGACGCCCGAGCCCATGGCGTCGAGCTGCTGCTTGCTGATGGTCTCGACCACGACAGCCATCCATCCGGTGCCGGACTGGCTGATCACGATCGACCCATCGGGCTTGACCTCCTCGACGATCGCGACATGCCCGTAGAACGGATCGGAGCCGTGGACGCCGGGATGGAAGCTGATGGCGTCACCGGGACGCGGCCCGCCGCCCATCGGGTAGCCGAGCCGTGCGGCCGTCGCGCCCCACTGGCCGCCGTTGCCCATATACGGGTCGACGGGCTTGCCGATCTGGGAGCGGCGGATAGCCGCCCACCAGGTGCACTGGAAACGCTGGTAGCTGGGCGCTGCTCCCTCGTTTGTGCCGGTCGCGGCCACGTCGACGTGGTAGCCGTCCGGACTCATCGCCAGGGGCGGCTTGAGAGAGCCGACGCTCGCGCCCCCGCCCTGGCCGCCGGTGCTCACGTACTTGGCCATGAGGGTGCGGATGGAGCGCACGTAATTCACCGTCTCGCTGATCTGCGGGATGCCGTGCGCGGCGTACACGTTGCCGATGCCCGCGTTGTAGGCCGCCAGCGTCAGGTCCAGCAGGTCCACGGACACGCGGCCCGCGTCCAGCGCGCTTTTCAATTGGCCCGCCAGCCCGCACATGTAGTTGCCCTCGCTCCATATCGCATCGATCGGGTTCATGACGTCGGCCCGGCCGTCGCCGTCGCCATCCTTGCCGCTTGAGGCCCAGGTGCCGGGCATGAACTGGGCGATGCCCTGGGCGCCGGCGGCCGACTGGGCCTGCGGGTTCCAGCCGGACTCCTGCTCGATCTGCGCGGCGATGGCCGGCGGGGTGACCGTGTCGCACACCTGGCCGGCGCGCATCACGACGTCGACGTACTGCGAGGGCACGTTCGTGAGCGAGCCGTCCGATTCGCTGACCATGCCGGGGATCCATGCCAGGATGCTCACGATGACGGCGAGCACGATCGCGACGACCGCCATGATGAGCATGAGTGGCATTGAGGCGGCCGAAGCGAGCAGCGCGCCGATCTTCGCGCCGATGAACCTCACGGCGGCGTTGACCATCCTTGCCGCGCGCAATGCTCCGGCCGCGCTCTGCCGGGAAGCCGCCGCGGCACGTCGGGCCGTCCTGGCCGTCGCCGCTCCGGTGGATCTCGCCTTGGCGAACATGCTCCTAGTGCCGTTGACCGCGCGCACTCCGCCCCGATAGGCGGCCATCCCGCCCTTCGCCGTGCCTTTCACGCCGGAGACGCCTGCACGCAATGTCTTGGGCGCGCCCTTGCGCACTGTCTGCTCCAAGGTCTTCGAAGTGACGTCGGAGACGCGCGAGGAGAAGTCCTCGTGGTCCATGTCGCCCTGGGATCGGATCGTGGAGCGCAGCCGGTCGGACGCCTTCAGGCCCTTATGGCCTATGTACTTGACGCCGTGGGCGCCAGCGTCGGCTCTCTCAAGC
>JBAQVA010000070.1:0-28678 GCA_049297835.1 Propionibacterium sp.
CCGGTACCCGAGGTCGGGCGTGTCGGATGCCGACCAGCACGGCGCGGAGCATCCCCCACGCGACTGCGGCACTCACGAGCGAGCCATCCCGAACCGACCGGAGTCTGAACGGACTGACCACCCAGCACACCGGGTGATCCAGCCATCACGCCCAGATCCCCGACCATCGGCGCCATGTCCCACCAGCACCACGTCATCGATCCGGCCACCATGGCTGTACCGGTTCCCGGGAGCGGACCACCGCACACATCGGTGACCAGATCGTGGTCATCACCGCGCGCGAACAGCCGTGCCCCAGGGAGCAACTTGTCCATGATCCCACGTGGACGTGTTCCAGACAAATCAGGGGCGATGTCGCGCGGCGGAGCTCACAGGCTCGCGGCCAGCGCGTCGATCCGGGCGAGCACCGAATCGCGCCCCAGGATCTCGCAGGTCTCGAACAGCGGGGGGCTGACCTTGCGTCCGCTGGTGGCCACCCGCAGGGGGGTGAAGGCGATGCGGGGCTTGACGCCCAGCTGTTCGACCAGCTCGGCGCGCAGGGCATCCTGGATCGGCTGCGCCTCGAAGGGCTCGACCCCGGTGATGACCTCGCGGGACGCGGCCAGCAACTGGGCTGCGTTGTCGCGCAGCTGGGCCCGGGCGGCGTCCTCGACGACGATCGAGTCGTCGGGGCGGGTGAGGAACTCCAACTGGGCCCAGGCATCGGAGAGCTTGACCAGCCGGGGCTTGATCATGGCAGCCGACCGTCGGACCACCGAGGCCCACGAGGGATCGGGATCGGGGCCCCACTGGGCGCTCCCGGCGATGAAGTCCACCAGTCGCTCGCCCAGCTGCTCGTCGGACAGCTCGCGGATGTAGTAGCCGTTGAGCCAGTCCAGCTTCTTGGTGTCGAAGACCGGCCCGACGGTGTTGACCCGCGACCAGTCGAAGCCGCCGACGAAGGTCTGGAAGCTCTCGACCTCCTGGTCGCCCTCGACCGGCGGGTAGGCGAGCAGCTGGAGGAAGTTGCGCAGCGCCTCCGGCAGGTAACCCTGTTCCTTGAACCACATGAGCCGCGCCGCGGGGTTCTTCCGCTTGCTGATCTTCGAGTGGTCGGTGTTGCGCAGCAGGGGCATGTGCGCAAAGGCGGGCAGCTCCCAGCCCAGCCACTTGTAGAGCAACAGGTGCTTCGGCGTGGAGCTGATCCACTCCTCCCCGCGGACCACCGTGGTGATGCCCATCATGTGGTCGTCCACCACGACCGCCAGGTGGTAGGTGGGGAATCCGTCGGCCTTGAGGATCACCTGGTCGTCCGGGAAGGGCGCGCGCACCTCGCCGCGGACCAGGTCCTGGAAGCTCAGCGGGGCATCGTCGGGAACCAGCATCCGGACCACGGGGGTCTCGGTGAAGCCGGGAAGCTTCGAGCGCTCCTGCTTGGTCATCCCCAGGCACAGCCGGTCGTAGCGGGTGTCCTGCTTGTGCGCCGACTTCTCCGCGCGCATGGCGGCCAGCCTCTCCTGGCTGCACCAGCAGTGATAGGCGTGGCCGTCGGCCAGCAGCTTGTCCACCACGGGCCGGTAGTCGTCGAGGCGCTCGGACTGACGGTAGGGAGCGTACGGTCCCCCGAGCTCGGGGGACTCGTCGGGCGTCAGACCGAGCCAGTCGAGGGTGTCGACGATCTGCTGCTCGCTGCCCTCGACCAGACGGTTGCGGTCGGTGTCCTCGACGCGCAGCACGAAGCTGCCCCCGGTCTTCGCCGCCCAGGCCTTGTCGAAGAGGGCCATGTAGGCGGTACCGACGTGTGGATCACCGGTCGGCGAGGGCGCGACTCGGGTGCGAGCAGGTGTGGTCATAGTGAGCCCGAGTCTAGTGAACGGGCCCGCCCACGCCGAAAGGGCGGCTCAGCCGGCCTGGTGGCGCAGCCTGATCCACGGCCCCGCCGAGCGCAGCGGCCGGTACCCGCAGCGTGCCAGCACGTTGAGCGAGGCCGTGTTGTCCGGCTCCACCTCGGCGAGCACCGTGAGGCAGCCGTGCGCATGGGCCCAGCCGGTCAGTGCCGCCAGGGCCTCGGTGGCGTAGCCCCGGTGACGGGCCGAGGGCGCCAGCCCGTAGGCCACCTCCGCCGCCCCGCGCTCGTCGGGAGGGGTGTGGAAGCCGATGTCTCCGATGACCAGCCCGTCGTCACGGCGCACCACGAGGTACATCCCGTAGCCGGGCACCCAGTTGTCGACCTCGATGCTCTGTCTCAGCAGGCGCGCCGCGGCGCTGGTGTCCGCGTGGGGATAGTCGGACGCACACGGCAGCGGGCACTGCCCGTCCGCCAGCATCTCGGCCTGCGCGGGGTCGACGCCCCGGAGCAGCAGCCGCGGCGTCTCGAGGCGGACCCGGTCCGGTGACCCGATCGCGGCTGCTTCGCTGTCCATCCCTCCATGGTGCCGCGTCCGGGGCGAACAGTGAAGACGCGCCGGGCCCGGCCGGCAGATCGTCGCGTGGGACGGCCACTGCCACCCACGACCACTAGAATCCGCAGGTCGGGACGTCCGCGGCCTGTCGGATGCTGCCCGGCACAGCCACCATCGCCCGGACCCCCGCCGCACCCGCACGAGAGCCCCTGCCGTGAAAGGACCGATCCACCCGTGCCATCACGCCCGCCGGACAGCACACCTTCGACAACACCGGGCAGTGGTGCCCTCGCCCCCCTGCTGCTCATCTCGCTGGCCCTGCTGTCCGCGGCCGCGCCGCTGGGCACCGACATGTACCTCGCGAGCATGCTCCAGATGGCCGCGGACCTGCACACCTCCGCTCCTGTGGTCCAGCTCACCCTCTCGGCGTTCATGGTCGGCCTGGGGCTCGGCCAGCTGCTCATCGGCCCGATCTCCGACGGGCTGGGGCGACGACGACCGATGATCGTCGGCACCGTGGTCTTCCTGGTCACCTCGGTCTGCGTCGCGCTGGCACCCACCATCCAGATCCTCATCGGCCTGCGCTTCGTGATGGGCATGGCGGGCGGCACCGGCATCGTGCTCTCCCGGGCGGTCGTCGCGGACCTGGCGAAGGAGAACGGGGCCGCGAGGGCCTTCGCCCTGCTGATGGCCATCCAGGGGCTGGCTCCGGTCATCGGCCCGGTGCTCGGCGGCGTGCTGAGCGGCCTCATCGGCTGGCGGGGCATCTTCGCGCTGCTGGCCGTGTTCAACCTGTTCATGACCCTGGCCGCCGTCTTCGTCGTCCCCGAGTCCCTTCCGGTCGAGCGCCGCAGCGCCTCGGGGCCCTCCCGGATGCTGCGCGACGCCCGCCAGATCCTCGCCAACCGCCGGTTCGTCGGCTACGCCGTGATCTTCGCAGTCGGCTTCGGCGTGATGTTCTCCTACATCTCGGCATCCCCGTTCGTGCTCCAGGGCCAGTACGGGCTGGACAGGATCCACTACGCGCTGACCTTCGCAGGCAATGCGATCCTGATGGCTACGGTCTCACTGGTCTCGACCCGGCTCGTCGGCCGCGTGCAGGTACGACAGCTGCTGGCCGCCGGGCTGGTGCTGATGGTGGTGGGCGTGGGCGGCCTGCTGGTCTGCGGAGCCTTCGGTGCCCCGCTGGCCGCCGTCGTGGCGCTGCTGGCCGTGACCGTCAGCGGCATCGCGCTGAGCCTCGGCAATTCGACCGCGCTCGCGGTCGGGGCGCTCGGAGGCCGGGCCGCCGGCACCGGTTCGGGCATCATGGGCGCCGCCCAGTTCCTGGTCGCTGGTCTCGTCTCACCCCTGGTCGGCTTCGGCCAGATCCCGGTGCGCTCGATGTCACTGGTGATGGCGGCCTGCCTGGTCGTCACCCTGGGCGTGGGGCTCCCCCTGTCCAGGCCGCAACGGAACCCGGCGTGAGCGGAACGACGACCTCCCGGAGATAGGCTGACCGGCGTGAGCAGAGCAGCCGACCAGCCCCTCCCTCCGGACGGTCGGCCCGGCCGGTTGCAGCGGCTGGTCTCCAGCCATCCCCGGACACTCCTGCTGGCACTCAGCATCCTGGCGCTGGCGTGGTACGCGATGACCTCGGTGGTGAAGTTCAACCGGCTCCGTTCCGGCATGGACCTGACGATCTTCGACCAGGCGATCCGCAGCTTCGCGGCCGGCCAACCGGGTCTGGTGCCGCTGAAGTCCCCGGGCATGTCGATCTTCGCGGACCACTTCCACCCGATCATCCTCACCATGGTGCCGCTCTACTGGATCTGGGCCGACCCGCGGATGCTCCTGCTCGCCCAGGCGGTCTGTGTGGCGCTCGCGGGCTGGATGATGGGCCGGCTCGCGATACGAAGGCTGGGGCCGGGCACCGGTCTGGCGCTCGCGTTGGCATGGTTCTGCGCCTTCGCGGTCCAGGGGGCCGTGGTCTTCGACTTCCACGAGGTGGTGCTGGGCCTTCCCCTGCTCGCCCTGGCGCTCGCCGCCTTCCTGGACGGACGGTGGACGGCCTGCTGGTGGTGGTCGGCCTCGCTGATGCTGGTGAAGGAGGACACCTGCTTCCTGGTCGGCGGCATCGCCCTGGCCATGCTGGTGCGCCGCCACTGGCTGCGAGGGCTTGGCCTGGGGATCTTCGCGGTGGCGTGGACTGCGCTCGCGGTCTTCCTGGTGATCCCCCACTTCAGCCCGACACACGCCTACCTCTACCTGGACTCCACCAGCGCCATCACCGTGGCGGGTGTCCAGGCATCCACCCACGGCGCCTGGTTCGGCCCCCTACAGACCCTGTCGACGGCCGCGGTGGTGCTGGCCGCAGGCGCCTTCGTCGCCGTCAACTCGCCCCTCATCTGGGCCTTCGTCGGACCCTTCGCGGTGCGGGCGGTGTCGAAGAATCCGCAGCACTGGACGCTGAGCTTCCACTACAACATCCTGCCGATGCTCGTCGTCTGCTACGGCTTCGTGGAGGCCTGGCCCCGGCTGCGTCAGCGCGCCGCGCAGGCCCGGGGACGCACGGGGCGGGTGCTGCGGGTGTGGACGAGATGCGCGGTGCCCTTCACCGTGGTGATGGCCCTGGTCTCGCTGCCCACCGGGCTGATGGTGCACGACTGGCGGCTCGGCAGCTGCGGATCCGTGTGCCCGGCCTTCCGCAGTGCCACCACACAGATCCCCGCCGGTGCCAGGGTCGCCGCCGATGTCTACCTGACCAGCCATCTCACGAGCCGCGCCGAGGTCTTCCAGTGGCGACCACCGGACTACGTGGACGATCTCGGCAAGCCCGTCGACGTCGACTGGCTCGTCCTGAACCGCGAGACGATCAGCTACGACAACGAGAAGGACCACTGGGTGGATGGCTTCCTGGCCCATCCGGAGGTGCGCGGTGTGCAGTACCGGCAGGTGTGGGCGCAGGGCCCGGTCGTCGTACTCGAACGGGTCGGCTGAGGTGGCTGCCGCGGCCGGCAACCCTGCGACAGGCGCTCAGCGCAGCAGCGTGATCCCGTAACGGACGAAGACCATCATCGCCAGGATGAACAGGAAGGCCCCGGTGATGATCCAGTCGTTGCCGGCGGCCACGAACCAGCGCGCACCGGGCGGCGCGGGGATCACCCGGTCGCGGACATTCATCCGGGTCAGGCCCGCCCACACCAGGGTGGTGGTCAAGGTGATGAGCAGGCACCAGGGGCACAGGGCGTGGATGACGAAGTAGGACTGCGCGAACAGCCACAGCGCGAACAGCAGACCCACCGTGTACAGGGCCTGGACACCGAGCATGTACCAGCGCGGGAAGCGCACGCCGGCGATGATGGCCACCGAGACGGTGAGCACCACGGCTTCGAAGAGGATGCCGAGGAAGGCATTGGGGAAGCCCAGCACCCGGGCCTGCCAGGTGTTGGCGACGGTCGTGCACGAGATGACGGAGTTCACGTCGCAGGCCAGCTGCAGGCCGGGATTGCCGGACAGCTTCCACGCCTCGATGGACAGCACGAACGAGGTGTAGAGCCCGATGATCCCGCTGATCACCATCTCGACGGCCGTGCGGGTCCGCCACGACTGGGACGAGGGCCGGAGCAGCTCCGGGTCGATCTCGTCGTCATCGTCCGTGACAGCCTGAATCGGCACTTCGCCCATGTTCCTGCCTTCAATGTTCGTTGGTGGTGACATCCGGCCCGCTCTCGTGACCGTCCCCGTCCGGCACGGACCGCGCCCACGCCGGTGCACCGGGCACGGCCTGCGGGTTCCGGCATCGCGGTTCCGGCATCGCGATCGCGCGACCCGACCAGGATACCGCGGCCCCACGTCCGGCCTCCCGGACCGAGTCCCCGGCTCGAATCCCCCGGCCGGCAGCCGGGCACCGGCCGGAGGTCCGGAACGGCAGATGGCCCGTCCCCCTCGGGGGACGGGCCATCTGTTCAGGACTGGAGCGCTGGGCTCACTTGTCGATCTTGGTCACACGACCGGCGCCGACGGTGTGGCCACCCTCGCGGATGGCGAACTTCAGGCCGACCTCCATGGCGATCGGCTTCTGCAGATGCACGATCATGTCGGTGTTGTCACCGGGCATGCACATCTCGACACCCTCGGGAAGCTCGACCGTACCGGTCACGTCGGTGGTACGGAAGTAGAACTGCGGGCTGTAGTGGCTGAAGAACGGCTTGTGACGGCCGCCTTCTTCCTTTGTCAGCACGTAGACGTTGCCCTCGAAGTCCGTGTGAGGAGTGGTGGTGCCGGGCTTGGTGACGACCATGCCGCGCTCCACGTCCTCCTTCTTGGTGCCACGGAGCAGCAGACCGACGTTGTCGCCAGCCTGGCCCTCGTCGAGGATCTTGCGGAACATCTCGACACCGGTGACCGTGGTGGTCTGGGTGTCGGCCAAGCCGACGAGCTCGACGGTCTCGCCGGTCTTGATGATGCCGCGCTCGACACGACCGGTCACGACGGTGCCGCGGCCGGTGATGGTGAAGACGTCCTCGACAGGCATGAGGAAGGGCTTCGCGGTGTCACGCTCGGGCTGGGGAATGTATTCGTCGACGGCGTCCATGAGCTTCAGCACGGAGTCGACCCACTTCTGGTCGCCCTCCAGCGCCTTCAGCGCGGACACGCGCACGACCGGACAGTTGTCGCCGTCGAACTCCTGGGCGGTGAGCAGCTCCCGGGTCTCCATCTCGACGAGCTCGATGAGCTCCTCGTCGTCGACCATGTCGCACTTGTTGAGTGCCACGACGATCGCGGGGACGCCGACCTGGCGGGCCAGCAGGACGTGCTCGTGGGTCTGGGGCATGGGGCCGTCGGTGGCCGCCACGACGAGGATCGCACCGTCCATCTGGGCGGCACCGGTGATCATGTTCTTCACGTAGTCAGCGTGCCCGGGGCAATCGACGTGCGCGTAATGGCGCTTCTCCGTCTGGTACTCGACGTGCGCGATGGAGATGGTGATGCCGCGCTGACGCTCCTCAGGAGCCTTGTCGATCTGGTCGAACGCCTCGAACGAGTTCCACTGCGGGTACTTGTCGGCAAGCACCTTCGTGATCGCCGCGGTGAGCGTGGTCTTGCCGTGGTCGATGTGTCCGATGGTGCCGATGTTGCAGTGCGGCTTCGTCCGCTCGAAATGGGCCTTTGCCACTGGGGCTCCTTCTCAAAGTCGCGTCACGCTGGCTTGCGGGACGCCTGTTGGTTGCTGCGAGGGGCCTCGCAGCTGGTCTTCTCATGTGTGACTACCGTGCCGGCTTGGCCGGGCACCATGAAGCATGGGTGGGCACCCATGAACCTTTGCAATTCTGGTCCACCGGCAGGCGAGAGTCAAACGGCTCGCGCCCGCCGACAGGGTCCGCCCGGATCACCGGACGGACCCGGGTGGCTCACTCCGTGCCGCGAGCCTTGGCGATGATCTCCTCGGAGATCGACTTCGGCACTTCGGCGTAGGAGTCGAACTCCATCGTGTAGGAGGCCTGACCGGAGGTCTTGGACCGCAGGTCGCCGACGTAGCCGAACATCTCGGACAGCGGGACGAGTGCGCGCACGACCTTGTTGCCGTGCTCCTCGACCATTTCGCGGATGTGCCCGCGACGGCCGTTGAGGTCACCGATGACGGTGCCGAGGTAGTCCTCGGGCGTGGTCACCTCGACCGACATCATCGGCTCCAGGAGAGCCGGGTCGGCACGCCGGGCGGCTTCCTTGTAGACCATCGAACCGGCGATCTTGAAGGCCAGCTCCGAGGAGTCGACCTCGTGGTAGGCGCCGTCGGTGAGGGTCACCTTGATGTCCTCGACCGGGTAGCCGGCCAGCACGCCGAACTGCATGGCCTCCTGGATACCGGCGTCGACCGCGGGGATGTATTCCTTCGGGATGCGTCCGCCGGTGACGGCATTGACGAATTCGTAGCCGGTGCCCGGTGCGGTGGGCTCCAGGTCGATGATGACGCGGCCGTACTGGCCCGAACCACCGGACTGCTTCTTGTGCGTGTACTCGACACCCTTGACGGCGCGGCGCAGCGTCTCGCGGTATGCCACCTGCGGAACACCGATGTTGGCCTCCACGTGGAACTCGCGCTTCATCCGGTCGATCAGGATGTCCAGGTGCAGCTCGCCCATGCCGGCGATGATGGTCTGGCCGGTCTCCTCGTCGGTGTGGACCTGGAAGGTCGGGTCCTCCTCGGCCAGCCGCTGGATGGCGATCGACAGCTTCTCCTGGTCGGCCTTGGACTTGGGCTCGATGGCCTGCTCGATGACGGGATTGGGGAAGGTCATCGACTCGAGCACGACCGGCTTGGCCGTGTCGCACAGCGTGTCGCCGGTACCGGTGTCCTTGAGGCCCATCACCGCGCAGATCATGCCGGCGGGCATCTCGTCGACCTCTTGGCGCTTGTTGGCGTGCATCTGGTAGATCTTGCCGATGCGCTCCTTCTTGTCCTTCGTCGAGTTGAGCACCTGACCGCCGGCCTTGAGCACGCCGGAGTAGACCCGCACGAAGGTCAGCCGGCCCAGGTGCGGGTCGGCAGCGATCTTGAAGGCCAGTGCTGCGAGCGGCTGGTCGCGGTTGGGGTGCCGGTCGATCTCGACCGACTCGTCGCCCGGCTTGAAGCCGACGATGGCGGGAACGTCGAGCGGGCTGGGCAGGTAGTCGATGATCGCGTCGAGCAGGGGCTGCACGCCCTTGTTCTTGAAGGCGGTGCCACAGGTGACGGCCGTGAAGGCATTCGCCAGCACGCCGCGGCGGATCGCTGCCTTGAGGTCGTCCTTGGTCCAGTCCTCGCCGCCGAGGTACAGCTCCATGAACTCGTCGTCGTTCTCGGCCACGGTCTCGACCATCTCGGCCCTGGTCTTCTCGGCCAGTTCCTTGAGATCCTCGGGGATGTCCTCGACCGCGTAGTGCTCGCCGAGCTCGGTCTCGCCGCGCCAGGTCTTGGCGTGCATCTCGATCAGGTCGACGACGCCCAGGAAGTTGTGCTCGGAACCGATCGGCAGCTGCAGCAGCACGGGGATCGCGTTGAGCCGCTCGCGGATGGTCTTGACGCACCAGTCGAAGGAGGCGCCGGTGCGGTCCAGCTTGTTGATGAAACAGATCCGCGGGACGTTGTACTTGCTGGCCTGACGCCACACGGTCATCGTCTGCGGCTCGACGCCGGCAACGCCGTCGAAGACCGCCACCGCGCCGTCGAGCACGCGCAGGGAGCGCTCCACCTCGACGGTGAAGTCGACGTGTCCGGGGGTGTCGATGATGTTGATCTGGTAGTTGTTCCAGAAGCAGGTGGTGGCAGCCGAGGTGATGGTGATGCCGCGTTCCTGCTCCTGCTCCATCCAGTCCATGGTGGCAGCGCCATCGTGCACTTCACCGATCTTGTGGTTGATGCCGGTGTAGTACAGAATTCGCTCGGTCGTCGTCGTCTTTCCGGCGTCGATGTGAGCCATGATGCCGATGTTGCGCACCTTGGCCAGGTCGGTCTGGAGGTCGAGGGCCACGGTATTCCTACCTCTGTTTCTTGGTGTGGTGAGATTTTCTGCCCGGGCAGGGCAGTGCCCCCGCCACTGGGACGGGGGCCTGCGGGAGATTTACCAGCGGTAGTGGGCGAATGCCCGGTTCGCCTCAGCCATGCGGTGGGTGTCCTCGCGCTTCTTCACGGAGGCACCGAGACCGTTGCTGGCGTCGAGGATCTCGTTCTGGAGCCGCTCGGCCATCGTCTTCTCGCGACGATCACGCGCAAAGCTCACGAGCCAGCGCATGGCCAGCGTGTTCGAGCGATGCGGCTTGACCTCGACGGGCACCTGGTAGGTGGCACCGCCGACGCGGCGCGAACGCACCTCGACGGCGGGCTTGACGTTGTCGAGCGCCTTCTTGAGGGTCTGGACGGGGTCGACGCCGGTCTTCTCGCGAGCGCCTTCGAGGGCCGAGTAGACGATGCCCTGGGCAGTCGTCTTCTTGCCGTCGAGAAGGATCTTGCTCACGAGCTGGCTGACCAGCGGTGACTCGTAGACCGGGTCGATGATGACCGGGCGCTTCGGGGCGGGTCCCTTGCGAGGCATTACTTCTCCTTCTTCGCGCCGTAACGGCTGCGAGCCTGCTTGCGACCCTTGACGCCCTGGGTGTCGAGCGCGCCACGGATGATCTTGTAACGAACACCGGGAAGGTCCTTGACGCGCCCACCGCGCACGAGCACCATCGAGTGCTCCTGCAGGTTGTGGCCGATTCCGGGAATGTAGGCCGTGACCTCAATACCGGAACTCAGTCGGACACGCGCCACCTTGCGCAGAGCCGAGTTCGGCTTCTTCGGGGTGGTCGTGTACACACGCGTGCACACGCCCCGGCGCTGGGGTGAACCCTTCAACGCCGGCGTCTTGGTCTTGCTGACCTTGTCAGTGCGGCCCTTGCGGACCAGCTGCTGGATGGTAGGCACCTGCTGGTATCTCTTTCGTTGTCGAGAGTGATTCTCCTGATGTGCAACTCCCCCACCACCTGAACCTCCCTCCCAGCAACAGGCGGGCGTTCGAAGGACGATGAGTCGCTGCCGCACGATTCCTGGAACCGCCTGGCCTCCTGTGCAACGTTCAGGATCCAGACCGGGAGGGCACGCGCTTTCATCCGGGCAAACCGAACCAAGAGCCGAGCTTAGTCGACGCACTCCCCAGGGTCAAAACGACCTGCCGGACGCGACGGCTGCCCTTGGCCGGTGTCGTGACGCGAACCCCGGAGGATCCCCGTCACGAGCAGGGGCCCGGGCGAACTGCTCGCCCGGGCCCCACGACCACCGATCTCAGCGCATGTCGCCGAAGTCGATGTCCTCGAGCGGTACTGCTGATCCCGAGCCGGAGCCGAAATCGTAGTCGAAGGGATCGTAGTTCATCTGGAAGGAGTTGGCCTTCGCCTCGGCAGTGGGCTCCACCCGGATGTTGCGGTAGCGCTCCAGACCCGTCCCGGTGGGGATGAGCTTGCCGAGGATGACGTTCTCCTTCAGACCGACCAGATGGTCGGACTTGCCGTGGATCGAGGCGTCGGTGAGCACCTTCGTCGTCTCCTGGAAGGATGCCGCGCTCAGCCAGGACTCGGTGGCCAGCGAAGCCTTGGTGATGCCCATGAGGACCGGACGGCCCTCAGCGGGACGCCCACCCTCCTCGACCGCCTTGCGATTGGCAGCCTCGTAGCTCTGCCGATCGACCAGCTCGCCGGGCATCATGTCGGTGTCCCCGGACTCGATCACGGTCACCCGGCGCAGCATCTGCCGGATGACGATCTCGATGTGCTTGTCGTGGATCGGGGAGCCCTGGGAGGCGTACACCTTCTGGACCTCCTGCACCAGGTGCTCCTGCACCTTGCGCACGCCACGGACCCGCAACACGTCCTGCGGATCGATGGTGCCGCCGGTGAGCTGCTCGCCGACGCCCACGTGCGCCCCGTCGTAGACCGAGTGCCGCACCCGGTTCGAGTCCTCGAACTCCAGCCGCGCACGCCGCGGAAGGGCGTACTCGACGTCCTCGCCACCGTCGTCGCGGATGATCGTGAGCTTGCGCCCACGCTCGGTCTCCTCGATCTTGACCCGGCCGTCGGCCTCCGCGATCGGCGCCTTGCCCTTGGGGGTACGGGCTTCGAACAGCTCGACCACGCGGGGCAGGCCCTGCGTGATGTCGTCGCCCGCGACGCCGCCGGTGTGGAAGGTACGCATCGTCAGCTGGGTGCCGGGCTCGCCGATCGACTGGGCTGCCTGGATACCGACGGCCTCGCCCACCTCGACCAGCTTGCCGTTGGCCAGCGAACGCCCGTAGCACAGTGCGCAGGCGCCCGTGGTGGCCTCGCAGGTGAGCACCGAACGGACCTTGACGGTGGTCACACCGGCCGCGATGGCCTTCCTGACCAGCGCCGGATCCAGGTCGTCGCCGGCCTTGATGACCACATTGCCCTGGGGGTCGAGCGCGTCGACTGCCGCGATCCGCCCGTGCACCGAGGTGTCGAGCATCTTGGCCGGCACCGGGGTGCCGTCCGGATCGAGCGTGGCGATGGTCTTGACCAGACCGCGCTCGGTGCCGCAGTCCTCCTCGCGGATGATCACGTCCTGGGAGACGTCGACCAGACGACGGGTCAGGTAACCGGAGTCTGCGGTACGCAGCGCCGTGTCGGCCTGTCCCTTCCGGCCACCGTGGGTGGAGATGAAGTACTCCAGGACGGTCAGGCCCTCGCGGAAGTTGGACTTGATCGGGCGCTCGATGATCTCGCCCTTCGGGTTGGCCACCAGACCTCGCATGGCGGCGATCTGGCGCATCTGGGTCATGTTCCCTCGTGCACCGGAGTTCACCATCATGTAGATCGGGTTGGTCTTGGTGAAGTTCTTCTCCATCGCGTCGGTCAGCTCGGCGGTGGCGTCGTTCCAGATCTGGACGAGCTCACCACGACGCTCCTCCTCGGTCACCGCGCCACGGTCGTAGAGCTTGTCGATCTTGGCGGCCTTGGCCTCGTACGTGGCCATGATCTCGGGCTTGTTCGGAGGCGTCTGCACGTCGCCGATCGAGACCGTGACACCGGAGCGGGTGCCCCACTTGAAGCCCATGTCCTTGAGGTTGTCGAGGGTCTCGACCACCACCGGGCGCGGGAACTTGATCGCCAGGTCGTTGATGATCCGGGCCAGTTCCTTCTTGCCCACGTGGCTCTCGACGAAGGGGTACTCCTTCGGGAGCGCCTCGTTGAAGATGACCTTGCCCAACGTCGTGTCGAGCAGGATCGTGCCGTCGTCCTTGAGCTTGTCGGCCTGGGTGGCCGGCGGGACGATGCCCTTCAGGCGGATGGTGCACTTGGCGCGCAGATCCAGATCGCCCATGTCCTGGGCCATCACGGCCTCGGCCTGGGAGCTGAAGGCCCGTCCCTCACCGGTCAGACCGTCGAGGTCCTGGGTGAGGAAGTACATGCCGATGATCATCTCGTGGCTCGGCAGTGCGATGGGCTTGCCGTCGGAAGGCTTGAGGATGTTGTTCGAGCTGAGCATGAGGATGCGGGCCTCGGCCTGCGCCTCGGCACTCAGCGGAAGGTGGACAGCCATCTGGTCGCCGTCGAAGTCGGCGTTGAAGGCCGCGCAGACCAGCGGGTGCAGCTGGATTGCCTTGCCCTCGATGAGCTGCGGTTCGAAGGCCTGGATACCGAGCCGGTGCAGGGTCGGTGCCCGGTTGAGCAGCACCGGGTGCTCCTTGATGACCTCGTCGAGCACGTCGAAGACCTGCGGGCGCTGACGCTCGACCATCCGCTTGGCGCTCTTGATGTTCGGCGCGTAGTTGAGGTCGTACAGCCGCTTCATGACGAAGGGCTTGAACAGCTCCAGGGCCATCTGCTTGGGCAGACCGCACTGGTGCATCTTGAGCTGTGGGCCGACGACGATGACCGAACGGCCGGAGTAGTCGACGCGCTTGCCCAGCAGGTTCTGACGGAAACGGCCCTGCTTGCCCTTGAGCATGTCGGAGAGCGACTTGAGCGGGCGATTGCCCGGACCGGTCACCGGACGACCACGGCGGCCGTTGTCGAACAGCGAGTCGACGGCCTCCTGGAGCATCCGCTTCTCGTTGTTGACGATGATCTCGGGGGCGCCCAGGTCGAGCAGCCTCTTCAGCCGGTTGTTGCGGTTGATCACCCGGCGGTAGAGATCGTTGAGGTCGGAGGTCGCGAAGCGGCCGCCGTCCAGCTGCACCATCGGGCGCAGGTCGGGCGGGATGACCGGGACGGCGTCCAGCACCATGCCCATCGGCGAGTTGCCGGTGTCCAGGAAGGCGGAGACCACCTTGAGACGCTTCAGGGCGCGGGTCTTGCGCTGGCCCTTGCCGGTCTGGATGATCTCGCGCAGCCGCACGGACTCCTCGCGCAGGTCGAAGGTCTCCAGACGGTGCTTGACGGCCTCGGCGCCCATGAAGCCGTCGAAGTACTTGCCGAAGCGGTTCTTCATCTCGCGGTAGAGGACCTCGTCGCCCTCGAGATCCTGGACCTTCAGGCCCTTGAAGCGGTCCCAGACGGCATCGAGACGGTCCAGCTCACGCTGGGCGCGGTCGCGAATGGTCTTGAGCTCCTTCTCGCCGCCGTTCTCGACCTTCTTGCGGAGGTCCGCCTTGGCGCCCTCCTCCTCGAGCTTGGCGAGATCTTCCTCGAGCTTGGTCATCCGCTTCTGCAGATCGGCGTCGCGCCGCTTCTCGATGTGGGTGCGCTCGGCGGAGACCTTCGCCTCCAGGGACGGCAGATCGCGACTGCGCGCATCCGCGTCGACCCTGGTGATCATGTAGGCCGCGAAGTAGATGACCTTCTCCAGGTCCTTCGGGGCGATGTCGAGAAGATATCCGAGCCGGCTCGGAACACCCTTGAAGTACCAGATGTGGGTGACCGGGGCGGCCAGCTCGATGTGGCCCATCCGCTCACGACGCACATTCGACCTGGTGACCTCCACGCCGCAGCGCTCGCACACGATGCCCTTGAAGCGGACACGCTTGTACTTGCCGCAGTAGCACTCCCAGTCACGGGTCGGCCCGAAGATCTTCTCGCAGAACAGCCCGTCACGCTCGGGCTTGAGCGTGCGGTAGTTGATCGTCTCGGGCTTCTTCACCTCTCCGTAGGACCACTCGCGGATCTGGTCGGCGGTGGCCAGACCGATCCGGAGTTCATCGTAGGTGTTGACGTCCAGCACGTTGCTTCTCTTTCCCCTGCTCCCAGCAGGCGGTCACAACTATCGGGGATCAGTGGTCCTGGCACCGGGCGGGACCCGGCGCCAGGACAGGCAGGCGTCAGCCTTCGGACTCCAACTTGTAGGAATCGGCGCCGGGACGACGGGACAGGTCGATGCCCAGTTCCTCCACGGAGCGGTAGTCCTCTTCGGTGTCGCGCAGGTCGATGACATGACCGTCGGTCCCCAGCACCTCGACGTTCAGGCACAGGGACTTCATTTCCTTGACAAGCACCTTGAAGCCTTCGGGGATGCCGGGCTCGGGAATGTTCTCGCCCTTGACGATGGCCTCGTAGACCTTCACGCGGCCGGAGACGTCGTCGGACTTGATGGTGAGCATCTCCTGCAGTGCCCATGCGGCGCCGTAGGCCTCCAGTGCCCAGACCTCCATCTCGCCGAACCGCTGGCCGCCGAACTGGGCCTTGCCGCCCAGGGGCTGCTGCGTGATCATCGAGTACGGGCCGGTGGAACGGGCGTGGATCTTGTCGTCGACCAGGTGGTGCAGCTTCAGCATGTACATGTAGCCGACCCCGACCTTCTCCGGGAAGGGTTCGCCACTGCGTCCGTCGAAGAGCAACGCCTTGCCGTCGTGGTCGACGACGTGGTTGCCGTCACGGTTCGGCAGGCCCTTGGCCAGCAGACCGGTGATCTCGTCCTCGTCGGCGCCGTCGAAGACCGGCGTGGCCAGGCGGACGTCGCCGTCCACGTGCTCCAGGCCGACCTCGCGCAGGCGCACCGCCCAGGGCTCGTCGCACTCCCCCAGGTCCCAGCCGGAATGGGCGATCCAGCCGAGGTGCATCTCGAGCACCTGGCCGAGGTTCATCCGGCTCGGCACGCCGAGCGGGTTGAGGATGATGTCGACCGGGGTGCCGTCGGCCATGAACGGCATGTCCTCGACCGGCAGGATCTTCGAGATGACGCCCTTGTTGCCGTGCCGGCCGGCGAGCTTGTCGCCGATCTGGACCTTGCGCTTCTGGGCCACGTAGACGCGGACCATCTGGTTCACTCCGGGCGGCAGCTCGTCGTTCTCCTCGCGGTCGAAGATGCGCACGCCGATGACGGTGCCCTCCTCGCCGTGCGGGACCTTCATCGAGGTGTCGCGCACCTCGCGCGCCTTCTCACCGAAGATGGCGCGCAGCAGGCGCTCCTCGGGGGTGAGCTCGGTCTCGCCCTTGGGGGTGACCTTGCCGACCAGGATGTCGCCGTTGCGGACCTCGGCGCCGATCCGGATGATGCCGCGCTCGTCGAGGTTGGCGATCATGTCGTCGGAGACATTCGGGATGTCCCGGGTGATCTCCTCCGGCCCGAGCTTGGTGTCGCGGGCGTCGACCTCGTGCTCCTCGATGTGGATCGAGGTGAGCACGTCCTCGCTCACGATGCGCTGGGACAGGATGATGGCGTCCTCGTAGTTCAGGCCGTTCCACGGCATGAAGGCGCACAGCAGGTTGCGGCCGAGCGCCAGCTCGCCGTTGTCGGTGCAGGGTCCGTCGGCCAGCGGGGTGCCGACCTCGACGTGCTCGCCCTCACGGACGATCGGACGCTGGTTGACACAGGTGCCGGCATTCGAGCGACGGAACTTCTCCAGGCGGAAGGTCTGGTAGGTACCGTCGTCGCAGGCGATGTCGATGAGATCGGCGGTCACGCCGGTGACGGTGCCGGGCTTGGTGGCGCAGGTCACGTCACCGACGTCGACGGCCGTGCGGTACTCCATGCCGGTGCCGACATAGGGGGACTCGTTCTTGACCAGCGGAACCGCCTGGCGTTGCATGTTCGCGCCCATCAGGGCACGCGAGGAGTCGTCGTGCTCGAGGAAGGGGATCAGCGCGGAACCCACCGACACCATCTGGCGCGGTGAGACGTCCATGTAGTCCACCTCCTCGGGGGGCACCAGGTCGACCTCGCCGTGACGGGTACGAACCAGAATGCGCTCCTCGGTGAAGGCGCCGTCGGCCCCGACCACGGCATTCGCCTGGGCGACGACGTGACGGTCCTCCTCGTCAGCGGTGAGGTAGTCGACCTCGTCGGAGACGACTCCGTGGGAGACCCTGCGGTAGGGCGTCTCGATGAATCCGAAGGCGTTGACCCGCGCGAAGGAGGCGAGCGAGCCGATCAGACCGATGTTGGGGCCCTCAGGCGTCTCGATCGGGCACATCCGGCCGTAGTGGCTGGGGTGCACGTCGCGGACCTCCATGCCCGCGCGGTCACGGGACAGGCCACCGGGGCCGAGCGCCGAGAGACGACGCTTGTGGGTGAGCTCGGCCAGCGGGTTGTTCTGGTCCATGAACTGGGACAGCTGGCTGGTGCCGAAGAACTCCTTGAGCGCAGCCGTGACCGGGCGGACGTTGATCAGCGTCTGCGGGGTGATGGCCTCGATGTCCTGGGTCGTCATCCGGTCGCGGACGACTCGCTCCATCCGGCCCAGGCCGGTGCGCAGCTGGTTCTGGATGAGCTCCCCGACGGTGCGCAGCCGGCGATTGCCGAAGTGGTCGATGTCGTCCGGCTCCACCGGGAGCCCGTTGTCGAGCTCGGTCTTGCCCTCGTGCAGTGCACAGATGTAGTGGATGGCGGCGGTGATGTCCTCCATCGTGAGCACCTGCTGGTCGAAGGGCTGGTCCAGACCGAGCTTCTTGTTGATCTTGTGCCGGCCGACCTTGGCCAGGTCATAACGCTTCGGGTTGAAGTAGTAGTTCTCCAGCAGTGCCTGCGAGGCGTCGCGCGCCGGCGGCTCGCCGGGACGCAGCTTGCGGTAGATGTCGAGCAGCGCCTCGTCCTGGGTGGTGACGTGATCCTTCTCCATCGTCATCCGGATGGCGTCGTACTGGCCGAACTCGTTGAGGATCTGCTCCTCGGTCCAGCCCAGTGCCTTGAGCAGCACGGTGACGTTCTGCTTGCGCTTGCGGTCGAGACGCACGCCGACCAGGTCGCGCTTGTCGATCTCGAACTCCAGCCAGGCGCCACGGCTCGGGATCACCTTGCAGGTGAAGATGTCCTTGTCGCTCGTCTTGTCGGGAGTCTGCTCGAAGTAGACGCCCGGGGAGCGGACCAGCTGCGAGACGACGACGCGCTCGGTGCCGGTGACGATGAAGGTGCCCTTGTCCGTCATCAGCGGGAAGTCCCCGATGAAGACGGTCTGGCTCTTGATCTCGCCGGTGTCGTTGTTCATGAACTCGGCGGTGACGAAGAGAGGGGCCGCGTAGGTGGCGTCGCGGTCCTTGCACTCCTCGATGGTGTATTTCGGCTCCTCGAAGCGATGGTCCCGGAAGCTCAGGGACATCGTCTGGGAGAAGTCCTCGATCGGCGAGATCTCCTCGAAGATCTCCTCCAGACCGGACTTGGTGTTGACATCGGTCCGACCCTCGGTCAAGGCCTCATCCACCTCGCGCTGCCAGACGTCGTTGCCGACGAGCCAGTTGAACGATTTGACCTGCAGATCGAGCAGGTTGGGGATTTCCAGAGGCTCCTTGATCTTGGCGAACGAGATTCTCCCTGTTGAGGAGACGACATCGGTGTTCTTCAACGCATTGCGCGAGGCGGCCAAGGTGTGGTCCTTCCAAGAACTCGCAAAGGTTCTTTGCATGCAGAACGGCCCGTGTCAACACGGGTCGTCATTGTGGCGATAGGCAAACACCGACTCTACCTGTTGTCAGCCACAGGCGCAAGCCGACACAGCTCACGCCACGGTCACCCCGTGGGGGCTCCGCTGGGGCAGCGACCTCACTGTCACTGCAGTGGCCGAGGCCACGAGCAAGATGATACGCAGCTCGGCGAGCTTGGCAACTCCCCCCGCGCAACTGTGGGCGGGATGCGGGCGGACGCCCGGACACGACGAAGGACGGCCCCCACGTGGTGGGAGCCGTCCTTCGTCAGACGGTCAGGCCGTGGTCACTTGATGGTGACGCTGGCGCCGGCGCCTTCGAGCTTCTCCTTGGCTGCCTTGGCGGCATCCGGGGCGACCTTCTCCAGGACGACCTTGGGAGCGGCCTCGACGAGGTCCTTGGCATCCTTGAGGCCGAGGCTGGTGAGAGCGCGGACCTCCTTGATGACCTGGATCTTCTTGTCGCCGGCGGCGTCGAGAATCACGTCGACCTCGGTCGGTGCCTCGTCGGCGGCGTCATCGCCGGCGCCACCCGCAGCGGCGGGGGCCGCGGCGACGGCCACCGGAGCGGCGGCCTTGACGTCGAAGGTCTCCTCGAAGGCCTTCACGAAATCCGACAGTTCGATGAGGGTGAGTTCCTTGAACTGCTCGAGGAGTTCTTCCTTGCTGAGCTTCGCCATGCTGGGCGTCCTTCCTAGTTGTTCGATGCGTCGTCGGTCGACGCGAGGTCAGCCGCGTCTGCAGTGGCCTCGGCAGCATCGGCTGCTTCGGGTGCCGATTCCTCGGCGGTCTTGTGCTCCTGGTCGCCGCCAGCAGGGCTTCCGGCCCCGCCGATGACAGAGGGATCCTCGCTCGCCTTGGTCTCCAGGGCACCCAGCAGTCGGGCAGCCTGGCTGAGCGGAGCGGAGAACAGGGCCGCGGCATTGCTCTGCGACGCCTTGAGGGCGCCTGCCAGCTTGGCGAGCAACACCTCGCGCGACTCGAGGTCGGCGAGCTTCTTGACGGTCTCGGCATCGAGGACCTTGCCGTCCAGGACACCGCCCTTGATGACCAGAAGCGGATTGTCCTTTGCGAAGTCCCTCAGGCCCTTCGCCACGGTGGCGACGTCACCGGTGATGAAGGCAACGGCCGTCGGCCCGGTGAGCTGGTCGTCGAGTCCTTCGACGCCGGCCCCCTTCGCGGCGATCCGGGTGAGGGTGTTCTTCGCAACGGCGTAGCTTGCATCGTCACCGAGCGACCTGCGCAAATCCTTCAGGTTCTGCACGGTGAGCCCGCGGTACTCGGTCAGCACGGCTGCGTTGCTCTGGGTGAACTTCTCCTGGAGCGCGGCGACCGCGGCTGCCTTGTCAGGCCTCGCCATTGGGTCTCCTTCCCACTTCTTGTTCGTGCCCAGATCTCACGACGGCATGAAAAAACCCCGGTGCGCAGGGCCCGGGGTGGGTGTCGGACGCTGTCCGTCACCATTCGGAAACCTACGCGGGCGCTCTGTCGAGCTTTGAGGCTTGGCCGCCAGCGGTCTTCGGCGTGCCAAAGTCTAGGCCCCGGGCCGGGGACAACCAAATCCGGGCCCGGCCGCCCGGGCACCGGGGCTCAGGCGGTGCGCTCGCGACCCGCCATCGCCTGACGGTAGAGCCGCCCGGCCCGGTAGCTGGATCGCACCAGCGGACCACTCATCACGCCCAGGAAGCCCAGCGAGTCGGCCAACCGGCCGAAGGCGACGAACTGCGCCGGCGTGACCCAGCGGTGCACCGGGCGCAGGAGTGTGTTCGGGCGCAGGTACTGGGTGATGGTGACGAGCTCCGCACCCGTCGCGCGGATGTCACGCAACGCCTGCTCGACCTCCTCGTCGGTCTCCCCCATCCCGAGGATGAGGTTGGACTTCGCGATGAGCCCCGCCTCGTGGGCCTGGCGCAGCACGTCGAGGGAGCCCTCGTAGCTGAATCCGGGGCGGATCTCGTGGAACAGCCGCGGAACCGTCTCGACATTGTGGCCGAAGACCTCGGGTGCGGCCTCGAAGACCTCGCTGAGCAGTTCGTGGCGTCCGGAGAAGTCCTGGGCGAGCATCTCCACGCCCACCCCCGGATTGACCGCATGGATCTGACGGATCGTCTCTGCGCACAACCAGGCTCCCTCGTCGGGCAGGTCGTCGCGGCAGACACTCGTCACGGTCGAGTAGCGCAGGCCCATCTGACGCACCGAGTGCGCCACCCGCAGGGGCTCACCGCGGTCGTAGCCGGTGGGCCGGGCGGACTCGATCTGGCAGAAGTCGCATCGCCGGGTGCAGCGCTCGCCGCCGATGAGGAAGGTGGCCTCGCGGTCCTCCCAGCACTCGAAGATGTTCGGGCAGCCGGCCTCCTGGCAGACCGTGTGCAGCTGCCCGGCGACCATCCGGGCGTGCATGTCACGGTATTCGGGGCCGACGCTGAGCCGGGTCTTGAGCCAGGCGGGCCGGTCGTGGTCGATCGGGGTGCGCGAGTTTCGGGCCTCGATGCGCAGCAGCCGGCGCTCCGGCGTCGCCTCGCCGCTCACAGCTGGACCACCCTCGGGGTGGATGTCGGGGCGGGGGCCAGCACTTCCGCATCGGCCCTCGTGGGGTGGTGGAAGGCCAGGTGCGGACGACGCGGGATGTCCGCGGACATCGTGTACGGGCAGAAGGACAGCAGCTCCGCCAGGTAGGGGTACAGCTGGTCGGCCACGGTGTCCAGGTCGGGGGCATGACCGAGCTCGCGCCTGATCGAGGTGACGTCTGCGTCCTCGATGCCGCAGGGCACGATGTTGTCGAAGTAGTCGAACGGCGGATCCACGTTCAGGGCGAATCCGTGCATGGTGGTCTGGTGGGCGCAGCGCACCCCGATGGCACAGATCTTGCGCTCCGGCGCGATCCCGTCGGAGGCCAGCCACACGCCGGTGCGTCCCGGGACCCGCCCGCAGACGATCCCGTAGCCGGCGAGCAGCCTGATGACGGCCTCCTCCACCCGGCGGACGTAGTCGACGACGCCGACGCCGCGCTGCAGGAAGACGATCGGATAGCCCACCAGCTGACCGGGCCCGTGCCAGGTGATCTTGCCGCCCCGGTCCACGTCGATGACCGGACGCCCGTCGAAGGGCCTCTCCTCGGGCTTCGTCTGGCGCCCCGCGGTGTAGGTCGACTCGTGCTGGACGAACAGCACGCGATTGCCGATCTCGTGGTGGGCGACCCGCTGGAGCAGCTCGCGCTGGTGCTCCCACCCCTCGCGATAGTCGTAGAGGCTCCCGGGTGCTGCCGAGAGGCAGTGCCTCTCCACCTCCAGACCACCGGGATGCTGCACCCATCCGGGCGGCAGCTGCCCGTCCGCGGGCTGCGGTGTGCTCGGCTGGGGGGTCTGGTGCGCTTCCGGGCGAGGCTCGGCGGTGTCCAACGCTGGCTCTGTCACGGCGCCCATGCTAGCCACCCGCTCCACACCCGCCGCGAGGCCGCCGGGACGGCTGGGGGACAGATCGGGCCGGCGCCATGATGCCGGCGCCGGCCCGATCAGTGGTTGTCCTGTCGATGTGCGGTCAGAGCGTGACCTCGACGGGGCGAGCGGCCAGCGGATCGACCTGGACGCCGGGGCCCATCGTGGTCGACAGGGTGATCTTCTTCACGAAGCGGCCCTTGGAGGTGCTGGGACGCAGCCGGTAGATCTCGGAGGCGGCGGCCCGGTAGTTCTCCGCGAGCGCCTCCTTGTCGAAGCTCAGCCGCCCGATGATGAACTGCAGGTTCGAGTGCCGGTCGACCCGGAACTCGATCTTGCCGCCCTTGATGTCGGAGACGGCCTTCGTGACATCCATGGTCACCGTGCCGGTCTTGGGATTGGGCATCAGGCCACGGGGGCCGAGCACCCGGCCCAGTCGCCCGACCTTGCCCATCATGTCGGGAGTCGCCACGACGGCATCGAAGTCGAGGTAGCCGTCCGTGACCCGGGCGATCAGCTCATCGGCGCCGACCTCGTCGGCACCGGCCGCGATGGCCTCGTCCGCCCTGGCGCCCTGGGCGAAGACGAGGACCCGAGCCGTCTTGCCGGTGCCGTGGGGCAGGTTGACCGTGCCGCGCACCATCTGGTCCGCCTTGCGCGGATCCACACCGAGCCGCATGGAGACCTCGACGGCCTCGTCGAAGCCGGCCGGGGTGTACTGCTTGATGATGCTCAGGGCCTCATCGGTGGTGTAGAGCTGTGCGACATCGCGCAGCTGCGCGGCCGCGGAGTAACGCTTGGAGTGCTTCATCTCTGGTTCCTTTCCGTCAGCCTCGTGGGCTGATCCGCCAGTTCCTGGTCCGGGTGCACGACCCTGCCAGTTGTCCGGCCACCGGCAACGCCGGTGGCCTCGGTTGTCCAGTGGCTCTCGCCGAGGGTCGACCACCCTCGGACTCGGGCCGACCGGCTCGTCACTTGACGATGATGCCCATCGAGCGGGCAGTTCCTTCGACGACCTTCATGGCCGCTGCGATGTCGTTCGCATTGAGATCGGGCATCTTGGTCTGGGCGATCTCACGCACCTGGTCGGAGGTGATGGTGCCGACCTTCTCCTTGTCCGGGGTGCCGGAACCCTTGGCGACGCCGGCCGCCTTCTTGATGAGCTCGGCCGCCGGCGGGGTCTTGGTGATGAAGGTGAAGGTGCGGTCTTCGAAGATGGTGATCTCGGCCGGGACGATGGTTCCGCGCTGGGACTCCGTCTTGGCGTTGTAGGCCTTGACGAACTCCATGATGTTGACCCCGTGCGGGCCGAGGGCGGTGCCGACGGGAGGCGCGGGAGTCGCGGAACCAGCAGGAATGGCGATCTTGACGATCGCCGAAACCTTCTTCTTCTTGGGAGGCATGTTCGGGTCCTTCTTGTGCTGGTGTGTCGACGCGCGTTGCAGGGACGACGCGTGGCTTGTGGTGTGGGCGCCCTGACGCCCTGCCCCTGGTGGGGACCGCGGAGAAGGTCAGTCGACAACCTTCTGGATCTGCGGGAAGGTCAAGTCTACCGGCGTCTCACGGCCGAGAATCTCGACGTTGGCGCGCAGCCGCTGGTTGTGGGTGTTGATCTCGGTGATCGTGGCGTGGACGCCGGCGAACGGGCCGTCCACCACCATGACCTGGTCGCCGACCGAGAAGTCCACGACCTCGACCTTGTCCTGGCCGCGACCCGGCCGGGCCGTGCCGGAGGCGTTCACCTTCGCGATGATCGAGGGGGTGAGCATGTGCTCGACCTCGTCCAGGCCCAGGGGCGTCGGCGAGGTGGACTGGCCCACGAAACCGGTCACCGAGGGCGTGTGACGCACCGTCGACCACGACTCGTCGGTCAGCTCCATCCGCACCAGGACATAGCCGGGCAGGAAGGTGCGCGTGACGGTCTTCTTCTGCCCGTTGCGCATCTCGACGGCATCCTCGGTGGGGACCACCGTCTCGTAGATGTAGTCCTCCATGCTCAGGGACTTCACCCGGTTGTCGATGTTCTGCTTGACCCGGTTCTCCATGCCCGAATAGGTGTGCACGACGTACCACTCGCCGGGCTTGACGACGAGCTCGTCGTGGAGCTCCTCCAGTGCGGCCTTGAGCTCCTCGTCCTCGTCGGGCTCGTCCTCGGCCGACTCACCGGGCTCGGTCTGCTCCCCGGTCCCGGGCTCGTCCAGTGCGCCGAGATCGATCTCGACACCGCTGTCCTCCTGCTCGGGCTCGGAGAAGTCCGCGAAGTCGAGGTTGATCCCCGAATCCTCCTCAGGGGTCTTCTCGTCGGGTCCGAGGTCGATCTCCACCTCGTCGTTCGGCTTGGTGAAGTCATCGTCAGGGGTCTGGGTCACGTCTGTCTCCTCTAGCCCCTCAGCCCAACAGCTTGAGGAGCAGCTTGCCGAAGCCGAAGTCGAGTCCGGCAACAATGGCCATGATCAATACGACGAAGACGAGCACGACGACGAACGACTGGCCGAGCTGGTCACCGGTGGGCCACACGACCTTCTTCAGCTCGCCGACGGACTGCTTCGTGAACAGGACCGGATTGGCGCGGTGTGACGCCGTCTCGTCGGTCTTCTTGCGGGTGCGTGGCGTCGACCTGCGCACCGGACTGGTCGAATGCTTGCGAACGATCGGCTCGGGCGCCTCGTCCTCGGCGCCGGCGGCACGCTCCTCCGCCTCACTGAGCTGGTCCTGGTCGTCGACCACCATGTCCTCGGGGTCGCCCTCGTCGGGAGTGTCGTCGAGGGATTGATCCTCGACGCCGTCCAACTCCTCGGCGTCCGGGTCGTCGACACGGGAGGGCTCGGGATCGCCGGTCGCCCCGGCGAGCTGCGAACCGGGAAGATCCGCGCCCTCGGTGGGCTGACCCGATGAATGATGGCGCTTCGTGCGGGCAGGCTCGGAGGGCACGCCGTGCCTGCCCGAAGCCTCTGGCTGATCTGCCACGAAATGCCCTTCATCGAAGTCGACGGCCAGGCAGCTGCCTGAGCCCTTCACGTGTCAAGGGCACGCCCGCGCGACACCGAACAGACCGGCCCTCGGCCACGGGTTCCCGCTGGCCGGGTCAAGCCGCTCGACGCCGGAGAAGCGCGCCCTCAGCGGTGTGCAGCCGTCACACTGCACTCCTCGCAGGGCACGAGGGACTTGAACCCCCAACCTGCGGTTTTGGAGACCGCTGCTCTGCCAATTGAGCTAGTGCCCTTCAATGGATGCCTCCGCCGCGGGCCCTCGGGCCGGACGCAGGACGCCACCAAGTATGGAATTGTAGCGGCTCACCGCAGCCAGCGCGAACCAGCAGGCACCCGGGCCGTGACCCCCGGCGCGCCAGGCAGGGTCAATATGGTCACGAAATGTCGTTGAAATGCGTAAAGCCCCAGTCGTCTTGACACACTGTGGAGATGAGCGCACCCTCGTTCGACACCCCTCCCCCCGGGGGCGTCCTCCCGCCCCGGGCACCGGCCCGCTGGCAGCGCCCGTCCGTCGAGACGATGCAGCCAGGCTCCAGGGTGCGGACACTGCCGAGGAGGATCCGGGCGGTCATCACCCGGGAGGGTCGTCGCACTGTCGGTCGTCCACCCGCCGACAGGCCTTCCCGGCGTCGCTCCGACGGCACACGCAGCTTCACCGCACTGCTGCCCTGGGCCGATGCCCTCTGTCTGGTGCTGTGCACCGTCATCGCCGTCGAGGCCCGGCTCCTGCTGCCGCTGTTCGACCCGGACTCGGAGATCCCGGCCCTGGTCGCCCCCTTCGCCGTGGTGATCCTGACGCTCTGGTTGGCCGCACTGTGGTGGCGTGGGGCCTACGACACCGGACAGATCGGTTCCGGCTCCCTCGAATTCAGGCGTGTCGCCGAGGCCTGTGTGGTCACCTCGGCGGCGCTGGGCATCACCGCCTATCTCTTCCAGTACCCGCTGCCCCGTGGTTTCTTCCTGATCCTCTTCGCGGTCGGTGCCCCGGCCCTGCTGCTGGAGCGATTCTGCCTGCGGGAAGCGCTCAAGTCGCTGCGTCGCAGGGGCCACTTCCGCAGTGGCGTGCTGCTCGCCGGTGACGAGAGGCACATGCTCGATCTCAACGCGGTCATCACCCGGGAGGACTGGCTCGGCTTCGACGTCGTGGGGGTGCTCCCCGTCGGGGAACTGCACGACGAGGGGCTCCTTGCCATTCCGGACCTCGGGACGCCGGCACAGTGCCTCGAGGCCGTGCAGAGCACCGGGGCCTCGCTGGTGATCTTCACCGAGGGTTCCTTCGAACGCGCGGCGCAGTTCAGCCTGCTCGCCCGCGAGCTGGAGTACGAGAACGCCCAGCTCGTCGTGGTGCCGGCGCTCACCGACATCTCGGCCGCCCGGATGACGGCCCGGGCCATGGCGGGCGTGCCGCTGGTCTTCGTCGAGAAGCCGCAGGCCCGCGAGGCCCGGGCCTGGCTGAAGCGCGTCTTCGACATCGTGGGCGCCGGCCTGCTGTTGCTCGTGGCCCTGCCGATCATGTGCGCCACAGCGCTCGCCATCAAACTCGACGACGGCGGACCGGTGGTCTTCCGCCAGCGCAGGGTCGGGCTGGGCGGTGCCACCTTCGGCTTCCTCAAGTTCCGTTCGATGGTCCCCGACGCCGACGCGATGGTCGTCGACCTCGCCGATTCGAACGAGGCGAGCGGTGCCCTGTTCAAGATCCGCCACGATCCGCGGATCACCCGGGTCGGCCGGGTGATCCGGCGCTATTCCATCGACGAGCTGCCCCAGCTCGTCAACGTGCTGCGCGGCGAGATGAGCCTTGTCGGTCCACGCCCGGCCCTGGAGTCGGAGGTGAGCCGCTACGAGGACCATGTGAACCGCCGGCTCGCGGTGCTGCCGGGGCTCACCGGGCTGTGGCAGGTCTCGGGACGCTCCGACCTGTCCTGGGAGGACACCGTGAGACTGGACCTGTACTACGTGGACAACTGGTCGTTGACCCAGGACGTCGTCATCCTGCTGCGCACGCTGCGGGCCGTGCTCCATCGCGAGGGGGCCTACTGAGGCCGGCATTCCGCCCGGCCGCTCAGCTCCCCGCCCCGCGGCGCGGCGCCGACCGGCGTGCTCCGGGCACGACCATCAGCCCGAATTCCCGCAGCACGGCGGTCGTCAGTCCGCCCAGTCGTGCTGCCGTCTCCCGGATCGCCTGTTCTCCCCACCCACGGGGGTCCGGCACGTCGTCGGCCGGGTCCGATGAACCGGGAATCCCGAATTCGATCACCTGCAGCAGGGAAGCGTTCCCGGCGGTCGGGCCGCGCGTGGCAAGGTGTGCCGCCAGCTGCCCCAGCCCGTGGACCTTCGACGCCGCATCGGGCCAGCACTGGGCGACGAAATCGCGCTGGCGCGAGTCCATGGTGAGCACGAGATCGGCTCCACCGAGGATGCGCGCGTCGAGGGGGCGGCTGCGTGCCCGGTCGGAGCGCACCCCCACGTGGCCCAGGGCCGCTGCCATCTGCGGATCGATCGGGTCCCCGTCGTGGGCGAGCAGGCCCGAGCTGCCGAAGACGACGAGCTGGGAGTCCGCCATCGACGTCGCCAGTGCGCTGCAGAAGGGCGAACGGCAGACATCGGCGTTCCCGACGAACTCGATGACGAGGGGTTCGACGCTGCGCACCGCGCTCACCGCACGTCGTGGCTGTTCACTCACCCCGAACACCTCCGGTCAGTGGTCCGGCGCCGGGCACGGATGCCTGGCGCATCGCTCCGGCAGGCGCTCGGAGCGGCTGTCAGCTCTGGTGGCCCTGCCAGTACGCGTCGAGCTGGTCGGTCGCCATCGCCTTGCTCAGCTCGGCGAGCCCCGCCTCGTCGACCTGATCGTAGGACTGGCCGTCCTCACTCGTCCCGAAGCCTGACAGCGGCGCCTGCAGCTGGCGCACCCCGTCGCTGCCGGTGAACTGGAGGGTACGGGCGATCTTCCACAGCTCCCCGGAGCTCAGCGAGCTGTCGACGGTCATGTAGCCGGCCAGCTTCGAGGTGACATCGGCGAACTTCTGCGGATCGGTGAGCGTGTCCTTGCTCGCGACCTTGCCCATGATGGCCGTGATGACCTCACGCTGGCGGTGGGCCCGGTCGAGATCGCCGTTGGGCAGGTCATAGCGTTCCCGCACGAAGGCAAGCGCCTGCCCGCCCTGCACGGTGACCTGGCCGGCCGGGAAGGTGTAGCCCATCCAGGTGCCGGCATGCTCGTTGGTGACGGTGACTCCGCCCAGTGTGTTCGTCAGGTCGATGAAGCCCTGGAAGTCCATCACGACGGCATGGTCCATCTTGACGTTGGTGATCGACTCGAGGGTCTGCACGGTCAGCGCCGAACCGCCGTAGGCATAGGCGGCGTTGATCTTGGCCTGCCCGTGACCGGGAATCGTCACCCACATGTCCCGGGGGAAGCTGATGAGGTAGAGGTGCTTCCGGTCGCCACTGAGATAGGCGACCATGAGCACATCGCTGCGCCCCTCGCCCGCCGAGGCGGTGCGCGAGTCCGAACCCATGATGACGAAGGTGATCGGGTCGTGGTTCGCCGTGGTGGTCGGCGAGCT
>JBAQVA010000071.1:0-2185 GCA_049297835.1 Propionibacterium sp.
TCTCCTCGGTGCGCAATTCCCTCGTCCCGGTGGTTGCGGGACGCGTTCCCTATGTCTATCCAGCGCTGTACGAAGGTGGGGAGAACCGCTCCGGGGTCTACTGCACCGGAGAGGCGCCGGACGACTATCTGCTGCCGGCGCTGGAGTGGTTCCGCGACAATGTCGGCGCTCGCCGGTGGTTCCTCATCGGCGACGACTACGTGTGGCCGCATCGCACCTACCGGTGGCTGCGCCAGCGAGCGGCATCGCTCGGAATCGGTGTGGCCGGAAGCCAGTTCGTAAGCTACGGGAGCCCCGATCCCGAAGGTATCCGGGCCGGACTCGAGGCGATGGACCAGGAACACTGCGACGGTGTGATCTCGTTGATGATCGGGCAGAACGCGGTGGACTTCAACCGGGCCTTCGGCCAGGCCGGATTGCACAACCGGATGATCCGGCTGTGTCCGCTGTCCGACGAGAACGTCCTGCTCGCCAACGGCACCCGCGCGAACTCGGACCTGTACACGGTGAGCGCCTACTTCCGAACCCTCGTGACCGAATCCGCGCTCGACTTCGTCGGGCGCTACCAACGCTTCCACGGGGACGGTGCGCCGGTGCTGAGCGGGCCGGCGGAATCCTGTCTGGAAAGCCTCGCCGCGCTCGCCGCGCTGGTGCGCCAGGCCCATTCGTCGAAAGTGCGTGACATCGACCGTGTCGTGGACGGAACGGCCTTCACCGGGCCCCGCGGCCGGCTGCGCTTCAAGGGCAACCAGGTCGTCCAGCCCGTGTACCTGGGCCGCTCCGACGGGCTCGAGTTCGACGTGGTGACCGACATCAAGGCGTCCTGACAGTCGCGAGCCCGGCACGCGAGTGATGGCCCGGCACGCCGGGGCCACCCGAAGTCGGCTCCAGGGCGCCCAGAGGGTGTGCCCTGCCCACGCGTGGGTCACTTCCGGCGAGCCTTCGATGGTCACGGATCAACCCCCCTGCCGTGGCGGTGATCCTCAGATGGTCAGCACGTTCCGGACCTGGCCGACCGAGTCCGGGCCGCCCTCACCGCGGTCGACGATCCGTCCCGATGCCACCACGACGTAGTGGGCGCAGTGCGAGACCGCGAAGTCGATCTGCTGTTCGACGAGCAGGACCTGGATGCCATCTCCCGCCAGATCGAGCATCGTCCTGCGGATGTCCGCAACGATCGACGGCTGGATGCCCTCACCTGGTTCGTCGAGAATGAGCAGTTTCGGCCTGGTGAGCAAGGCGCGAGCGATGGCGAGCTGTTGGCGCTGCCCGCCGCTGAGCAGTTCGGCCCGACGCGAGCTGTACTCCCGTAGGTCGGGGAAACGATCCATCATCTCGCTGATGAGTCCCTTGCGTCCGCGGTCAGTGCCCGCGACCAGCTCCATGTTCTCCAACGCCGTGAGCTGTCCGAAGGACTGCTGCCCCTGTGGCACATAGGCGATCCCCCGCTTGACCCGCTGATGGGGGGCAAGCCTGGTGATGTCCTCGTTGTTCCACCGGATGGTGCCCTGGGTGGCCCTCACCAGACCCACGATCGTCTTCATCAGTGTTGTCTTGCCGGCACCGTTGTGTCCGAGCACCGCGACGATACCCGAGTCCGGAATCGTCAGCGAGATTCCGTGCAGCACCCTTGTCCTGCCGTAGCCCGAAACAAGGCCCTCCACCGTCAACATCGTCAGACCGCCTCCGCCACTCCGAGATAGGTGTCCTGCACGCGCTGATCGCCCTGGATCTGTTCCACCGAACCCTCGACGAGGATCCTTCCGCGCGCCATCACGGTGACGGCGTCGGCGAACTTGCGCATGAATTCCATGTCGTGCTCGACGACCATCACGACCCGGCCCTTGGAGATGCGCCTGAGCAGCTCACCGGTCACGTCACGTTCCTCGAGGGTCATCCCTGCGACGGGCTCGTCGAGCAGGATGACCCGCGCGTTCTGGGCCATGACCATGCCGATCTCGAGCCACTGCTTCTGGCCGTGCGAGAGCACCCCTGCCAGTTCGTCAGCCCGGTCGGTGAGCCCGATGACCTCGAGAATCTCGCTGATCCGCTCGGGTACTTCGCGGCGCAGAGTGAACAGTGAGCTCCAGTGACGCCCGCCGCGGAAGGCGATGTCAAGATTCTGCACAACCGTCTGGCGCTCGAAGACCGTGGCGGTCTGGAAGGTGCGCCCCACGCCGAGCCG
>JBAQVA010000072.1:0-3162 GCA_049297835.1 Propionibacterium sp.
CTGGCCGCGCATGAGTCGTCGGGCAACCGACAGTGACTGGTCGGAGACGGTGGGCTCCAGGTCATGCGAGTTGCTTGAGGAAGGTGACAACGTCGGCAGCCTCTCTGCGAACAGGTCAAACCAACTGGTGGGATCAGCTAGTTAGGTTAGCCTTACCTTCTCGCATGACCGGCCGCAGTTCAAGCCGGTGGGGAATATTTCCGCCATGTGGACCGTTCGGCGCGAGCCACCGGAGACCGCTGCGCGTGGGCCCTCATCGGCCGTGCTGTTGAACGCGAGCCCCGCGACGTTGCCGGGCGCGCCGAAGAACGTGGCGCCCAGGCGCCGGGGGAATCATGCTCTCGCGCACCGCCCGGGCGCTGGGTGGCGCCCTCGACATTCGGATCGCCGCCTGACCGCACGAGGCATTCCTGCCCGTCAGGTCAGCAGCGCATCGAGCCGCAGGGCGGCGGCGTGCACATCGGCGGTGCCACTGAGGGCCTGCTCGCCGATGAGGCCCAGCGAGGTGGTGAGGATGAGTTCCGAGACCCCCTCGGCATCGAGCGGGGACGTGATCACGCCATCGCGTTGCAGGCGCTCCACCAGGGCGACCAGCGCCGCGCGCACGGCCAGGTAGTTACCACGGATCACCCGGCTGATCTCGGAATCGCGGGTGGCCTCGCTCCACGAGTTGAGCGCGATGCGGGTGGATTGCGGCAGTTCGGCCGGCAACTGCTTGCCCGACGCGGGTAGCCCGGGCCACAGGATCGCCAGGCTCTTCTCGAAGGCCTCGCTGGGCAGGGAGGGCTGCGGCGCGGCGGTGAGTTCCTCGATGCGTCGAACGAGCGGCCCGATGCGCACGGCCGACACGGCGCGGATCAGCTGGGTCTTGCCGCCTGGGTAGTAGCGGTACACGGTGCTCGACGACATCCCCGCCCCGGCGATGATCTGGTCCATCGAGGTGCCGTGAAAGCCGTTCTCGGCGAAGCAGTGCACTGCGGCGGCCAGGATGCGATCGGCCTGCCGCTTCCGGTGCTCCGCGCTCACCTTGGGCATGCCCCGAGCCTAGCGGGCGTCGGACCCAAAACGAAACGATCGTTGTTGACTCCCGGCCAACCAGGAGTAGTCTCCAACACGAAAACGAAACGTTTGTTTTACCGAGGCTCGTGCAAGCAGCCCCGGCCTATCAAGGGAGGCTCAGGATGATCGACACCCTGACCCACACGCCACGCACCACCACGCGTCACACGACGGTGCTGGTGAGCGCCGTGATCACCCAACTGATGATCGTGCTCGACCTGACGGTGGTGGCGATCGCGCTGCCGCACATGCAGGCCGACCTGGCCATGACCACCACCCAACGTCCCTGGGTGGTCACCGCCTATTCGCTGGCATTCGGCGGACTGGTGCTGTTCGGGGGACGCCTCATCGACGTGCTGGGCCTGCGACGCGCCTACCGCATCGGGCTGATCGGCTTCGCCGCCGCAAGCCTGGGCGCCGGCTTGGCGCCGTCCTTCTCGGTGCTCGTGGTGGCCCGCGCCATCCAGGGCGGGTTCGGGGCATTGCTGGCTCCCACGCTCATGGCGCTGGTCAACGTCACCTTCCCCCGCGGGGCGGGCCGCGGGCGGGCCTTCGCCGTGCTGGGAGCCACCGCCGGGGTGGGGGCCGCGGCCGGCCTGCTCATCGGGGGAGCACTCACCGACAGCCTCGGCTGGCGCTGGTGCCTGTACGTCAACGTCGCGATCGCCGCCGTCGCCTTCGTCGTGGGGCTGCGCAGCCTGCCGCCCACCGTGCGCCATGGGTCCCGCAGCCACGCGACCGACGATGCGCTCGGCCTGTTGCTGGGTTGCGGCGCCATCTTCAGCTTCGTCTTCGGCCTGAACCAGGCCGAACAACATGACTGGACCACGCCGTCGACGCTGGCCTGGCTCGGCGCCGGCGCAGTGCTCGGCATCTGCTTCGTGGTGCGCGAGGCGCGCGCGGCCACCCCGATCCTGCCGCTGTGGCTGCTGTCCAGCCCGGCCCGGGCCGCCGCCTATCTCACCCAGTTCTCGGTGGGCGCGGCCCAGATGGGCGCGATCCTCTACCTCACCTATTACTTCCAGGGCTTCCTGGGCTATTCACCGCTGCGCACCGGCGTCGCGTTCCTGCCGATGGCGGGAGCCCTGATGGTCACCGCCGTGTTCGCGGGACGGTTCCTGGTGGCCCGGCTGGGCGCCCGGGGCCTGCTTCCGCTGGGCCTTGCCGTGCAGGCCGTGGCGTTCGTGGTGTTCACCGGCCTGACGGTCGATTCCAGCTACGCCCAGGTCGCGCTGCCCTCGCTGATGATCTTCGGGGTCGGGGAGGGACTGACGATGCCCGTCGTGTTCAATGCAGGCACCCGCGGGGTCCCGGATTCCCTGTCCGGCCTGGCCTCGGCCACACTCGGCGCCCTGCAACAGATCGGCTCGTCGTTCGGCGTGGCACTGCTGGCCGCCTATGCCACGCACGCCACCACGAACTACGCCACCAGCCGTGCCGCGGCGCTGAAGGCCGACATCGCGGGCGCCCTGGCACAGGCCCACGCCACGCCCACCAGCCCGGCCGGTCAGGACGTCGTGCACCAGCTGACCAACCAACTGGCCAACCAGGCCCAGCTCAGCGCCTACTCCGGGGGCTTCGCGCTGCTCGCCTGGCTGGCCGGCGGTGCGGCCGTGCTGCTGGCCATCGTGCGCTCGTCATGTGGCTGCACCGGACGCAACGGAGCTAGTCAGAGCCGCAATAGCGCGTCCCAACGCAAGCACCTGCACCGCAGGAATCTCCCTGAACGCAGGAATCTCCCGCACCCGGCACCCAAGCCGGTTGCGGGAGATTCCCCTCATGCCTGTGACCCAGCGCCAGTCACCCGGCGCCAGTTGTCCAGCGACTACTCGTCGGACGCCTGCGCGTCCTCGCTGGCGTCGGCCTCGATCACATCGGTGGCCGGCACCGCATTGCCCATCTCGTCGGTGGCCTCGGGCTCGGTCTCGTCGCCCTCACCCTCCTCCTCGGGCTTCTCCGGGTTGAGCGCGATGGCGATCACCTCGTCCTTGCCGCGCACGCCGACGAACTTCACGCCCATCGTGTCGCGCCCGGTCGGATTCACCTCGGCCACCGAGCTGCGGGTCACCTGGCCCGACGCCTTGATCGCGATCACCTCGTCGG
>JBAQVA010000073.1:0-13094 GCA_049297835.1 Propionibacterium sp.
CTCCGGGGCGAGATGGGGACCGACGCCGCACGGGGCCTTCCTGGCGGGGTGGCCGAGTGGTTAGGTAGCGGCCTGCAAAGCCGTACACGCCGGTTCGAATCCGGCCCTCGCCTCCAGGACACGAGCAACACCCACGACGATTCCGGTATGACATCCGGTCCGTCCGCAGCTCCGGGGACGCACCCGAGGCACACCGAAAGGCAACCCGAAGACAGCCGAGGAGAACAGTGCTATCCGCCACAGACCCCCTTGTCACCCGCGAGTACGCGGTCCTGGCACGGACCCGCGCCAACCGCCTCGTCAACAAGGCCCACGATCCGGACGTCCAGGAACTCGCCAAGCTCGTCCGGATCCTCGCGGACTCCGTCGAGAGCCTCGTCGACAGCGACGCGGTGCCCGGACCGCACCGATTCCGCTGAGCCCGGCCCCGCAGCCGTCGGCGGGCCAGGATGCCCGCCCGATTTCCGCAGGACAACGATTTCCGCAGGTCTGGAGGTGACCATGGCCACGAGTGCCCGCGAGTTCTCGTCCATTCGTCAGACGTGTTGTCCCGCAGCCCGTCCCTTCATGCGCGGCTGCTGACGAACCACCGGCCCGCGCCGCTCCCTCCCGCGAGTCATTTCATTGCCCTCTCCCGTGAGAGCGAGTTCCCGAGAATCCGGCCAGGAATTACCCGGGCGAGTTGTCCGGGTCGGCTGGCCCTGCCGGATGAGCGGCTCGGACAATTCGCACACCTGGATCCCGGTCGCCGGCTTCGACCTGCCGGTGATTCCCCGGCTCCGCCCGGACGCGCCCGAATCATTTCCGGACCACTGACCATTGCACCAGAAGCAGAGACGATGACGAACACCAGCACTCTGGAACACCCACGCCGCGCGCGTCCGCGCCCGGCACCCCCACCCCAGCGGGACGGACGGCTCGTCCGCTACTTCGGCACCACGCCACGGATGCTGCCGGTGGAGCCCGGCGCCTATCTCCTGGTCGGCGATCTCACCGGCGCCCCGGCCCGGCGGCTGTCGATCCTGCTGCGCCTGCTCGGCCTCGACCGGGCCGTGCCCTTCCTGGCGCTCACCCCCGCCGGCGAGGACGACTGGCGGATCGAGGATCCCGGGCAGTTGCTGCCCGGACCCTTCCCCGGACGCCTGCTCGGCGAGCTGCGTCCCGGCTCCGGGAAGGTGCGCCGGGTGCACGAGCCGGCGCTGCTCGACGCCCACACCGGAGCCGTGCTCGTCGACGACCCGCACGTCCTGGAGACCGAGTTCGAGACCTCCTGGCGGCCGTTGTACGACGAGGATGCTCCCGAGCTGTATCCCGAGGACCTGAGGGTCGACATCGACGAGCTCTCCCGGCTGCTGCGCGGCCTCGCAGACCTGGGCGTCGTCGCGAGCACCGCCGAGCGGCGCGCCGACCGCCGGGAGGCCGCCACCGCCGCCGGGGCGCGCCTGTCCGAGCTGGACGCCCGGCTGGCCGGTCGCCGCTTCCTCTTCGGCGAGCGACTCACCGCAGCCGAGGTCGAGCTGTTCGTCCTGCTGTCCGACTACGAGCGTGTGCACCGTCCGCGGCTCGTCGTGGCGCTCGGTGAGAGCCGCGTGCGTCACCTGGACGACTTCCCCGCCCTGTGGGCCCATGCCCGCGAGCTGTTCGCGCTGGGTTTCATGGACCAGCGCGAGGCCTACCACCTGGGTGTGGCGCCGGGCCCTTCTGGCGAGTACATCCGGGGCAGTCTGTACGCCCGCCCGGGCCAGCGGCACGACACACTCGCCGCCTGGCGCGGATCGGGCCGATGAGCATGCCAGCCGGCAGTCGTCGGCTCATCCACGCCGGCGGGAGCAGCCCGGGCTCAGCTGGCGAAGGTCCACAGCGTGTCCGTCCCCGCGCCTCCGGGGCCGGCCGTCACCGCTGAGCCGGTGAGTTGCTCGCGTCCGGCAGGTTGCTGCCAGGAGGCGAGACGCCCGGGGTCGTCCGCCGCGGGCACCGGCTCACCGAAGCCCCCGAGGTAGCTGCCGTCGGCACGCGGGGTGATGCCCAGCGCCTCGGTGTCGCGTTCGTCGACGAAACCGGGGGTCTGGAAGAGGTCACGCATGTAGGCCCACAGGTGCGGGAGCTCGTGGACGCGCAGCGCCCGGTCGCGGAGCTGCTCGGGGTATCCGGTGACATAGGTCTGGTCGAAGCTGGCGAGGGTGGAGAACAGCCGGATGTCGGAGTCGGTGAGGCGTTCCCCGAACAGGAAGCGGCGGCTGGTCAGACGGTGGTCGAGGTCGCGCAGCCTGGCTTCGAAGACCTGCCGGGCCGCCTCGGCCGCCTCCGGCCGGGTCGCGAAGAGCACCTTGTAGGGGCCGTTGTTCACGTCGTCGAAGAGCTGCTGGTTGAGCAGGTCGATCCGCGGGCGCAGGTCCTCGGGGTACAGCTCCGGGGCATCCTCGCCGTGGAAGGGCTTCCAGGCGGTCTCCAGCTCCAGGCTGAGCACGTGGTAGTCGTTCGTGACGACCTTGCCGGTCTGCGTGTCGACGAGCGACGGGACCGTGCCGCGACCGTCGTAGTCCGGATCTGCGGTGTGGTAGGCCTCGTTGAGGCCGGCGATGCCGAGCACCGCATCCTTCCCGCCGGGCTGGTCGGCGAAGACCCAGCCGCCGTCCGCCCCGCGCCCCGAGACATAGGCGATCGAGATGGCGTCCTGCAGGCCGAGCAGCCTGCGCACGATGATCTGGCGGCGCGACCAGCCGCATTCGGCCGAGATCACCAGCCGGTAGCGGCCGGCCTCCACCGGCAGCTCGCCGGTGCTGAAACGCGCCGTGAAGCGATTCGGCTGACGCTTGAAGGAGCCGTCGTCAGTCTGTTCACGGCGGAAGATCGACTCACCGACCTCGCCTCGTGGGCGGGTGTTGACGTCGGCCGGGTTCGGCAGATCGGGCACTTCTCCTCCTGGGATGTCGTAGGTGTACACGCGCAGCCGCTGGCCGCCGTCGACGACGAGCGTCTCCCGCTCGGGTCGGCGCCGGAAGCCGAGGCGCTCGTAGAGTTCGTGCGCGGCGGTCATCTGTGGACCGGAGTGGATGCCGATCCGCGCGATCCCCCGCTCGCGGGCGATGTCGACCGCCTTCGCGACGAGGGCCTTGGCCACTCCGCCGTGGCGGGCGTCCGGGTCGACCGCGAGCTTGTTGAACTCGAGCTCGTCGGCCGGCGCCGGGTGGAGCACGCCGTCCTCGCCGGTGATCGGGGCGGGCTCGACGCCCGGGGCCGGGATGAGCACGGCACCCACCAGCCGCCCGGCGTCGAGGGCGACCCAGATCTGCTGGCGGGGGACCACCTCGGCGACGTGGCGCAGACTGTCCAGGTACTCGGCGGTGTTCGCGTACGAGCTGGTGTAGGCGCGCAGCAGGAGCCGGGCGACGTCGTCGTACTCGTCGGGTCGGGACTCGCGGATGACAGGATCGGTCATTTTTCCCCCTCGCCAGGGTAGGTGGCCGATCTGGTTGCGGGGATCCGCCAGTCGATGTCCGGGCCCAGCGGGACGATGCCGGTGGGGTGGATGTGCCGCTGGGTTCCGTAGTAGTGGCGCTTGATGTGGTCGAAGTCTGTGGTGCCCGAGAACGCCGGAATCGCATGGAGCCGACGCGCATAGGTCCACAGCGCCGGGAAGTCGACCAGTCGTTGACGATTGACCCCGAAATGCCCGTGGTAGACGCTGTCGAAGCGGGCAAGCGTCACCCACAGCCGCACATCGGCTTCGGTGAGGCGATCACCGAACAGGTAGGGGCCACCTCGGGCCAGCCGCTCCTCCAGTTCGTCCAGGGTGTCGAAGACCTCCCGGTACCCGGCCTCGTACGTGTCCTGGGTACGTGCGAAACCGGCGTGGTACACCCCGTGGTTCACGTGCTCGCCGATGCGCTCGTCGAGCGCATCGATGTCGGCGCGCAGATCCGCCGGGTACAGATCCACCTCCGGGTGGCGGGCCCACTGGTCGAACTGGGTGTCCAGGTCGAGGGTGATGGTCGGGTAGTAGTTGGCCACCGCGCGGTGCTCCTGCTTGTCCCAGAGCAGTGGCACGGAGACGCGACCCGTGTAGCGACCCTCGGAGGTGGACGCCTCGTAGGCCTCGCTGAGGAAGCGGAAGCCATTTCCGGCAGTGTCGAGCGTCTGGCCGGGACCGGAACGGAAGGCCCATCCCCGTCCGTCCCTGAGCGGGTCGACGACGGAGATGCTCACCGCGTCCTCCAGCCCCTTGAGCGCCCGCACGATCAGGGAGCGATGGGCGAACGGGCAGGCCAGCGAGACGTAGAGGTGGTAGCGGCCGGATGCCGGGGCGAAGGGCCCGTCGGGGTTGATCCGGCCCCTGAACGGATAGGCGGACTGGGTGCCCTGGGGCGCCGGTTCGGCGCCGCCCCGGGGCGCGTAGATCGTCCCGTATCGGTCGAAGTCCACCGGGGCTGCCTCACGGGCACCCCGCGCCGTCGTGCTCATCGCAACTCCTCGATTCCGGATCTGTCCGTGTGCGTGCGAGCGCTTCCCTGCGGGGCACTCATCCCTCGGCCCGCCGCGAGCGCCATCGACTGTTCCACCGGGCCCGGACCTCGCCGGGCCCGCCGGGCGCGTCCGGGGACCCGAGGCGGGCCGGGTCGAATGCCGTCACCGGATCCGGCGCGAAGGAGCGCCCTTCGATGACGATCTCGAGCAGATGGTCGAGGGCATCGAGGTCGGCGAGCGGATCGCCGTCGGTGACGATGAGATCCGCGCTGCGACCGGCCACGAGCTCCCCGGTGACGCCCTCCAGCCCCACCGCGGCAGCCGCACGGGTGGTGGCCGCGGTGAGCACCTCGGCGCGCGGGATCCCCGATGCGTGCAGTTGCCTGAGACCGAAGGTGTATCCGCTCGGCGGCAGGACCGCGCCGATGTCGTGACCGGTCACCAGACCCACCCCGTGCTGGTACAGCTCCAGGGCACGCGGGGTGAGGGTCTCGCCCGGCACCGGCGGCCAGGACGGCGGGCTGCAGGTGTCGACGAAGATGCCCTGCTCGGCGATCCTGTCGGCCAGCCGAGGGTCGAATCGCGTGCGCCCGTCGGCGTCCACGAAGCTGGCGTGGGCGAGATAGTCGATGTGGGCGTCGACGGCACGGCGGATGCCCTCGGTGCCGTGGGCGTGGGCCGCGGTGTGCTTGCCGAGCCGGTGCGCCTCGTCCACCATCACCCTCAGCTCCGCGGTGGTGAACTGCGGGTTCCAGGGCAGGCTCGCGGCGGTCATGAATCCCCCGGTCGCCATGACCTTGACCAGGTCCGTCCCGGCCTTGTGGTGCAGCCGGACGGCGCGGCGGATGTCGTCGACCGAGTCCACCTCGCCGCCGTTGATCCAGGAGTGCCCACCGGTGGTGGTGAGCTGCGGACCGGCGGCCACGATCCTGGGCCCGGCCAGCTGGCCACCGCGGATGGCCTCCCGCAGTGCCACGTCCGAGTACTGCAGGGCGCCCAGCGACTGGACCGTGGTCACGCCCACGGAAGCCAGCTGGCGGGCGGTGGTGACCGAGAACAGCGCCTGCCAGGCCTGGTCGTGCAGCGCCGGATCGGGAACCTGCGGGACGAAGGTGCGGGTGGCCGAGCCGAGGTGCGCGTGCGTCTCGATGAGGCCCGGCAGGATGGTCCCGCCCGGGTGACGGGTCTCGGGCAGCTGCCGGTAGTCCTCGGGCAGCGCGGCCCGGGGGCCCGCCCAGGCGACCCTCCCCCCGACGATCGCCACCGCCCCCTCGGGAACGGGCGGGCGGTCCGGACGCTCGAAGAGTCGTGAGGCGCCGATCACCCGGTCCGGGGTCTGCGGGGGAGGGTCCAGCGCGCGCCGGGCGAATTGGGGATCCACCATCTGTCAGTTCCTCCCGGACGCCTGCGGGGCACCCGAGGACATGTCCCTGCCCGCGGCCATCAGGACTCCAGCCAGGTCGTGAAGGCACCGAAGGGCTGCCCGGGGGCGGGGTCGATGGTGACTCCGTGCACCTTCGCGACAGCCGCCAGGTTGTCCTGTGTCTGGTAGAGCGGAACGACGTAGAAGTTGTCCGTCACCAGCTTCTGGAGGTCCTTGTAGACCTGCTTGCGCACGGCGAGGTCGTTGGTGAACCGGCCCTTGTCCAGCAGCCCGTCGAGGGTCGCGTTGTTGAACTTGCCCCTGGCGATGAATCCTCTCGTCGGATCGGACGAGTAGAGCAGGTCGAGGCCGACACCGGGATCCGCGCCGCCGTAGGAGTTGTCGAAGACCTCGTAGTCGTTGGCCTTGGCCCGGGCCGACTCGGTTCCGGAGTCGACGATCTGGAACTGGTAGTCGATCCCGACGTTCTGCTTCAGGGCTGCGCCGATGGCGATGTTCAGCTGGTCGCGGCTCTCGCGCACGTAGTCGGAGCCCGATACCGCGCGCACGGTGAGCGTCTTCCCGTCCTTCGTCCTGATCCCGCTGCTGTCACGGGCCGACCAGCCGGCCTCGTCCAACAGCTTGTTGGCGCCGGCTATGCCCAGTGCGTATCCGCCGAGCAGCGAGTTGTCGGCGAAGGGCCCCTTGACGCTGATCGGGGCCTTCGCCTGGTCGAACGCCCCGCCGTAGATGCTGTTCACGATCGGGCCGAGATCGAAACCCTTGACGAAGGCCTGGCGCACCCGGATGTCGTCGAAGGGGGCCTTCGAGACATTCAGGTAGAGGCTGTAGGGCAGCCCGCCCACCGGCTGCCGCTCGTAGCTGAAGCCCGAGCCCTTCTGGAAGACCGAGACGTCGAGCGGCTGGATGTCGGAGGAGATCTGCACCTGCCCCTGCTGCAGGGCTCCGGTGCGGGTGCTGCCCTCGGTGAAGGTGCGGTAGATCAACTTGTCCAGGTGGGCGGCCTTCTGGCCGTTGACCAGCGAGCTGGGCGCCCACTGGTAGTCGGCCCGCCTGGCGAGGTCGAGCTCGGTCTTGGGCGTGAACGCCGTCACGACGAACGGGCCGATCCCCGCCACCTCGGGCCCGCCGCTCTCCAGCACGGTCTGCGCCTTGGCGAGCGAGGCCGGCGAGAGTGGGCTGGAGGCGGGCGTCGACAGATAGAGCAGGAAGAGGGTGTCGGCCTTGGACAGCGTGAACTGGACCTTGTTGTCGGCCACCTTCGTGAACGAGCTGAGGAATTGCAGCCCGCTGGGGGTCGAGGTCAGATAGCCCTTCGTGGTCAGCTTGGTGAAATTGGCCACCACCGCATCTGCGTTCAGTGGCTGCCCGTCGCTGAAGGTCACATCCTCACGCAGCGTCAATGTGACCTGGGTGCCGTCGCTGCTGATGTCGTAGGACGTCGCCAGCCAGGGCTCGTAGTCGCCGGACTCCTTGCGGTGCACATAGGAGTCGAAGACATTGCGCAGGATGGGGCTGGCCTTGTCCTGCCCGTTCCGGTGCGGGTTGACCGTCGACAGGGCCGTCTCGATGCCCCAGTAGAGGGTTCCGCCGTTCACCGGCGTGGCTGAGCCGCTGCCCTCGGCGCCCAGCGCGGTGCCGTTGGACGAGCAGGCGGCGAGCGCCATCGAGGCGGAGGTGACGAGCGCCATGACGCCGAGACTGCGTCGGCTGATGCGCGTCGGATTGCTGGCAGGGGGGTTGTTCATGACTGGTGACTCCTGGAGATCGTGACGGGAGGGGACGGCCGGGGACTCTGCTGCTGGCTGCGCGTGGGGCAGCCGGTGGACGGCAGCTCGATCACCGCCGACATCGCCGCCGGGGAGTGCGGACGGGGTTCACCCGGCCCTCCTGCCCACGGGCTTCGGCACCGCATCCAGCAGGCGTTGCGTGTAGGGCTGCCGGGGGGCGGCGAACACGTCGGTGACAAGGCCTGACTCAACGATCCGGCCGTTCTGCATGACGATCACGTCGTCCACCAGGTGGTGCACCACGGACAGGTCGTGGGAGATGAACACCAGGGAGGCACCGGTCCGGCGGTTGAGGTCGTCGAGCAGGTCGAGGATCTGCGCCTGGATCGACACGTCGAGAGCCGAGACCGGCTCGTCGCAGATGAGCACTGCGGGGCGCAGCGCCAGTGCCCGGGCGATGCTCACCCGCTGGCGCTGACCGCCGGAGAGCTCGCGCGGGGAGACCGCGAGCAGGTCCTCGTCGAGGTGGGCCAGCGAGAGCACCTCGCGCACCCGTGCGGCGCGTTCGGCGCCGACGAGCACTCCCCTCAGCGGCTCGTCGATGATCTCCTCGACGGTGAACCGTGGGTCGAAGGAGCCCAGTGGATCCTGCGAGACGAACTGCACGGCCCGACGGATCTCGGGGAGGCGCTGGCGCCTGGCGGTGTCCCAGTCGGTGTCGAGCACCTGGACGGTCCCCGCATCGGGTGCCTGGAGACCCAGCAGGATCCGGGCGAGCGTGCTCTTGCCCGATCCGGATTCGCCGACGATGCCGAGCTTCTGTCCGGCGCGCACGGTCAGGCTCACGCCGTCGACGGCGACCAGCCGCCGGCCGCCCGGGAGCTCGAATGCCTTGTGCACCCCATCGGCCGCCAGGACCACCGGGCCGGTGTCGCCGGCAGGGCGTTGCTGCGGCTGCTCCGGGGCATCGTCCTCGCTGAGCCGCCGGCCCCTCGTGGCCGCCGAGGGAACCGCCCGCAACAGCAGCTTCGTGTAGTCGTCCCGGGGATCGCCGAGCACCCGCTCGGTGGGGCCGGACTCGACCACGGTTCCCGACTTCATGACGACCACGCGGTCGGCCACGCTCGAGACCACGGCGAGGTCGTGGGAGATGAGCAGCAGGGCCGTTCCCTCGTCGCAGGTCTGGCGAAGCAGGCGGAGGATCTGGGCCTGGATGGTCACGTCGAGGGCGGTCGTCGGCTCGTCGGCGACCAGCAGCCTCGGGCCGCCCGCGAGGGCAGCAGCGATGAGCGCACGCTGGCGCAGCCCCCCGGAGAGCTGGTGGGGATACTGGGCTGCGCGGGTCTCGGGGTCGGGGAAACCGACCTCCCGCAGCACCTCGTCGACCCGGGCGCGCAACTGCCGCCTGGGGACGAGACGGTGGTTGGTGATGACCTCCCCCACCTCGCGCCGCACCGTGCGCAGGGGGTCGAGCGAGCTGAGCGCATCCTGGAGGACCAGTCCGATGCTGCGCCCGCGGATGCGCCGCCAGCCGGACTCGGACAGCCTCTGGGCGTCCACCCCGTCGATGAGGAACTCGTCGGCGCTCACGCGGGCTCCTCGGCCGGTGAGTCCCACGAGTGTGCGCGCGGTCACCGACTTGCCCGAACCGGACTCGCCCACGATGGCGACGCACTCCCCCGGCGAGATCTGGAGGTCGAGTCCGTGGACCGCGTGGACGTGGCGGCGCCCGGTGAAGCGGACGTCCAGGCCGCGCACGCTGAGCAACGGCGGGGTGTCGGGGGCGGGCGTGATGTGCGTGGGCCGGGCTGCGAGCGTCGTCATGCCTGCCTCCGTTCGTACCGCGCCTGCAGATGGCGCCCGAGCACCGTTGCCGCCATGACCACCGCGGTGAGGGCGATGCCGGGGAAGACCCCTGTCCACCAGGTCTGACGCAGGTAGTTGCGGCTCTCGGCGAGCATCAGGCCCCACTCCGCGGCGGGTGGCTGGGGCCCGAGACCCAGGAAGCTGAGCCCGGAGGAACCGATGATCGCGCCGCCGAAGCCGATGGTGATCATCACCGGAAGCGGCCCCAGGGCATTGGGCAGCACATGTCTGACGAGGCGCTGCCATCCGGAACTGCCGAAGGTGACGGCCTGCTCCACATATCCGGACGCCCGGGCCTGCTGGATGTTCGCCCGCATCGTCCGTGCGTACTTCGGCAGACCGGCGACTCCCAGCGCCAGGGCCAGGTTGAGGGCCCCACGGCCACTCAGGGCGATCATCAGCAGCGCCAGCAGGACCTCCGGGAAGGCCGCCACGACGTCGACGGCACGAGTCACCAGCTGGTCGAACCATCGGGGCCCGATGCTGGCCAGCACACCGAGCGCGACGCCGAGACCGACGGCCACCAGGGTGGCGCCGAGCCCGATCAGCAATGAATAGCGGGCGCCGTAGATGATCCTGGTGAGCACATCGCGGCCCTGCATGTCCGTCCCGGCGAGATGGGCGGCACTCGGTGGCTGCCGGGAGGCCAGCGGGTTCGCATGCAGGGGATCCTCGCTGGTCAGCAGCCCGGGCGAGACCGCCGCCACGACCGCGAGCAGGAGCACCAGGAGGGCGATCACCAGCGACGGCCGCACTGTGCGCAACCATCGCGGTGGGGCCGGGGCGAATCTCCCGCCGGTGGCCACGGACAACGCAGTCATGCTGAATACTCCCTTGTCGCACGCGGATCGATGAGGGTCCCCAGGAGGTCCACGAGGGTTGAGACGAGCACGAAGGTGGCGGTCGTCACGAGCGTGACGCCGAGGATCAGGGGAATGTCCTTGACCGTCACCGCGTCCACCAGCAGCTGGCCGAGCCCGGCCCGCCCGAAGACCTGTTCGACGATCACCGCCCCGCCGAGCAGCGAGCCGACGATGAGTCCGAGCATGTGCAGGGCGGGCAGCGCGGCATGACGCAGGGCATGCCTGGCGCGGGCCGCGAGGTGTGAGCTGCCGCGCGCCCGGGTGGTGGTGATGAACGGCTGGTCCATCGCGTGCTCGATCCCGCTGACGAGCACCTGGCTGAGGTAGGCCCCGATCGGCAGCGCGAGGGAGGCCGCCGGCAGGACCAGCGCCTGCCAGCTGTCCTGCCGGACGATCGAGAACCAGCCCAGCTGGAAGGAGAAGAGCCACAGCAGGATGATCGCCAGCCAGAAGGGCGGTGCCGAGAGCACGACGAGCTCGTAGCAGGAGGCGAGCGGACGCAGCCAGCGCACGGGGGCGGTGGTGACCACGGCGGCCACCACGGCGATCACGACCGCCGCCAGGGCGGCGACCGCGGCCAGCGTGAACGTCGGCCCGATGTTGGACCAGATGAGCTGGGAGACCGGCTGCCGCAGGCTGTAGGAGATCCCCAGGTCACCGCTGGGAATTCTCCTGATGTAGGTGAGGTACTGCACCCACAGCGGCTGGTTCAGCCCCCAGCGCTCGATCGTCTGCGCCCTCAGCGCGGGGTCGTCCCGGTTCTCGCCGAGCAGCAGCGAGACGGTGTCGCCCGGGGCGAGCTGGACCGCCACGAAGGTCAGCGTGACCGCCGCCCACAGCACCACGAGGGCGCCGAGCAGGCGGCGCACGACGATCCCGAGCACCCGTCCCCCTCGGCCCGTCGCCGGTGCCGGTACGGCGGCGGGAAGACCCACCGCGCTCACAACTCGTACCGCCACAGTTCCGAGGAGCCGCCGGCGCCGGGCCCGGAGTACAGCGCGGAGCCGCCGAGTTGCTCGCGTCCGGCGGGCTCGCGCCAGGCGGCGAGGGCCGCGACGGGATCGGGCAGCGAGCTGCCCTCGGTGAAGGGGCTGCCGCCGATGTACTCGCCCGAGGGCCCGGGCAGCAGTGCCAGGAAGTACAGCTCCCGGTCGTCGACGAAACCCTGCGCGAACAGGTCGCGGGCGTAGGCCCACAGGTTCGGGAAGTCCTGGAGGTGCGCGGTCCCGGACTCCCCGAACAACGCGGCGATCCCCGGGCGGTAGCCACGCTCGTAGGAGGACAGCGTGACGAACAGGCGCACGTCGGAGTCGGTGAGGCGGTCGCCGAACAGATAGCGGCGCGAGGCCAGGCGGAAGTCGAAGTCGGCCAGCCGTGCCTCGAAGACCTGCTTGGCGACGCGTGCCGCGCCCGGGTCGGTGGCGAAGAGCACCTTGTACGTGCCGTTGTTCACGTCGTCGAAGATCTGCTGGTTGAGCAGGTCGATCTCGGCCCGGAGCTCCTCGGGGTAGAGATCGGGTGCGTCGGGCGACTGGAACTGCTTCCAGGCCGTCTCCCATTCGTTGCTCAGCGGGTGGTAGTTGTTCGTCACCACGGTGCCGGTCTGCGAGTCGAGGACGGTCGGGGAGGTGCCCCGGCCCCGGAACTCGGGATCGGTGCGCCGGTAGAAGTCGTTGAGCAGGTCGGTGCCGAAGCGCTCGGTGAGGTCGTTGTCGTGACGGGCGATCCGCCAGCCCTTGTCGTCGCGCCCGGTGAGCAGCACGAAGGGGACGGCCTCGGTGAGTCCCAGCAGGCGCAGCGTGATGAGCTGACGACGGTTCCACCCGCAGCCCACGCTGCCGAGGAGCAGATAGCGTCCCGGCTCGGGCTCGACCTTGCCCGGGCCGTGCCCGAAGTGACCGGTGAACCAGTTCCGCTGCCTGCGGAAGGCCCCGTCGGGAGTCTGCTCGACATTCGTCTCCGGCATCACCGAACGCGATGCATGCTCCGGCCTGGCGTTCAGGTCGGTTTCGAGCCCGGCAGTGAGAGTGGTCATGACATGTTCTCCTGGACGATGAATTCGGCCGGCCGCACGGAAAATCCGGGCAGCACGAATGGGAAGAATTGATGATTGGCGCCGGGCGCAGAAATGCACAGAATGTGCGAAAGGCACTGCATCCCGGAAATCAGAGAGCCCGGCAGTAGGAATCGCCGGGGAACTCCAGCAGCTGGCCGTCAGCCCACAGGACTACAGGAAGTCCGGTCTGACAAGGCAATTGAGCGAGGCCTCAGAAAATCTGGTGACCAGGAACTCCGGCGGCATACGGCCGGGCCCTGGATGCTGGCGGGTCCGCTATCGACAACAACAGGACGACGCACAGCTGCGGGCACGCACCGCGGCACCGGCCGCTGCACTCCTGCGCAATGTGTTCATGGTCGCCCTTTCGAAAACAACTGTGTCGATCATAATCGCGGGTTCTGCGACATTGCAAACAGATTCCGGGGCACCCGGATACGGAGGTGTACGCGCCCCGTTCACGTGCCGTGACCCTGCCCAGGCGCCCCGGCCGCCGGGCAGGGTGGGGCAGGCATCGTGCCCGGCCCGCGGGGCCGCCCCCGGAGCTCCTCCTCGCGGCAGGGACCGGCCGGTCACAGCCTCGTCACCCTGGCCACGGAAGGCGTCCACGACGGAGGACTCGCGCACGGGGTTCGCGAAGGAAGGATGACTCCCGCACGGGGTGCGCGAGCGCGGACAGGCAGAGAAGCATGGGCGAGATGTGCAGAACTGTGTCAAGGATCGGGAGCCCC
>JBAQVA010000074.1:0-1735 GCA_049297835.1 Propionibacterium sp.
GCAACATCGGGCTCGGCACGGCCTACGCCGCCATCCCGCTGATCATCATGGACGCCGTCCCGGTCTCCCGGACCGCCTCCGCGAACGGCTTCAACACGCTGTGCCGAGCCATCGGGACGAGCACCGCGGGCGCCGTCATCGGTGGGCTGCTCGCGTCCTCGACGAACCAGCTCGGCAGCTACTCGGTGCCCTCGCTGGCGGCCCTGCACACCGTCCTGCTCTTCGGCTGCGCCGTGGGAGTCCTCGCCTCGCTGCTCGCCCTGGGCCTGCCGAGCCACCGGTCCACGAGGGACGCCGAGCCGGACGCGGTGCGTCGCGCGGCGCCCCTGCCGGACCATGCGGGGGTGTCCTGAGCGTCCCGGGGCGCCCGGGCCGACCACGGCGGGAGCAGCCGCCGGCACGACGCACTCGCTGACTTAGGACGCCCTAACAAGGATCGGATAGCCTGACCCACGGAAGTACGTCGAGTCGAGACACAGTAGAGGATCCGCCGACATGAGCAGCGTCCACGCGCCCGAGAGCCCAACCCCGGCAAGCCGGGAGGGGGCCCCCGAAACCACCATCCACTACGCCATGTACAGCGTCTTCAAGGCGAGTTCAGCGCTGCCGGCCGGGCAGCAGGAAAGATCCCGCGCCGTGGCCGAGCTCGAGGCGGCCCTGGCCGGTCTCGACGGCCTGACCACCCGCGGCTGGTACGACGTCTCCGGCTTCCGGGCCGATGCCGATGTGCTGGTCTGGTGGCTGGCACCGACACCCGAGATCCTCCAGGAGGCCTACCGCACGGTGCTCGCCAGCACGATCGGGGCGAGCCTCTCGGCGGTCTGGTCGGCGGTGGGCGTGCACCGTCAGGCCGAGTTCAACGCCTCTCACATGCCCGCCTTCGTGGCCGGCCTCGCGCCGCTGGGCTATGTCTGCGTCTACCCCTTCGACCGCAGCTACGACTGGTACCTGCTCGGCGAGGGCGAGCGGCGCACCCTGCTCGGTGAGCACGGCCGTGCCGCCCAGGACTTCAAGGACGTCCACGCCAACACGCTGGCGGCCTTCGGGCTGGGGGACTACGAGTGGCTGCTCGCGCTGGAGTCCGACGAGCTCACCCGGATCGTCGACCTCATCCGCCACCTGCGCGCCACCGGGGCCCGGCGCCATGTGCGCAACGAGATCCCCTTCTTCACCGGCCCGCGCCGGCCTGCTGCGGAACTCTTTGCCGCGCTGAGCTGACCGGCCGTCGTCTGCTCCTCGCTGGCGGGGAGCAGGGTTCAGCTGCTCTCTATCTCGTCGAGCTCCTGGTAGCTCGCCGCGATGAGTCCCACCCGGCGGCGTCCCTGGGCGCCGACCATCGCGCTGGCCTCGTTCGCGATCATCGCCACCAGTGACATCGCCGAGGCGTAGGTGCTGAACGGGCCCGACGAATCCAGCGAGCAGGGCAGGAAGTGCGTGACCTCGCGCTCATAGCGGCGTGCGGAATTGTCGGCGATGAGCACGACATCGGCCCTCGACTCGACGCACTGGCGCAGCTGTCGGCCGAAACCCGAGGTGCGGCGACGCAGCCCGACCAGCACGACGGTGTCCCCGGGGCCCACCCCCACCAGGTCCTCCCCGAGTGTCTGGCCGGGCAGCGGCAGCAGGTGCGTGCCCCGGCGCAGCTGGACGAGCTGCTGGCGCAGGTGCAGCGCCACCGGATAGGAGTTGCGCTCCCCGATGACCACCAGATCGGCGGCACCCATCATGCTGCGCA
>JBAQVA010000075.1:0-45669 GCA_049297835.1 Propionibacterium sp.
CGGCGCAGCAGCGCCCGGCGAGCGCGCCGGCAGCCACCTCCCGGACCCCCATCCGCGATGCCGCGGCGCCCGAGTCCGAGGAGCCGACCCGTCAGACTCCGCGCCCCCAGCAGCCGCGCGTCGTCCTGCCGCCTCCCGACGACGACGAACTGGACGTTCCCGACTTCCTCAAGTGAGCCTGCCGTGTTCGCCGAGCTGAGTGGACCCGGGGCCGACGGAATCGGCCTGGCGTTCACCGACCGGCTCGGCGGTGCCTCGACCGGGCAGTTCGCCTCCTTCAACCTGGGTCACACCGACGAGGACGCGCTGGGCGACCTGCGCACCAACATGGCGGCCCTGCGCGAACGCCTCGGGACCGGTCCGGTCTCGACGGTCAGGCAGGTCCACGGCCACACCGTCAAGGCGGTGGAGGGCGATGCCGCGCATTCCCTCGGTGACGACTCCTGGCTGGGGGACCGGGTCGAGGGCGTCGAGCCGCTCAGCCATGCCGATGCCCAGGTCACCGGTCTGGCGGGCATCCCTCTTGCGGTACGGGTCGCCGACTGCGTCCCCGTGCTGCTCGCCGACGGCGCGGCCGGCATCATCGGGGCCGCCCATGCCGGGCGGGTCGGTCTGCTCGGTGGTGTGCTGCAGGCCACCGTGGGCGCCATGCGGGCGCGTGGGGCGAGCCATCTGCAGGCCTGGATCGGTCCGCACATCTGCGGGCACTGCTACGAGGTCCCCGGGTCGATGCAGCGGCAGGCCTGCGCCCAGATCCCCGCGTTGCGCTGCCGGACGAGCTGGGGCACCCCCTCCCTCGACCTCGGCGCCGGCGCCCAGCAGGTCCTCGAGGAGGACGGCGTGGAGGTGCACCGGATGGACCCCTGCACCCGTACCGACGAGCGCTTCTTCAGCCATCGCGGTGATCACGGCCGGACCGGAAATCAGATCGGCCTGATTTGGCGCGCCGCCGGGCACGTCGGTCCCGTCGCCGGGGGCTGACCGGGTAACCTCATCAGTGCCGTGGGCCCAGAGGACCCGTGGCGCGACCGAGAAGGGGCTCGTCATGCCGGAAGTGATCAAGAAGGCCGCAGTGTGGCTCGGCCTTGTCGGTGATGATCGTTTCGACGAGGACCAGGCAGCGCAGGAGGAGTACAGCGAGTCGGTCTACGTCGAGAGCCAGACCGCACCCGAGGGCGAGCAGGCCGAGCTGGGCCAGTTGCACGAGGTCGGCCAAGCGCCCAACCAGGCCTCACTCGAGTCCGGGCAGAGCCACCAGCAGGTCACCCAGACCGCTGATCTGGCGAGGATCATCAGCGTCCGGCCGCGCACCTACAACGAGGCCCGCACCATCGGCGAGAACTTCCGCGACGGCACGCCGGTGATCATGAACCTCTCCGACATGGACGACTCCGACGCCAAGCGTCTGGTCGACTTCGCTGCCGGCCTCATCTTCGGGCTGCACGGCTCGATCGACCGGGTGACGAGCAAGGTCTTCCTGCTCACCCCGCACAATGTCCACGTGACGGCCGAGGACAAGCAGCGTTTGGCAACCTCGAGCTTCTTCAACCAGAGTTGAGCCCGTGGACCTCCTCGTCGTCGGCCGGGTGCTCATCACCCTCCTGAACATCTACCTGTACGTGCTCTTCGCCCGGATGGTGCTCTCCTGGCTGCCCCTGCTGGCCCCGGGATGGCGGCCCAAGGGCGTCCTGCTGGTCATCTTCGAGACGATCTACACGCTCACCGATCCACCGTTGAAGTTCGTCGGCAGGTTCGTCAAACCGGTGCGGATCGGTTCCATCGGCCTGGACATCGGCTTCCTGGTGGTGGTCTTCGCGGTGATCATCGCCCAGCGGCTGATCTGGTACATCTTCTGAATCGGCGCGCTGCATGGGGCACTGTGTTAGTCGAGAAAGCCGGTTCAGGGTAATCTCATCCGAAGACCCCGCATGTGCGGGCAGGATCGATTCATAGCAGCGAGGTTTGGAGCGCACAATGACGCTGTCCATCGACGAGGTTCGCAGTATTCGCTTCCCCATGGCGCGAAAGCCCAATGAGGATGGCTACCGCGCCAGTTCTGTCGACAAGTTCATGGACGAACTCGAGATCAGCTATGCACAGCTGGTCGACGAGAACGAGAAGCTCGGGAAGAACCCGGGCACGGCGCCGGCCGTTGCCCAGGACGATGGCCGGATCGGCGAGCTGACTGCGGACCGGGACCACCTCAACTCCGAGGTCGAGCGTCTCAACGGCGAGAACCAGCACCTTCGCGAGCAGCTCGACCAGCTCCGTTCCACCGGGGACAAGAGCTCCGCGGCGAGCCAGCAGCTCACCTCCGAGAACGAGCAGCTTCGTACCACCGCCGATCAGCTGCGCAGCCAGCTGGAGGCCGCCCAGCGCGAGGCCGCCCAGGTGCGCGCCCAGCTGCAGAACTCGCAGACCAAGTCGGCGGCCGTCCCCGTCCAGCCGGCCCCGAATGCCAGTGGCACCCAGCACGTCGTGGTCACCGCGGCGGACGAGGCAGGCCCCTGGGCCGCCCGGCTGCTCGAGATGTCGACCAAGGAAGCCGACCAGCTGGTCGCCGAGGCCAAGCAGCATGCCGATGAGCTGCGTGCCAAGGTCCAGTCCGAGACCGACCAGCTCCGCACCGAGGCCAAGGGCCAGGCGGACAACATGGTCGAGGACGCCACCCAGAAGGCGGCCCGTCTGGACTACGAGTCCCGCAACAATGCCGACCGCGTCACCCACGAGGCGCAGCAGCGTGCGGATGCCCTCGACGGCGAGGTCGCGGAGAAGCGCAAGGAGCTGTTCGCGGCACTCGAGAGCGAGCGCGACTCGCTGGCCAAGCGGCTCTCCCAGCTGCGCGGTTTCGAGAGCGACTACCGCACCAGCATCACCACCCACCTGCAGAAGCAGCTGGAATCGCTCAAGGGCCTGCACCTGGTGCCCGAGAACGACGGTGACACGCCGCGCATCGACGCACTGCTCTCCGAGAAGAAGGACTGAGCACATCTGGGCTTGACAGCCGGTGTATCGTCAGCCATCAGCCACACATCGAGACAGAGAGTTGGAACTGATGGCAGCGAATGGCAACGCAGTGACTCACGTCGCGGCTGATCTGCCCGTCCTCGCCGGGGAAGACCCCTGGACCGAGGACGAGCTCGCCGAGGTCCGTGCCGAGCTCGTGGCCGAGGTCCAGCGGATGCGCAAGGCCCTCGAGGTCTCCGATGCCGAGCTGGCCACGTTGATGGGCGAGGGGAGCGACGGGGCCGGCAAGGACCCCGCCGACGTGGGCTCGTCGAATTTCGAGCGTGACCAGGAGCTCAGCCTCAACGCGAATGCCCGCGAGCTCCTCGAGCAGAACGAGTCGGCGCTGCGTCGTCTCGACGACGGGAAGTTCGGTCTGTGCGAGAACTGCGGAAATCCGATCGGGAAGGCCCGGCTGCAGGCCTTCCCCAAGGCGACGATGTGCGTGAAGTGCAAGCAACGTCTGGAACGGCGCTGATCGAGGCCGGTCCCACGGACACCCGGGCGCAGCTGCGGCGCACGCGCACCGTCATGGTGCTGGTGGCCCTGGTCGGCTTCACGCTGGACCGGATCACCAAGGCCCTGGCGCTCGCCCACCTCAGCGCCGGCGTCCCGACGACGAGTCTCCTGGGCGGTTGGGTGAGCCTGGAGCTGATCTTCAACTCGGGCGCGGCCTTCAGCATGGGTTCCTCCGCCACGATCGTGTTCAGCCTGCTGGCGCTTGCTGCGCTGTGCGTCATGTTCGTCTGGGTGTGGCCCCGAGCCAGGGGCTGGCTGGCCAGCGTCTGCGCCGGGATGATCGTGGCCGGCATCTCCGGGAACCTCGCGGATCGCATGCTGCGCCCGCCGGGCGTGTTCCGTGGGCACGTGGTGGATTTCATCGCGGTCCGGTACTTCGCGGTCTTCAACGTCGCCGACATCTTCATCACCTGCGCCGCGGTGCTCTTCGTCATCCATGTCCTGCGGTCGGGACGGCACGACGACTCGCGGCCCGAGGGTTCCCGGTGAGCACCCTGCTCGTGCCCGACGGGCTCGACGGCGAGCGGGTCGACACGGCAGCCTCCCGGATGACCGGACTCACCAGGTCCCGGGTCAGTGAACTCATCGACGAGGGGCGGGTGCTGCTCGGCACCGAGGTGGTCCGCAAGCCGGCCACCCGGGTGACCGGGGGGCAACTGCTCGACGTCGATCTGTCCGAGCCGGTGAGACTGGCCCGGGTGAGCCCTGCTGTGGTCGAGGGCATGAGGATCGTCCACGACGACGCGGACGTGGTCGTGGTCGACAAGCCGGCCGGCGTCGCGGCGCATCCCTCGCTCGGCTGGGAGGGGCCCGACGTGGTGAGCGGGCTGGCCGGTGCGGGTTTCCGGATATCCACCTCGGGGGCCTCGGAGCGCCAGGGCATCGTGCACCGGCTCGACGTCGGCACCAGCGGACTCATGGTGGTGGCGAAGTCCGAGCATGCCTACACGGTGCTCAAGCAGGCCTTCCGGGACCGCACCGTGACCAAGATCTACCTGACCATCGTCCAGGGGCACCTCGATCCGTTGCGCGGCACCGTGGACGCGCCGATCGGCCGTCACCCGGGATCGGAGTGGAAGTTCGCGGTCACCGCGGGCGGACGTCCGAGTGTCACCCACTACGAGACCGTCGAGATGATGCGTCGCGCCAGTCTGCTGAGGGTCCACCTGGAGACCGGGCGCACCCACCAGATCCGGGTGCACTTCTCCGCGCTGCACCACGCCTGTGTGGGCGATCCCCTCTACGGCGCCGATCCGTCGCTGGCCCGCCAGCTGCACCTGGACCGGCAGTGGCTGCATGCCGCACGGCTCGGTTTCGTCCACCCCGGCACCGGGGAGTACGTGGAATTCGAGTCCCGCCCTCCGGATGACCTGGAGCAGGCGCTCGAGCTCCTGCGCGCACAGTGAGCCGAGCCGTGGGGGTGGGGGCGTCCGGCGTTGTCCATGGGTCGCTCCGGTGTGGACTCCTTTCCTGCCTCCGGTAGGCTGAAGTCGTGCGTAGAGCCAAAATTATTTGTACGCTCGGGCCCGCCACGGCGACCCAGGAGCGAATGGAAGAAATGATTCGAGCGGGCCTTGACGTGGCCCGATTCAACATGAGCCACGGCGACCACGCCGAACACGCCAAGAATCTTGAGGAGACCCGCGCCGCGATGAAGGCTGTGGGCAAGCGTGTCGGCCTGCTGGCCGATCTCCAGGGCCCCAAGATCAGGCTCGGCACCTTTTCCGAGGGCCAGGTCGAGCTCACCGCAGGACAGACCTTCACCATCACCACCGACGACGTCTCGGGTGACGCGAATCGCGCATCCACCACGTACAAGGGACTGCCGGGAGACGTCAAGCCCGGCGACACGATCCTCATTGACGACGGCAACATCGGCCTGCAGGCGACGGAAGTGACCGCCACCGACGTGGTGACCAAGGTCACCGTTCCCGGGCCGGTCAGCAACCACAAGGGCATCAACCTTCCCGGCGTGGCAGTGCGGGTTCCCGCCCTGTCCGCCAAGGACGAGGACGACCTGCGCTGGGCGCTGGCCCATGACTTCGACATGATCGCGCTGTCCTTCGTGCGGCGCGCAGCCGACATCACGCGGGTCCACGAGATCATGGACGAGGCCGGGGTGCATCTCCCGGTGATCGCCAAGCTCGAGAAGCCCCAGGCCATCGAGAACCTCGACGAGATCATCGATGCCTTCGACGGCTTCATGGTCGCCCGCGGCGACCTCGGAGTGGAGATTCCGCTCGAGCAGGTGCCGCTCATCCAGAAGACGATCGTCCGCAAGGCCCGCAAGTGGGCCAAGCCGGTCATCGTCGCCACCCAGATGCTCGACTCGATGATCAGTTCACCGCGCCCCACCCGCGCCGAGGCCTCCGATGTCGCCAATGCGATCCTCGACGGCGCCGATGCGGTCATGCTCTCGGGCGAGACCTCGGTCGGTGCCTATCCGGTGATCACGGTCAAGACGATGGAGAACATCGTCGAGAACACCGAGGCGCACGGTCTGGGCGAGATCTCCAAGATCAAGTGGGATCCGCACACCACCGGTGGCGTCATCGCCATGGCCGCCGCCACCTCGGGCGCGCAGCTCGGGGCCAAGTACATCGTGGCCTTCACCCAGTCCGGTGACACCGCGCGCCGGATGTCCCGGCTGCGTGGCGACATCCCCCTGCTCGCCTTCACCCCCGAGGAGAAGACGGCCAGCTGGCTGACGCTGTGCTGGGGCGCACAGGTCTTCAAGACGCCGCACTACTCCAGCAACGAAGAGATGGTCACCGCCGTCAACCGTTCGCTCCAGGAGCTCGGTCTTGCGGCCCCCGGCGATGTCGTCGTCATCGTCTTCGGTTCCCCGATCGGCATGGTGGGCAAGACGAACACCATGCGGATCCATCGCCTCAAGTCACAGGAGTGGGAAGAGAAGCTCGAGACCTCCAAGGCCGAGGAGCGCGGCAAGTCCGTCGTCGCGAACGACCAGCGCTGAGAGCTGAAAACCGGAACAGTGGTGCCGACGACCCTCGGGTCGCCGGCACCACTGTTCTCTGTGTCCGAGCGATCTGTACCCGGTCCGAGAGGTCTGTACCCGAGAGGGGAGTCGAACCCCTATGCCCAGAGGGCAGCGCATTTTGAGTGCGCCGCGTCTACCATTCCGCCACTCGGGCTGCGGGGAACATTGTGGCACAACCTCAGCGCTCTTTCCCACCGCCTCGGAGCTGCGCGCGCCGGAGGGTTCCCCGGGGCGGTAAACTCCAATCCGCGTGCGGTCGTGGGCCCACGGAAGAAGGTAGACGGGATACTGACATGGTGACAGGGAAGTCCGAGAGCGTGAGTGGTTCGAAGAAGCCGCGGGTGGTCGTTGCGGAGGACGAGGCACTGATCCGCCTCGATCTGGTCGAGTTGCTCGGCGACGAGGGCTACGACGTGGTCGGCCAGGCCGGTGACGGTCAGGCAGCGGTCCAGCTCGCGAAGGAACTCGAGCCCGATGTCGTGGTCCTCGACGTGAAGATGCCGGTCATGGACGGCATCACCGCCGCTGAGCAGATCGCCGGTGAACGCATCGCGGCGGTCGTCATGCTCACCGCCTTCAGCCAGCGCGACCTGGTCGAGCAGGCCCGTGAGGCAGGTGCCATGGCCTATGTCGTCAAGCCCTTCGACGCCTCCGACGTGGTGCCGGCCATCGAGATCGCCCTGGCCCGCTTCCAGGAGATCGTCGCGCTCGACGACGAGGTGGCAAGTCTCGAGGACCGGCTCGCCTCCCGCAAGGTCGTCGACCAGGCCAAGGGCATTCTCCAGGACAGCCTCGGGATGACCGAGCCGGAGGCCTTCCGCTGGATCCAGAAGACGGCGATGGACCTGCGCAAGTCGATGCGCGAGGTGGCCGAGGGCGTCGTCGACCACGACAAGGTGAAGAAGGACAACTGAGCGGGGGCCCGCGCAGACCGGGGCCCGCGCGGTCGGCCGTGGTGACGTCGGGTGACCGACGCCCTAGGCTCGTGACGTGAACCAGAACACGCGGCTGCTGCTCATCGACGGTCACTCCATGGCGTTCAGGGCCTTCTTCGCCCTGCCCACCGAGAACTTCTCGACGTCGACCGGGCAGCACACCAATGCCGTCTACGGCTTCACGTCGATGCTCATCAATCTGTTGCGCGACGAACAGCCGACCCATGTCGGGGTGGCCTTCGACGTCGGGCGCCGTACCTTCCGCACCGAGTCCTACGAGGACTACAAGGCCACTCGCGCCGCCACCCCGGCGGAGTTCTCCGGGCAGATCGATCTCATCAAGCAGGTCCTCGACGCGATGGGGATCGCCCACGCCGAGCTCGCGGACTACGAGGGCGATGACATCCTCGCCACCTGGTCGCACGAGGGCGACGAGCGTGGCTGGGAGGGGCTGGTGGTCTCCGGTGATCGCGACAGCTTCCAGCTGATCGACAAGAACACCACCGTGCTCTATCCCCACCGGGGCGTCTCGGACCTGGCACGGATGACACCCCAGGCGGTCCAGGACAAGTACGGAGTGGCACCCGAGCGCTATCCCGAGGTGGCCGCGCTGGTGGGCGAGACGAGCGACAACCTGCCCGGCGTCCCCGGCGTCGGCCCGAAGACAGCGGCGAAGTGGCTGGCCCAGTACGACGGGCTGGACAATCTGTTGGCCCGCGCCGAGGAGCTGCGCGGCAAGGCCGGCGCGAGCCTGCGGGAGCACTTCGACGACGTGGTGCGCAATCGCCGCCTCAACCGGCTCGTCGACGACCTTCCCCTGGAGCTCGGGGTGGAGGACCTGGCGCGGGGCGAGATCGACCGCGAGGCGGTGCACACGCTGTTCGACGCGCTGGAATTCCGCACCCTGCGCGAACGGCTCTTCGCGATCTTCCCGACCAGCGACGAGGACGGCGCGCAGGTCGGCTTCGACCTGGAGATCCAGACCGTGGCCCCCGGCGGGCTGCGAAGCTGGCTCGACGCACATCGCGGCTCGGCGCTCGTCGGCGTCCAGCCCCAGGGCCGGTGGGGCTCGGGAGGCGGCGACATCAGCCTGCTCGCCCTGTCCACCGTCGAGGGCCCGGCGGCCGTCCTCGACCTGGCCCAGCTCGATCCCGACGACGAGCAGGCACTGGCGGACTGGCTGGCCGACGGCTCGGCGGCGAAGGCCCTCCACGGGGCGAAGGGGCCGCTGCTGGCGCTGTGGGCACGGGGGCTCGACCTGTCCGGGCTCGTCTGCGACACCGAGCTCGCCGCCTATCTGCTGCGTCCGGACCAGCGCAGCTACGGTCTCGCCGATCTCGCGCTGCGCCATCTCGGGCGTGAGCTGCGCGCCGAGGGCGGGTCACAGGCTCCCGCCCAGGCTGCCCTGGACTTCGGCCAGGACGGCGAGGAGGCCTCCCAGGAGCTGGTCGTGCAGGCCCGGGCCGTCGCCGAACTCGCCGGGGCCCTGGATGCCGAGCTGGACAAGACCGGTCAGCGCCGGCTGCTCGACGAGGTGGAGCTGCCCCTGCAACGCGTCCTCGCGACGATGGAGCGCCGAGGGGTGGCCATCGACCTGAGCGTTCTGGAGGAGCTGCGGGCCGACTTCGACGCCAAGGTGATCGCCGCCGAGCAGGCCGCCTACGACAGCATCGGCCACGAGATCAACCTGGGCTCGCCCAAGCAGCTGCAGACCGTCCTCTTCGACGAGCTCCAGATGCCCCGGACCAAGCGCACCAAGTCCGGCTGGACCACCGACGCGGAGGCGCTGGAGGGCCTGTTCGCGAAGACCGGGCATCCCTTCCTGGAGCACCTGCTCGTGCACCGCGACGCCATAAAGCTGCGCCAGATCGCCGACACCCTGCTCAAGGCCGTCCAGGACGACGGACGCATCCACACCACCTATCTGCAGACCGTCGCCGGGACCGGCCGGATCTCCAGCACCGATCCCAATCTCCAGAACATCCCGGTGCGGACCCCCGAGGGACGCCGGATCCGCGACGCCTTCGTCGTGGGCAAGGGCTTCGAGGGGCTGATGAGCGCCGACTACTCCCAGATCGAGATGCGCGTGATGGCCGACGTCTCCGGTGACCAGGCCCTCATCGACGCCTTCAACTCGGGCGTCGACTTCCACACCGTGACCGCCTCGCACGTCTTCAGGATCGCTCCCGAGCAGGTCACCGCAGAGCAGCGTTCGAGCGTCAAGCAGATGAACTACGGACTTGCCTACGGGCTGTCGGCCTACGGCCTGTCGACACGGCTGGGCGTCCCCGTGCCGGAGGCCAGGGCGCTCATGGACGAGTACTTCACGACCTTCGGCGGGGTCCGCGACTATCTGACCGGACTGGTCGAACAGGCCCGCAGACAGGGGTACACGCAGACCGCGCTGGGCAGGCGACGCTATCTTCCCGATCTGAACTCGAGCAACCGCCAGCGCCGTGAGATGGCAGAGCGGATGGCCCTCAACGCGCCCATCCAGGGCACTGCCGCCGACATCATCAAGATCGCGATGATGCACGTCGAGGACAGGCTGCACGAGGCGGGCCTGGGCAGCCAGATGTTGCTCCAGATCCACGACGAACTCGTCATCGAGGTCGCGCCGGGGGAGCGTCAGCGGGTGGAGGAGCTGGTCACCGGGCAGATGGCCCATGCCGTGGATCTCAAGGTCCCCCTCGACGTGTCGGTCGGCTACGGACCGAGCTGGAATGCCGCCGCGCACTGATCCGGATCCGTCCGCCCCGGAGAGCCCCGGTCCCGAGCAGCTGGTGGCCGACGTGCTGCTCGCGGTGAGCCTGGTGCCCTTCGGCCGGGTGGTCAGCTACGGCGACATCGCCGAGCTGGTCGGAAGCCATCCACGTCGGGTGGGCCGGATCATGGCCCGTCGCTCCCACGACGTGGCCTGGTGGCGGGTCACCGATGTCCGCGGCCGGCTCGGCCCGCTGGAGCGGGCGCTGCCGCACTGGGCACGCGAGGGCATCGGGGTCGATCCGGCACGGAGTCACTGCCTGTTCCGGGTGCACCATGCAGACCTTCCGGCCTGGGCGGACGCCTTCGAGCAGGCTCAGGCCGAGCGGACCAGGTCCGCGTAGTAGAGCGCCCGGGACTGCGGATCGCCGCCGGTCAGCGGGTAGTCGGCGCACACGACGAGCACCAGCTCAGGATCCCCGGCCTCGTCGTAGAGCACGTCGGAGTGGGGATCGTAGTCGGCGACCCGCACCTTGAGCGCGTGGCTGAACCGGTAACAGACGGTGTGCCCCGCATCGTCGCTGATCCGGAAGACGGCCCCGGGGCTGAGCAGGCCGGCGTTCAGGTCATTGCCCAGGGCCCCGCCGTAGCGGAAGGTGTGGGCGGTGAGCACGACGTGGCCTGCGCCCGAGCCGGCCTGCGGCCCCTTGTCGTACCAGGCCAGGGTGTACCCGTCGTTCCCCGGCGGGGTGGCCGGCGCGCCGTCGGCGTCGAGCCCGAGGGCGAGCATCGGCAGAGTGCCGTCATGACCCTGGATGCTCGCCCTCGTGCCGACAAGAGGAGTGGGCTGGGCCTCGCACGCGTCCGGGATCGCGTGGTCCGCGACGGATGTCTGCGCGGTCGGGGTGGGCGAGGAGCCGGGGACGTACAGCGGCAGCTGCTTCTCGTAGCTGCTCGGCAGCAGGCCGTAGAGGCGCCAGCCGACGAAGCCGAGGGCGGCGAGCAGGACCAGCACGGCGCAGGCGCGCAGCAGGCGTCTCATCCGTCCTCCTGTGGGAGTGGGCTCGGCGCCGGATCTGCAACCGCTGGGCGCCGTCGTCAGCCTAGTCTCGCGGCGGCGTCCACCGGCTCGTGGCCGGAGCTGGCAGCCTGCCCGGCAGAACTATTCTGGGAGCCGTGAGCACTGCACTCGACCACCAGATCCCCCAGGACACGCCGCGACGACTGCTGATCGGGGGTGCCGAACGCGAAGGCGCCGCCGGCAGCTTCGAGATCAGCAACCCTGCCGACGGCACGACACTGACCAGCATCGCCGAGGCCGACGTCGCCCAGGGCATCGCCGCCCTGGACGCCGCGGTCGCCGCGCAGCAGTCCTGGCAGTCCACCGCACCGCGACAGCGCGCCGAACTGCTGCGCGCCGCCTTCGACGAGGTGCAGCGGCGTACCGAGGACTTCGCGCGCCTGATGACCCTCGAGATGGGCAAGCCGCTGGCGGAGTCGAGGGCCGAGGTGGCCTACGGCTCGGAGTTCCTGCGCTGGTTCAGCGAACAGGCCGTGAGGATCACCGGCCGCTACGCACCGCTGCCGGAGGGTGCGCTGCGCCAGATCGTCACGAAGCGCCCGGTGGGGCCCTGCCTGCTCATCACGCCCTGGAACTTCCCGCTCGCGATGGCCACCCGCAAGATCGCCCCGGCCCTCGCCGCCGGCTGCACGGTCGTCATCCGGCCCGCGTCGGCGACTCCGCTGTGCACCCTGCTGCTCGGCAAGGTCTTCCAGGACGTGGGCCTGCCCGCCGGCGTCCTCAACATCATCACCGGCCGGAACCATGCGGTCACCGACGCCGTGCTGGCCGACGCCCGGCTGCGCAAGCTCTCCTTCACCGGGTCCTCCTCGGTGGGCCAGCAGCTCGGCGCGAAGGCAGCCGCCCACAGCCTGCGCACCAGCATGGAGCTCGGCGGGAATGCCGCCTTCGTGGTCTTCGACGACGCCGATCTGGACGCGGCGGTCGAGGGCGCCAAGCTCGCGAAGATGCGCAACATGGGCGAGGCATGCATCTCTGCCAACCGCTTCCTCGTCCAGGAGTCGGTGGCGGCCGAGTTCACCGAGCGCTTCACGCAGTGGATGTCTGCCCGGGTCGTCGGGGACGGCATCGACCCGGCGAACCAGGTCGGGCCGATCATCACCACATCGGCTCGCGACGAGATCGCCGCCCTCGTCGATCGCGCCGTGCAGGCGGGCGCCCACGTGGAGTGCGGTGCCACGATCCCCCAGGGTCCGGGCAGCTTCTACACCCCGACGGTGCTCAGCGGAGTCGCGCCGGATGCCGAGATCATGGCCACCGAGATCTTCGGCCCGGTCGCCCCGATCACCACCTTCCGCACCGAGGAGGAGGCGCTGTCGATCGCCAACTCCGTCCCGGTGGGCCTGGCGGGATACGTCTTCACCAGGGACTTCGACCGCATCCAGCGCTTCGCCGAGCGGATGGAGACCGGGATGCTCGGCGCCAACACCGGAATCTTCAGCAACGCCGCTGCCCCCTTCGGCGGGGTGAAGGAGTCCGGGCTGGGTCGCGAGGGCTCCTTCGAGGGCATCGAGGAGTACCTGGAGACCATCTACGTGGCGCTGCCCAATCCCTGGCGCTGAGTGCTCTTCCCCCGGGCGCGAGGGCGTCCCGGGGGGAGGCTTGCCCGCCGCTGAGAGCAGAGACTAAGCTTGTGGGGCATTGTGTTCGCCGCACCAGACCGAGTGTGTGACGACGACGGTGGCTCCACGCTGCCCGGGCCGGCACTTCGCACCACTACACAACTCGTCCAACATCGGAGCCCTAACTACATGACCTCCTCCATTGAGGCCTCGAACAAGGTCGCAATCGACGACATCGGAACCCCAGAAGCCTTCGAGGCTGCGGTTGATTCCACCATCAAGTACTTCAACGACGGTGACATTGTCTCCGGAACCGTCGTCAAGGTCGATCGCGACGAGGTCCTCCTCGACATCGGCTACAAGACGGAAGGCGTCATTCCGTCCAAGGAATTGTCCATCAAGCACGATGTCGACCCCTTCGACGTGGTGAAGGTCGGGGACCAGATCGAGGCCCTCGTCCAGCAGAAGGAGGACAAGGAGGGTCGTCTCATCCTCTCCAAGAAGCGCGCGCAGTACGAGCGTGCCTGGGGAGCGATCGAGAAGGTCAAGGAAGAGGACGGCGTCGTCACCGGCACTGTCATCGAGGTCGTCAAGGGCGGCCTCATCGTCGACATCGGCCTGCGTGGCTTCCTTCCTGCCTCCCTGGTCGAGATGCGCCGGGTGCGCGACCTGCAGCCCTATGTGGGCCAAGAGCTCGAGGCGAAGATCATCGAGCTGGACAAGAACCGCAACAACGTCGTGCTCTCGCGGCGCGCCTGGCTTGAGCAGACCCAGTCGGAGACCCGGCACAACTTCCTGCAGCAGCTACAGAAGGGCCAGATCCGCAAGGGCGTCGTCTCCTCGATCGTCAACTTCGGCGCATTCGTCGATCTCGGCGGCGTGGACGGCCTGGTGCACGTCTCGGAGCTGTCCTGGAAGCACATCGACCATCCCAGCGAGGTCGTCGAGGTCGGTCAGCCGGTCACCGTCGAGGTGCTGGACGTCGAGATGGAGCGCGAGCGCGTCTCGCTGTCCCTCAAGGCCACCCAGGAAGATCCCTGGCAGACCTTCGCACGCACCCACCAGATCGGTGAGATCGTGCCCGGCAAGGTCACCAAGCTCGTTCCCTTCGGCGCCTTCGTGCGCGTCGAGGAGGGCATCGAGGGTCTGGTGCACGTCTCCGAGCTGGCCGAGCGTCACGTGGAGATCCCCGAGCAGGTCGTCAGCGTCAACGACGAGGTCATGGTCAAGATCATCGACATCGATCTCGAGCGTCGCCGGATCAGCCTCTCGCTGAAGCAGGCCAACGAGGGCATCGACGTCGCCGCGGAAGACTTCGATCCATCGCTGTACGGCATGACTGCCAACTACGACGAGAGCGGCAACTACATCTACCCCGAGGGCTTCGATCCGGAGACCAACGAGTGGAAGCCGGGCTACGAGGAGCAGCAGGCAGCCTGGGAGGCCCAGTACGCCGAGGCCCAGACCCGCTGGCTGGCCCTCAAGAAGCAGGCCTCCGAGGCCGAGCAGGCCGATCAGCAGGCTGCGGTCGAGCCCGCTGCCAGCTACTCGGCAGCCCCCGAGGAGCCCAGCGGTGGTTCGCTGGCGTCCGACGAGGCCCTGCAGGCCCTGCGCGACAAGCTCTCGAGCGGTCACTGAGCACGATGAGTTGACGGTGAGTTGATGTGAAGGGCCCCGGACGGCATCGTCCGGGGCCCTTCACCGCTCACCGGATGCTCCCGGCTGCTGTCCGACGTCCATCCATCCAGCTGTCCTTGCCGAGCCAGGAGGCCCGCCGTGTTGCACACCCAGTTCGTACCGATCCTCGAACGGGACGACGATCCGATGGACCTCATCGGTGACGGCGAGGTCAGCCAGTATTCCGGGGATCTGTTCCCCAGCCGGGCGATCTTCGCCTTCCTCGGCGATGTGGTGGGCGACTATGCGCACCGTCGCAAGCTCGAGGTGATCCACACCCTCGACTTCGTCGGCAACTACTACACCGTCTACCGCGACAGCGACGAGCAGGGCGACTTCGCACTCACCATGATGCCGGTGGGTGCGCCCAGCGCGGTCATGGTCACCGACTTCCTGTTCCGCCACGGGGTGCGCCGCGCGATCGCGGTGGGCTCGTGCGGCGCGCTGGAGGACTTGCCGGCCGGGGAACTCGTGATTCCGCACAAGGCGCTGCGCGACGAGGGCACCAGCTATCACTACCTCAAGGCGTCGCGGTGGATCACCGTCGATGCCGAACTGCGCGGCCACCTCGAGCAGGCCGTCCAGCGGGCCGGCTACCGGGTCAACGACGCGCCGGTGTGGACCAACGATGCCTTCTACCGGGAGACCTTGGCCATGATCCGGCATCGCAGGGCGGAGGGCTGCGCGATCGTCGACATGGAGTGTTCGGCGATGGCGGCCTCGGCCCAGCTGCGTGGTGCCCAGTTCGCCCAGCTGTTCTTCACCGCCGACAGCCTTGCCGACCCCGCCGGTCACGATGTCCGTGACTGGGGCAGGGGAGCACGTGGTATGGCGCTGGACATTGCCCTGTCGGCAATGTCCACGATCCCTGCGTGACGCGATGCCTCGGGTGCGGGTCGGGCTGACCGGGGGCATCGCCTCGGGCAAGAGCCTGGTCTCGGCCGCGCTGCGGGCCCACGGCGCCGTCGTCATCGACAATGACCTGCTGGCCCGGCAGGTGGTGGAGCCGGGCACTGAGGGCCTGGCGTCGATCGCCCGTCATTTCGGCCCCGGGGTCCTCGATGCCCGGGGAGCCCTGGACCGCCAGCAGCTCGCACGGATCGTCTTCGCGGACCCCTGTGCGCTGGCCGAGCTCAACGCCATCGTGCATCCGCTGGTCCGGCAGGAATCCGCGGCGATCGAGAGCCGGGCATCCGCCCGGGCGGTCGTCGTGCACGACATCCCCCTTCTCGTGGAGTCGGGTCAGGCAGACGACTTCGACCTGCTGGTGGTCGTTGACCTTCCCGAGGACCTGCAGGTGGGGCGTCTGGTCGACCGGGACGGCCTCGACCTGCCCGGGGCCAGCTCACGTATCGACGCCCAGGCGTCCCGCCGGGAGAGGCTGGCAGTGGCCGACGTGGTCATCGACAACTCGGGGACGAGGCAGCACACCCTCGACCAGGTGGACGCGCTGTGGGCCCGCCTCAGCAGCTGGACTCCCACCGGCACCGCGTGAGCTCGCGGGAGGGAAGCTCGGCGGCGGGTCCGTACGTCCCCCTCGCAGGTTCCGGATCCCTCCCGGATCTCGCCCTCGGCGTGAGCCTGCAGAACTGTCAGTGCGCCCGCATAGGCTCATTGCATGCGCCCCGTAGATTCCATCCAGCGCTCCGTCGCGCCCTTCAGAATGCAGGCGGACTTCCAGCCCTCGGGCGACCAGCCTGCCGCGATCGCCGAGATGGAACGCCGCATCAGGGCCGGCGAGCAGGATGTCGTGCTGCTCGGCGCCACCGGCACCGGCAAGACGGCCACCGTCGGATGGCTCGCCGAGCGTCTGCAGCGCCCGATGCTGGTCATGCAGCCGAACAAGACGCTCGCCGCCCAGTTCGCCACCGAGCTGCGCGGATTCTTCCCCGACAACGCCATCGAGTACTTCGTCAGCTACTACGACTACTACCAGCCCGAGGCCTACATACCCCAGACCGACACCTACATCGAGAAGGACTCCAGCCTCAACGAAGAGGTGGAGAGACTCCGGCACAGCGCCACGAACTCGCTGCTCACCAGGCGTGACGTCATCGTCGTGGCCACCGTGAGCGCCATCTACGGGCTCGGTACCCCGCAGGAGTACGTGGACCGGATGGTCACCCTCAAGGTGGGCGACGAGTGGTCCCGCAACGACCTGCTGCGCAAACTCGTCGAGATGCAGTACGTGCGCAACGACCTCTCGGCCACCCGCGGCACCTTCCGGGTGCGCGGGGACACCCTCGAGATCTTCCCGATGTACGAGGAGAACGCGCTGCGGGTGGAGTTCTTCGGCGACGAGATCGAGGCGATCACCACGCTGCACCCGGTGAGTGGCGAGATCATCAGCGACGACACGCTGGTCCACGTCTTCCCGGCCTCCCACTACGTGGCGGGGCCGGAGCGGATGGAACGGGCCATCAAGCAGATCGAGGCGGAGCTGGCCGCCAGGCTCTCCGATCTCGAGAAGGACAACAAGCTGCTGGAGGCCCAACGTCTGCGGATGCGCACCAACTACGACATCGAGATGATGCGCCAGGTGGGCACCTGCGCCGGCATCGAGAACTACTCGCGCCACATCGACGGACGCGGCCCCGGCACCCCCCCGAACTGTCTGCTCGACTACTTCCCGGAGGACTTCCTGCTGGTCATCGACGAGTCCCATGTCACCGTGCCGCAGATCGGCGGCATGTACGAGGGCGACATGAGCCGCAAACGCACCCTGGTCGAGCACGGCTTCCGGCTGCCCAGCGCGATGGACAACCGACCGCTGCGCTTCGAGGAGTTCACCGAGCGAATCGGCCAGACGGTCTACCTCTCCGCGACACCCGGGTCCTACGAGCTCGCGCGCAGCAATGGCGTCGTCGAGCAGATCATCCGTCCGACCGGCCTCGTCGATCCTGAAGTCGTGGTCAAGCCCACGCACGGCCAGATCGACGACCTGCTCGGCGAGATCAGGATCCGGACCGAGCGCAACGAACGGGTGCTGGTCACCACGCTGACCAAGAAGATGGCGGAGGATCTCACCGAATACCTCATGGAGAAGGGCGTGCGCACCCGCTATCTGCACAGCGAGGTGGACACCCTGCGTCGCGTCGAGCTGCTCCGTGAGCTGCGTCTGGGCGAGTACGACGTGCTCGTCGGCATCAACCTGCTCCGCGAGGGGCTCGACCTGCCCGAGGTGAGCCTGGTCTCCATCCTCGATGCCGACAAGGAGGGCTTCCTGCGCTCGGACCGGTCCCTCATCCAGACCATCGGCCGGGCAGCGCGCAATGTCTCCGGCCAGGTGCACATGTACGCCGACACCGTCACCGCGTCGATGGCCAAGGCCATCGACGAGACGAACCGTCGCCGCCAGATCCAGATCCAGTACAACAAGGACCACGGCGTCGATCCCCAGCCGCTGCGCAAGAAGATCGCCGACATCACCGACATGCTCGCCCGCGAGGACGCCGACACGGCCGAGCTGGTGTCCTCGGCGGCGCCGAAGGGGAGGCATGCCATGCCGGCCCCGGCGGGAGGCGGCAGCGTCGGGAAGAACCTGCCGGCGACCGAGCTGGCCGGGCTCATCCAGGAGCTCACCGACCAGATGCACGGTGCCGCGGCCGATCTGCACTTCGAGCTGGCGGCCCGCCTGCGCGACGAGATCTCCGACCTCAAGAAGGAGCTGCGCGGCATGGTCGAGGCGGCCCGCTGAATCCGGCCCGGGGGAGTGCATGCACCCCGGCTTGCGCCGCAGTGACACAATGAGCCACTTGGGGGGAGTACTCCACTCGCAGTCGTCGTCAATACGGTCACGTTCGTTGATCCGGTGCTGCGCTCCGGGCTGTCATCGCCGGAGGGAAGAGACCTCATCGGCCCGTGGAGGAAGTCTTGGAGATCACGTCCCTCATCTGGATCGTGACGATTGTCGTCATGCTGGCGGTCCTCAGCATCGATGCCGTGCTGCTGGCGCGGCGCCCCCATGTGCCCGGGGTACGTGAGTGTCTGACGTTCGTGGTGGTCTACGTCGTCGCGGCCGTCCTCTTCGGCCTGGGTCTGCACCTCCTTGCAGGGCCTGGCCCGGCGGGTGAGTTCTTCGCCGGCTGGCTCACCGAGTACAGCCTCTCGCTGGACAATCTGTTCATCTTCCTCATCATCATGACGAAGATGAAGGTTCCCCGGCGCAACCAACAGTTCGCCCTGCTCGTCGGCATCATGCTGGCCCTGGTCTTCCGCGGCGTCTTCATCGGTCTCGGGGCGGCGCTCATCTCGCGCATCGCGTGGATCTTCTTCGTCTTCGGCGCCTGGCTGATCTACACCGCGGTCGGGCTCGTGCGGGACCATCTGCGCGGCAGCTCCGAGGGCGAGGTGGACGAGGCCGTGGGCGGGTCGCTGATGCGCTGGATACAGCGGGTGGTGCCGACCACGGGGGACTTCCACGAGGACAAGATCTTCGTCAGGGTGGACGGCAAGGTGCTCGCCACCTCGCTGTTCTTCGTCATCGTGGCGCTGGGCAGCACGGACGTCATGTTCGCCCTGGACTCGATCCCTGCCATCTACGGCCTCACCCAGGAGCCGTACATCGTCTTCACCGCGAACGTCTTCGCCTTGATGGGCCTGCGGCAGCTCTACTTCCTGCTCGGCGACCTGCTCAACCGGCTGGTCTACCTGCCGCTCGGGCTGTCCGTGCTGCTGACCTTCATCGGCGTCAAGCTGATCCTGCACGCCGGGCACCACTACGGCTGGGACCAGCGGCTGGGCATCGACCTCGACATCTCCACCGCCGTGTCACTGCTCGTCATCGTGGGCATCCTCGGGCTCACGACGCTCGCCAGCGTGGTCAAGATGAGGGCCGACAACCGCCGGGCGAAGCAGTCCGGCTGATCCGCCGATCCGCTGATCCGGAGACGCTCACCAGCCGCGCCGGCGCCATTGCTCCAGCTGGGGGCGCTCGGCGCCCAGCGTCGTCGGGGCGCCGTGGCCGGGGAGCACGAGGGTGTCGTCGCCGAAGCGCTCGAAGATCCTGCCGGTCACGTCGGCGAAGAGGCTGGCGAAGTCTGGTGGCCCCGCGGTCCTGCCGAGGCCACCGGGGAACAGCGAGTCACCGGTGAACAGCTCGACCGGGGAGCCCTCCCGAACGAGTGCGATGGAGCCGGGGGTGTGCCCGACCAGCCCGATCACCTCGAGGCTGAGCGCGCCGATGGCGATCCGGTCCCCGGTCCACACCGGACGGCAGTGCACACCGGTGGAGCGTTCCACCGCCTGCGCATCGGGACGTCCGCAGTAGGCGATCGCGCCGGTCCGGGCCACGACCTCGGCCAGGGCGCCGATGTGGTCGGCATGACGATGGGTGGTGATGACGCAGTCCAGGCTCCGCCCGCCGATCCGGTCGAGCAGCCGCTCCGGCTGGGCGGCGGCGTCGACGAGGCCGAGGTGGCCCGCGCCGTCGTCGAGCAGATAGGCATTGTTGTCCATCTCGCCGACACTCAGCGAGACGTACCCCCGGCTCATGCCCGCCAGCCCTCGGGCAGGCGCGGGAAGCGCTGCACCGCGGGATCGGCCGGTGGCAGCCGGCCGGTGAGCCAGCCCAGCAGCACCGCATCGGTGCCGCCCACCGCGATGGGACGCCTCGGCGGGCCCAGGCGGGTGTGGAAGCCGGACGTCGACTCGATCTGCATGGCAGGGATCCTCGGGTCGCTGCTGATCCAGTAGCAGGTCCATTCCAGAACCCAGCGCGCGATGTCGTCGTCGACGTCGGCGACCGTGAAACCGGAGTCCAGGTCGATGTGGTGCAGCACCACCTCGCGAAGTCTGGCGAGCGGGAGCAGGTCCATGCGCATCATCCGGCCTGGGGTGAGCTCCACCAGCTCCGCCCCGCCGCTGCTCTCCAGCACGTCGAGGCTGCGGTGCAGCCGCCCGGCCGAGGTGTCCAGATCGATCTGCAGGTCGAGCGCGGAACGCTCCGAACCGCGTTCGATGTCGTACAGCCGTTCGCTCTCCGAGACGTACAGCGGCGTCGGGATGCCGCGGTAGCGCCCGTCGAAGACCCTCGACAGGGCATCGGCATTGCGTGCCAGGTGGCTCGCGACGTGCGCGCGGGTCCATCCTGGAAGCAGGCTCGGCTGCTGCCAGCTCGCCTCGTCGATGGCGATCGTGTCGCCGAGCAGCCGCTGGGTCGCCTCGAGCTTGCGCCGGCGCAGCTCGTGGATGTCACCGGCGCCGGGCAGACGGACCTGGTCGTCAACGGCCGGCACGGCATCACCCCCTGTTCGCGCAGTCCAGTCGACCACGTGGTCGGACCTCGTGTCCACCCGCTCGACCGTACCCGGAGTCCGTCGGACCCCCGGCGCTCGACGCTCGCGGGGGCGGGAACTGTCACAGCCGTTCCCTACCATGGAGAATGTGAGTGACCATCTGGTGATCCGCGGAGCCCGCGAGCACAATCTGCGCAATGTCAGCCTCGACATCCCGCGCGACAAGATGGTGGTGTTCACCGGGCTCTCCGGTTCGGGCAAGTCTTCGCTGGCCTTCGACACCATCTTCGCCGAGGGGCAGCGGCGCTATGTCGAGTCCCTGAGTTCCTACGCCCGCCAGTTCCTCGGTCAGATGGACAAGCCCCAGGTCGATTTCATCGAGGGGCTCTCCCCGGCCGTGTCCATCGACCAGAAGTCGACGAGCCGCAATCCGCGCTCCACGGTGGGAACCATCACCGAGGTCTACGACTACCTCCGGCTGCTCTACGCCCGGATCGGGCATCCGCACTGCCCGGTGTGCGGGGCGCCGATCAGCCGTCAGACCCCTCAGCAGATCGTCGACCGGCTGATGGGCCTGGAGCAGGGCACCCGCTTCCAGGTCCTCGCACCCGTGGTGCGCGGCCGCAAGGGCGAGTACGCCGACCTGTTCCGCCAGCTCGTCACGGACGGCTATGCCCGCGTCCGGGTCGACGGCGACGTCACCGCGCTCGGCGAGGTTCCCGCACTGGACAAGCAGCGCAAGCACGACATCGACGTCGTCGTCGATCGGGTCGTCGTGAAGGACAGCGCCAAGCAGCGCATCACGGACTCGGTGGAGACCGCGCTGGGCCTGACCAAGGGCCTCGTCGTCGTGGACTTCGTCGACCGCGAGCCCGATGCGCCCGATCGCTCGCGCAGCTTCAGCGAGACGATGGCCTGCCCCAATGGCCACGACATCGCCATCGACGAGCTCGAGCCCCGTCAGTTCAGTTTCAACTCGCCGTGGGGCGCCTGCCCGGCGTGCACCGGCCTCGGGACCCAGCTCGAGGTCGATCCGAGTCTCGTGGTGCCCGACGAGACGCTGAGCCTGTCCGAGGGAGCCATCGCGCCATGGTCCACCCCGGCCGTGAAGAGCCACTACGACCGGGTCTTCGAGGCACTCGCCCAGACCGAGGAGTTCGACGTCGAGACGGCCTGGAAGAACCTTCCCGGGCGGGTGCGGGCCTTCGTCCTCAAGGGTTACGACAACCCGGTCTACGTGCACTTCCGCAACCGCTTCGGGCGCACCCGCACCTACACGCAGCGTTACGAGGGCGTGCTGCCCTATGTCCGGCGACGCTATGACGAGGCGGAGACCGATTCCGCCCGGGACCGCTGGGGTGCCTACCTGCGCGAGATCCCGTGTTCGGCCTGCAAGGGGGCCCGGCTCAAGCCCGCCTCGCTGGCGGTGACCCTCGGCGGGCACAACATCTCCGAGATCTGCGAGCTGTCGATCAAGGACACCTTCGCCCTGCTCGAGGGCCTCGAACTCACCGAGCGCGAGCAGCGGATCGCCGAGCGGGTGGTCAAGGAGGTCCGCGAGCGGCTCCGTTTCCTGCTCGACGTCGGTCTGGACTACCTCACCCTGTCCCGCTCGGCCGGCACCCTGTCCGGCGGCGAGGCGCAGCGGATCCGGCTGGCCACCCAGATCGGCTCGGGGCTCACCGGCGTGCTCTACGTCCTGGACGAGCCGAGCATCGGGCTGCACCAGCGCGACAACCGCCGGCTCATCGAGACCCTGCAGCGCCTGCGCGACCTGGGCAACACACTGATCGTCGTCGAGCACGACGAGGACACCATCCGCTCCGCCGACTGGATCGTCGACATCGGCCCCGGGGCGGGGGAGCACGGCGGGAAGGTGGTCGTCTCCGGCACCCTGGACGATCTGCTCGCCAGCCCGGACTCGATCACCGGGGCCTATCTCACCGGCCGGCGGCGCATCGAGCTCCCGGCAACGCGGCACAAGCCGAACGGCAAGGCCATCACCGTCCACGGTGCCCAGCAGAACAATCTGCGCAAGGTCGACGTGCGCTTCCCGCTGGGCCAGTTCATCGCGGTCACCGGCGTCTCCGGATCGGGCAAGTCGACACTGGTCAACCAGATCCTCTACACGGCCCTGGCCCGCCGCATCTACGGGGCGAAGGCGGTGCCCGGCAAGCACCGTTCGATCACCGGAGCCGAGCACATCGACAAGGTCATCCACGTCGACCAGTCGCCGATCGGGCGCACCCCCCGCTCCAACCCCGCCACCTACACCGGTGTCTTCGACAAGGTCCGCGGACTGTTCGCGCAGACCCCCGAGGCCAAGGTGCGCGGCTACCAGCCCGGCCGGTTCAGCTTCAACATCAAGGGCGGACGCTGTGAGAACTGCTACGGCGACGGAACCATCCGCATCGAGATGAATTTCCTGCCGGATGTCTACGTGCCCTGCGAGGTCTGTCACGGAGCGCGGTACAACCGCGAGACCCTCGAGGTGCACTACAAGGGCAAGAACATCTCCCAGGTGCTCGACATGCCGATCGAGGAGGCCGCCGAGTTCTTCTCCTCGATCCCCGCCATCCACCGCCATCTCAAGACACTCGTCGAGGTCGGGCTCGGCTACGTCCGGCTCGGCCAGCCGGCCACCACGCTGTCGGGCGGGGAGGCCCAGCGGGTGAAGCTCGCCAGCGAGCTGCAGAAGCGATCCACCGGACGCACCCTCTACGTCCTGGACGAGCCCACCACCGGCCTGCACTTCGAGGACATCCGCAAGCTGCTCATCGTTCTCGGGCGCCTCGTCGACGGCGGGAACACGGTGGTCGTCATCGAGCACAACCTCGATGTCATCAAGACCGCCGACTGGATCATCGACATGGGCCCGGAGGGAGGCGCGGGCGGCGGAACCGTGGTGGCCACGGGAACTCCCGAGCAGGTGGCCGCCGATCCCGACTCCTACACCGGGCACTACCTGGCAGAGGTGCTCGAGGCCGCGCACGACGAGCACGGGAGCGAGGCCCCGCAGATAGAGGATCGCAGCGCCGATCCGCTCGGCGATTCGGACGAGCAGGTGGGCGCCGCCTAGGATCTGGGCAGACGGCATGCCTGGGATCGCCACCTTCATCACCATCGCTGGCGTCGCTGTAGCAGCCGGACTCCTGGCCGGGAAGATCGACCCCACCGCCCGCAACCCCCTCCTGGCGCTGTTCGGTTGCCTCCACCTGCTCATCAAGCCGGTGGAAGGCACCTGCGGCGGTCGAGCCATGAAGATCCGCGCCGACCACCTCGCACGCGGAACCGCCCACATCATCGAACCCCTCACCGGTGACCTTCCCGCCTACGAGCGGGATCTCCCTGCCACCGACACCCGGGATACCGAACCCGAAGACGCCGCGCCAGGCGACGACGAGTGGTTGCTGGCGCCGGTGGCCAGCCCCCGTTGGGTCGACGACAACGAATGGCCCGACGAGGCCGATGGCCTCGAGAACGACACCGACACATCCGATGACGGATCCAAACCCGACGCCATTTCTCAGTCCCGGCAGAGCGGCCTCGAAGCCTTCCTCGCCGGTGCCAGGAAAGGACAGTGACCATGTTCGATGCCGGCAATCGCAACCCATCGGTCTGGTTCGACGGCCAGCTGCAGTTCACCCGGAGAGGCGTCGTGACTGCGACCTGGATTCTCACGCCGATCCAACGCGGCCGCACCTTCGAGGACAAGAAGGTCGTCGTGGAGGGGCACCGGGCACTGTTCCGCAGCCTGGTCGGACGTGAGTTCCTGCTGCGCGGATCACTCGTCTGGTCCGACCCTGTCACGGTCGTCGATCGCATGATCGACCAGATTCCCCTGGACGAGCGGCCGGCCTGGGTAGAGGAGTGTGATGCGACCCTCGACCAGCTCGCCGACATTCCCCTCGGCGCCCGGCTGTGGACCCTGACCGTGCCACTGAGCGTGGGGGGTGCCGGCGCATTGCAAACCACGGCCAGGGCGGCCGTAGCCGACCTCATCGACACCCTCGGACTACCACCTGCACGACCGAGCGATGCCGAGCTGAAGGTCTACCGCGACAAGGCCGCACGTATCGGGGAGAGCCTGTTCTCGGCATTCAAGCCCCGGCCGGCAACCGTCGCGGAGAACGTGTGGATGCTACGCAACGCCTCCCTGAGGGGATGGTCAGGAGACATCGACCCGACCGCCGAGCCCGCACTGGCCGCCGAGCTCACGACGTCGGGACAGGCCTCGATCGGCGAACCTCATCTCGACGAAGGCGGCCTCACCGATCTCGACGGGAAGCCCGTCAAGAACGTCGTCGAGGCTCTGCGCCGCAGGATCCTCAAGGTCTCCACCGCCGAAGAGGTCACGACCTACCAAGCCGGCATCGTCCTCGCCCAGGAACCCCCCTCCGGCATGCTCGTGCCCGGCTCGGAATACCTCGGAGCCCTGGACGAGACCGGCTTCTTCGCCGACATCGCCATCCGCGGCCGAGTGATCTCCAACCATGAGGCGCGCCGCAAGAACAAGCGAGCCGGCAACCAACAGAACGACCAAGCGTCCCAAATCGGCGACGAGGTTGACCTGTCGTTCGGGCTGCACGAGGCAGCCCGACTCCTCGACGAGTATCAGGCCACGCTGGTCCATGACCAGCAGGAGGTCGAGGTGCAGGCCATCGTGATGGTCTCCCTGGCCTCCTCCACCTTCGAGGATGCCGACGCGCAGGCCCGAGACTTCATCGAGTCGCAGGCCTCCGCCGACTACACCTGGCATCGCCCAATCGGCGCTCAGGAGGAGATCTTCTGGGCGATGCAGCCCTGGCAGAACGTCGGCATCCACCTGCGGAGCTACACCCAGGTCGGCCCGGCCAGCTCGTTCGCCGCCGCTGCACCCATCATCACCCACCAGCTCGGCACCACCCGAGGATCCCTGCTCGGCATCAACACTGCCACGATGCTCGCTTCGCCGGTGTTGCTCGACCTGTTCGGTGACGCCCGCGCCGATGTGTCGCCTGCCATCGCGTTCGCTGCCGAGCTCGGTGCCGGCAAGTCGCTGGCGCAGAAGAAGATCACGGGGGATGCCGTCGACCGGTTGGGTGCACGCTTCGTCGCCGTCGACACGTCTCCGATCGGGGAGTGGGTCGCTCTTGCCCAAGACCTCGCGATCGATACCGCAGTCATCGACGTTCTCCACCCGACTCTCTCGTTCGACCCGCTGCGCGTGTTCGGGGCCTCCGGGGGACGTGCTTTCCAGTCGTTCCTGACCAGCCTGCTCAACGTGTCCGCGACCAGCCGCGAGGGCTCTGCGATCGCCCAGGTCACCAAGCGCGCCTACCTGGAGCAGCACGGCTTGACGAGTGCAGGTGACGTCTACGCCCACCTCGCCTCCGGCGACGCCACCCTGGACATGGCCACCGAAATCGCCCGGCGTATCGAGGTGTTCATCGACATCGACGATGAGGCCAGCCTTGGTCGGGTCATCTTTGACGGGTCGCTGCCGGCCCTCGACCCGACCTGTCGTGGGATCGTGATCCGCACCTACGGGGTCGAGCTGCCCAGCCGCGACGAGCTCACCTACGAACGCCAGTTCGACTCCCTCTCGATCGAGAAGATCTTTGGCCGCGCGTTCTACGCGCTCGCCATGCGAGCCGTCAAGGAGATCTGCTTCGCCGATCGCTGCGACCCGGCCTTGTTCAACGCGGACGAGTTCCAAAGGTTCACGATCTCTCCGGAGGCCCACCAGGCCGCCGTCGAGTTCATCCGCGACGGGCGGAAGAACTTGGCAGCCCTGACCGCTGGCACCCACAACCCGATGGACGACCTGGGAGACAGTACCCTCCGAGGCCTGTTCGGCGTGAAGGTCGCCATGCGCCACCGCGACCTGAAGTTGGCTGCCGCCTCGGCTGAATGGCTGGGTCGAGCCGGTGACATGGACCTGATCAAACGTATCCAGGGCCTGTCACCTCGATCCGGAATGGACCAGAAGGTCCCGGCAGACCGCCGAGGCGAGGCGATCATGGTCGATTCACTGGGCAGGCTCGGCCAGATCCGCATCCTGCCGCCGGCCCGCGAAACTCGCTTCGAGGCGACTCGCTCGACCCCGCCCGAGGCCGCACTGCTCAACAGGCAGGGGGGTGGGAGTACCCGATGACGTTCCTTCGGCGCTGCCTGCCCTTGCCCTCAGTGGCGATCGGGATAGCAATCACTGCGGCCACCGTGGTGCCGGCGTTCGCCGCACCACCTGACCCGGGTGGCGCACCCCAGGTCATGGATCCGTTCAACTACACCGACTCCCACGGGATCAGGATCGATCAATACCAGCTGTCGTTCGGCCAAGGGGACCTGTTTTCCGTCAACGGAAAGATCGCCGGCTTCTTCCTCTACTTCGGATGGGAGATCTACCGGTGGATGGTCGGCTTCCTGGCCTGGCTGGTCGACTGGGTCACCTCTCTGGGATGGGTCAGCGTCATCGAGACACCCATCACCGATGCCGCCCACGCGATCAGCGTCAACGTCATCGGCCCAGCCGGGCTGATGGCCTTCATGCTGGCGGTGCTGGGCTTCATCTTCGCGTGGCGACTCGCCAGGGGGAGGATGGGCAGCGCGTTTACCGAGATGGTGGTCGGCGGCTTCATCGCAGCGTTGGCCGGCATCGTGCTGGCCAACCCCGTCGCCGTCGTCACCGATGGGCCGCTGCAACACACCCGGCAGTTCTCCATCGAGCTGGCGAACATGATCAGCGATGAGAATTTCACGTACAACGACGACTCGGGCGCCACGAAGACCGGGATGACCGCCGGCACCGTCATCGTCGACTCCCTGCTGCGGCCGATGCACTCCCAGATCAACTACGGGGTCGATATTGATGCCGAGCCTTGCCGCGATACCTACGACAAGGTCCTCAAGGCAGGTCCCTACGGACCCAGCGATGCCGAGAAGCCGCGTCAGGCCATGCAGAGCTGCAATCAGGCGTACGGGAAATACACCGAGGTGCCCGGGTTCATGGCCGTCGCGACGCTGTTCTGGTTCACCGGCGTTTTCGTCCTGATCTTCCTCGTCATCGTCGCGGTCTGCGGCCTCACGTTCTGGGCCGTGTTCCGCTGGCTGTGGGCTGCGCTCACCTTGACCTACACGATCGTCCTGGGCGTCGCGGGCAGCGATGCGAGGGCCCCACTGTTCCGCTCGATCGCGGACATCCTCACCTCAGCAATCCTCCTCGTTGCGAATCTCGCCAGCCTGGCCCTCATCCTGCGGATCGTGCGCGCCGCAATAAGCCTGACCGACTGGCCCATGGCCAGCAGACTCTTCATCATCGCAGCCACCCTGCTGGCCGGAATCGGCGTCATCGTCAGCGGATGGAGGCGCAGCCGCACGTCCGCCGAGCGCCTGGTCGACAAGCTGAAAAGCGCGACTGGCACCCCGGGGGCGCCACGAGGTGAGGGCGGTGTCGCGCCACAGGTGCGCGAGTACATGCGCCATCGGCTGTATCACCTGCGCCGCAAGTCGAGCGGATCGGGCGGCAGGACTACGCCGGGCCCGTCCAGCGCGGGCTCTGGCGGCGCCACTGGTGAGACTGACCCGACCGGCTCCGAGGCTGGCGGTCCCAACCAGAACGGCACCCAGCTCCCGGACAACCCGACGCACAGGACTTCCGATGGTGAGGCCCCGGCAGGTGTGTCGTCGACCAGGGGCCTCGTGAAGAACCATGTCGCCGACGGGCACACGGGCTCTCTGGGCGCCACATCACGCCACATGGCGCGTGTCGCGACGGCGGCCAGCGGGCGAGAGTCCGGCCGCCGGGTTGCCTCAGCCACTGCTGCCGCAACCAAGAGTGACCGCGCCGCCCGCGCCAAGGCCGCCCGGGCCAACCTCAAGGCCCGCGCTCTTGGCGGCAACGTGAACCTGCTCGGTACGCGCCAGCAGGCCACGGCTGCGGCGAAGGCCGCGGGGCAGGCCAAATCGGGCCAGGGCGTCAAGGCCGTCCGCACAGCCGGAGGTGTCGCTTCCCAGCGTCCGCCCCGCACGCATCTGCTGTCGACCCGCCGCCTGCAGCCCGCGGCGACGACGAAGGTGGCGGCCGCGAAGTCGAATCAGGCCATTCGCGCCACTCCCGTCCAGAAGGCGCGGGTGGCTGCCGCCAGGACAGCCGCGGGCTCCAACATGGGGAGGCCGCAGGCCGCTCAGGCGCAGGTGCGGCGGCCAGAGACCACTCGCCCGGTGGCGGCTGCGAAGTCGAGTCAGGCCACTCGCGCCACTCCTGCCCAGAAGGCGCGGGCGGCGGCCGCGAGGACGGCCCGCGCCACAGCCGCCGCGACGAGCACGATCGCCCGGAACACCGAACAGCCGATCGTCGACCAGCAGTCCACTCGACGTCCCCGCCCGAGAACGCGCAGCCGCATCACCAGCGGGAGGCGCTGATGCGCAGCACCCTGATCGCCGCGGTGCTGATCATCGGTCTGGCGCTCACCGTGATTGTCGGAGGAATCCTGGTCATCCCAGCCGTCGTGGTCACCGCCATCACCAGCAACGCCAGCCTCAGCCAAGGCACCACCCAAAACATCGGGTCCGTCCCAGGCATCCCCGACACGCTGGTGAAGGCCTACGTGAACGCCGCGGCCAAAGCCCCGAAGGGGTGCAAGGGGATGCGATGGCAGATCCTGGCAGGCATCGGTCAGATCGAGACCAATCAGGTCGCCGGCTCCACGATCGACGCCAACGGCACCATCAGCCCGCCCATCTACGGGCCGCCTATCGGCTTCGCCGACACCGACGGAGGCAAGTACGACGGCACCGCCAGCGCCGACCGTGCAGCCGGCCCCATGCAGTTCATCCCGACATCCTGGGTTGCCTACAACTCCGCGCCCTTCACCGGCGACGGCAACGGCGACGGGCGGATCGACCCCCAGAACGTCTACGACGCCACCCTGGCCGCCGCCAACCATCTATGCGGCTGGCCCGGCACAGACCTGAGCGACACCACCAAACTGTCGGCCGCGATCTACGGCTACAACCGCTCCCATGAATACGTCCAGCGCGTCCTGGACGCCATCGGCAACTTCGATCGGATGGGTGTCACGGCCGCAGGCGCCGGAGGCCCCGCGCAGACCTTCAACGGCACGTGTGCCGCCGACGTCGGTCTGCCGCAGCCCAATCCGAACAACTGTGTCGCCGCCATCAAAAAGGCCTACGCGATGACCCAGGGGGAGTGCATCTGGTTCCGCATGTGCTTGGCAGCAGTGGCGGTCGAGTACGGAAAGGGAAGCTCCGGGTCCTACAGCGCCCAAACCCACTGGAACCTGCTCGTCAGCCAAGGACTCGCCCATGCCGGCGACCGCAACCCACCGCCCGGCGCGCTGGTGTTCTGGCAGGGCGGCAACTGGGGACACGTCGCGCTCTACGTCGGTGGCGGCAAGATCGTCACCAACGACCTGATCCGCCACGGCTGCATCGACGTTGCCGATTTCAACGCCATCGAGAGCCAGTGGGGATTCCGCTACCTCGGATGGACGAACCCGTACTTTCCGAACGGAGCCTGATGCTACGCACGCCGCTCGCCATCCTTGCCGCCGTCATCGTGGTGCTGACCATCGCCCTCGCCATCCGCTCCGGCAACCTTCACCGTGACCGCACTGGCGCTGCCACGACCTCCGCGCCAACCGCCACAGCCACGCCAGTGACGTCAGCAGAACCAACCTTGCCGCCACCAAGTCTGGCTCCAGGCGACTACCCACAGGATCTGCCAGGACAAACCGCCCACCCTGCCCGCCTTCAACCGACCTTGCCGACAGGCGCCGAGCTCACCGCAGCCCAGGCCAACGACCAGCTGACCATGGACCTGCAGGCGCAGGGGCGCACCCGCGCCACCGACATCGAGAAGGCCGCCACCGCAGCCGCCGGCAAGTGGCTGCTCGACGACATCCGCGCCGCGCGCATCTGGCAAGACCCGCAGATCCTCGCCCAGGCTGCCGTGGACCGCGCCGGCAAGCAGGTCACCGTTGTCACGATCTGGCGGGCCAAGGAGCTGTCAGGTGTGCAGCTGCACCGGTCGGAGTCGCTGATGCGTCTGGACGCGGACACCTGGGTGCCTGTGCTCTAGACGACACCAGCCCGAAATGACGCGGCGCCCCTGTTGCTCAATGAGCAGCAGGGGCGCCGTCGGTTCGTCGATGTTGGGTGCAGCGGCCACCCGTCAGGTTCCAGCGCACATCGTGGGATTCCGGGAGCGCTCTTCTCCCTACTGGGGCGAAGGTCTCAAGGCTCCTCATCGCTTACGCGCTGCGCGCCTTGAGCCTAGCGCCGCAGAGAGGGTGAGGCCAGCTTTCAACAGGCTTTCATGCGAGTGCTCGACTGCTGTCAGGGTGATGGAGACAGCCAATCTGACAGCAGTCGGCATGGCTGTCAGAAAGCTGTCGTCCAGCCGGATGACAGCACGGTGATAGTGGCTGGCAAGGCCATGTGATGGGCCTGTCACAAATCAACCGGTCGGGGGCCTTCTCCCGTGAAGAGGGATGACAACTGAGAGGTCCGCTCCCATGACCATCACCATCCACCCCGGCATCTATTGCTCCAACCCCCTCACTGTCGAGGCCATGCGACTCGACAGCAGCAACGGCCGGCAGATCGCCGAGTGGTGCGGAGGCTCCTACCGCGACGAGACAGTCATCCTCCCGACCCTGCGTGGAGTCACGACGGCCTGTCTGGGCGACTGGATCGTCCACACCACGAGCGGGCACTACGTCGTGATGCCGGACGACGAGTTCGCCGCGACCTACTCCCGACCCACCGCCTACTGACAACTGAACAGCAGCACCCGTGAAGGAGAGCCACCCATGACTGTGACTGCGGCAATGCCCGGGATGACGATCGACCAGCAGCACCTCTACATCGCTCTGGCTGACGCGATCGAACACGCTCGCGTGGCAGGCAAGATCATCGGCTGCGTCACGTTCCCGCGACTGTTCGATAGACACCGAGAGCGCGGCTGGAACCACACCGGCCAGACCACCACCGAAGCCGAGGAACACCGCCTCCGTGTAGCCATGTGCGGCAGGTGTCCCGCCTTCAAACAGTGCGAGGCGTACCGCGACAGTGGGGTCGACCAAGAGGGCTACCTCGCCGTCACGCTGGAGCATGCCGGATGAACCTCCGTTCCGGCGCCGACCTGGCGCCCACGTACGCCATGCAGCGATCTGCCACGACCAAACCGGCCCGTCGCTGGCCACTCCGGGCAGCCCTAGCACTCTTCGTGGGAACAACAGCCGGCGCCGCCTCCGCCATCATCGGGACCGAGACCGTCCCGGTCCCCTTGGCCCTCTACATCCCCCTCGGCATCCTCTGGATCTGGTGGAGCATCCGCGCCGACCACCGCGCCGAGCTGGACTACGAGGCACGCCTCGCGATCGAGCGGGTCGCCGGGCCCGTCGAGGACTGGAAGACCAAAGCCTGGTCCGGTGGATGGCGCTCGGCACTGCGCCCAGCCGATCGAAGCCTGCAACCTGCCGCCCCTCGAGTGATTGCCTTCCGCTACCACCCGGGCGCCGTCATCACCGATCTCACCTGGCCGGCTCCGGTGACCCACGTCGCCGAGTACGTGTTCGACGTGGCCTATCAGGTCGACCGCCATGTCCCTGGCCGCGGAGCAATCCAGCTGCGCCGCGCCGCCATCGAGCCCGACCAAGCACCCGAGGCCGTCCCGTTCGAGCGATCCCAGGACGTGATGAAGCAACTGCTCGGTGGCGACGCCGACATCGAGCTCAGCCTCGACGAGGAGGGGCACCTGACCAGCATGATGGTCAAACACACCGCAACGGCCCGAGCGTCCATCCCGTCGTTCCGTAGTCGGACAGACCAGATCTTCCAGGCGATGATGCCCGGCCGGTGGCGCTCCCGCTGGGACCTCTACGGCGACAAGGTCATCTACGAGCAGCGGCCACAGCTGCCGAGCAAGGTCCTTCGTCCCGCGCCGATCACCGACACCGAGGACCCGAGGTTCTTCCAGATCCCGCTGGGAGTCGATGAGGACAGCCGGACCCTGGCGTGGGATCTGCGTTCCTCGATGCCTCACCTGATGGTGATCGGCAAGACCGGTAAAGGCAAGACGGTCGTGCTGCGCGGTATCGCCTACGAGGTAGCTGCGCGCGGGTGGCCGATCTGGATCGCGGATCCGAAGCGGATCGAGATGCTGGCGCTGCGCCGGATCCCGGGCATCCAGCTGGTCGCGACCACGGTCGAGGACCAGGTCGTGATGGTGATGAAGGCCTGGGAGGAGATGGAGAACCGCTACCGCAAGATCGAGGAGGAGGGTGCGCGTACGTCGGACTTCCCGCGACAGTTCATCCTCGTCGACGAGTTCGCCGAGTTCTCCAAGCGGGTGGACATGTGGTGGGCCCGCATCAAGACACGGGGGATGCCCTCGAAATGTCCCGTGTTCGAGAAGTTCGACTCACTGGTGCGGCTGGCCCGCAAGGCGAACATGCACATGGTCATCGGCCTGCAACGCCCTGACGTGTCATTCTTCGGTGGCGGCGAGGTCCGCGACAACTTCGACGCTCGCGTCAGCTTGGGCCGACTTTCCCCCGACGGCTCCCAGATGATGTGGGGCAGCAGCCTGGGCACCACCGTCCCGCAGGTCCGCGGCCGCGCCATCGCCTCGGCCAGCGAGGACGACGTTCGTGAGATCCAGACCTTCTGGATGCCCGACCCCGGCGACCCACTTGCCCAAGAAGAGTCTGACCGGGTCGCCGACTTCACTCCGGACGACTCCCCCTACCCGAAGCTGCGCGTCCAGATGCCGAACCCCGAGGTCGATGACAAGGGCATCGACCTCGTCTGGCCGGCCGTCCTGGAGGCCGAGCTCGTGGAAATGCCTGCCGATGAAGCCTGGCTAGAGGACGACGACGAAGAGTTTGACGAGGTCATCGACCCCGTCGTGCCCCCGGCCGATCCCGACGATGACGACCTGTACGCACCGGTCAAGGAGATCGGCATCGAGGACGTCCAGGTGGGCGACCTGATGGAGCTCGACGACGGCGGCGGATGGGCGCTGGTCGATGGCCTGATGCCCGATCCGCTCGACGACGGCTGGCTGCTGTCGTGGACACGCGAGACCGGAGAAGGAACCCAGGACGGAACCGACCAGATCCCCGTCGACAGCGTGCTGAACGTGCGTCGGGCATCCGAAACAAGGGAGTGAAGACATGGCTTCCACCCCCACCGGCGGTGACAACCCGATCATCGTGCTGCTGTCCGGCGTCATCGTGGCAGGCGTGATCCTGAAAGGCCTCAGTGCTGCGCCCATCGTCGGGTGGCTCGTCGCTCACCACATCCTGCTGGCCGCGGCGCCGATTCCGCTCCCAGGGATGGGAGGCGCCGGCGTGGACTTCGCCCGCATCGTGCTCGCGATGGCTGTCCTGGGCGCCGCCGGGATTTTGGCGGCGCTCGGCCGGCGGGAAAAGCAACCGTGAGTCGCCGCGCCAGCGAGTACCGGGCACCGACCCCTGAAGGGGGAGCAGCTGTCGTTCTCGAGGACCCTGACCGCACGCGGGACACCAACAACGGCGGCCACATCGGTGGAGTCATCAGCCCTGGAGTCGCCGAAACATGGACAATGAACACCCAGGCGATCCGTGACCGGGACGCTGCGATCGAGGCGATGCCGAACGTCTCCCGCGGCGCCAAGGATCGGGACCGCGATCTACCCCGTGACGGCACCAAGCAAGCCGCTCCGCGCCGCAAGCCACGCCCGCTGGCTGTCGGGGAGGCCCGCCTCCCGGTGTCGCACTACCAGGCCCGCGTACGGTCCAAGGTGAAGCGGCAGGCGCAGAGTGCCACACCTCGCACCGAGTACACCGCGATGAAAACGCTCCTGGAAGACAGGGACGAGCGCAACAGGCTCAACGAAAGCCTGCAGCGCGCGGGCCTACACGGGGAAGCACTGTCGGACGCTGACCGGCGCACCGCCCACCGCATCGACTCGATGATCCGCCGCTACGAGGCTCGCAACGATCGCGAGACCCGCTCCTACACACCCGTTCACCTGCCCGAGGGAGTGGTCGGCCAACTCGACGAATGGGTCCAGCCCGGCGACACCTTCACCCTGCACGGCTGGAGCATCGCAGACCTGGACGCTGCCAACGTCACATCACCCGACGACGACGGGGAAGTGCTGGTGGAGATCCGCGGCCGGCGCGGCATGTACCTGGGCGACTCGACCGGCACCACATCGACCTACCTGCTCCCGCGCGGCGTGACCCTGGAGTGTGAAGGCGCCGAGAGCGCCGACATCATCGGCACCAACGGTCCCATCGCGCACCGCAAAATCATCCGCTTCCAGATCGTCGGCGAATAGCTTTCCGAGGAGGCCGCGCAGCAGCGGGATTGGCGCCGCAGGGAAGGTCCACAAGGCTTGACACTATGTCGGTTAGGCATCCATCTATTCATCCCTGAGCATCCATAGGTTGATGGACAGAAAACGACGCGTCCTGAGGCGCGTTTCGCGGTCTTCGGCGGGTGTCTGTCAAACGAACGTGATTGTTGGACCCACTGGAGGGGTGGCTGGGTCGCTCCGTACGGTCGATCTGTAGCGAAGTCGTCGGCGTGTCCTCTGTTGTGGGGTTGCCCACACTCACGGCTCAGGGCTTGTGCTCCTCCTGCCCGCGGCTCATACTTCAGATGTGGTCGAATCAATTCAGATTGATGTGAAGGAGCGAGTCGGGTCTCCCGGAGACGCTGCGGCGCTTCTGGGCGTGGCTGCTGATCCTGTCCGGTGGAGCATCCTGCAGCGTCTCGCCGCGCAGGGCACCAGGTGCGTGTGTGACCTGCAGCCGACAGAGCCGATTCCGCAGAACAAGTTGAGCTACCACCTGAAGGTGCTGCGGGATGCCGGCTTGGTGACGAGTGCGAAGCGGGGCCGCTGGGTCGACTACACGCTGGCCGAGGACGCCCTGGAGCGTCTGCAGGCCGCACTTCCGGGGGCTTCGGGCCGTTGCCAGGGAGACGCGTCATGTCGGTGATCCAGCAGCCCGGCGTCCGCCCGGCCATCCGGCTGTGGGGGGCCTTGTTCCTGGCCGCCATTGCGTGGGCCGGCCTCTACCTGGGCAACCAGCCGTTCTGGACCTGGCTGGTCGGTGATGTCGCCGGGCTGGACCTGGCCTCGCGCCTGGGGTCGGGGGTGCATTTCTTCTTCTACGACTCCATCAAGATCGTGCTCCTGCTGGCCGGGATCATCTTCCTGGTCACGGTCCTGCGCTCCTACATGAGTGTGGAGCGCACCCGGGCGCTGCTGGGCGGCAAGCGTGAGGGTGTCGGCAACGTGCTGGCCGCCGGGCTGGGCGTGGTGACGCCGTTCTGTTCCTGCAGTGCCGTGCCGGCCTTCATCGGTTTCGTCGCCTCGGGGATACCTCTGGGGGTGACGCTGAGCTTCCTGATCGCCAGCCCGCTGGTGAACGAGGTCGCGATCGCGCTGCTGCTGGGCCTGTTCGGTCCCGGCCCGACGGCCCTGTACATCGTCTCCGGGCTGGTCATCGCGATCCTCGCCGGCCTGGTCCTGGGCCGGCTGAAGCTGGAACGCTGGGTCGAACCGTTCGTCTTCGAGACCCGGCTGCGCGGCCAGGTGATCGACTCCACCACCGGCCTCACCTTCCCCGACCGCATCCGGATGGGCGTCGAAGAGGTCGGCTCGATCCTGAAGAAGATCTGGCCCTACCTGCTGGTCGGCATCGGCCTGGGCGCCGTCATCCACGGCTGGGCGCCGGAGAACTTCTTCGCCCAGTACGCCGGCAAGGACAACCCGTTCGGCGTGCTGATCGCCGTGGTCGTTGGAGTGCCGCTGTACTCCAACGCGGCGGGCATCCTGCCGCTGGTCGATGCCCTGCACTCCAAGGGCCTGCCGATGGGCACACTGCTGGCCTTCATGATGGCGACGGTCGCCCTGTCGCTGCCGGAGATGATCCTGCTGCGCCGGGTCCTGAAGCCCCAGCTGATCGCCACCTTCGTCGGGGTCACCGCGGTCGGGATCATCGCCGTCGGCTACCTGTTCAACGCCGTCCTGCCGTCCTGACCAGGAGAGCCATGCACATCCAGATCCTCGGTGGCACCCGCTGCTCGCCCTGCGTCGCGATGGACAAGCTGACCCGTCGCACCGTTGCCGACCTCGGCCTGGACGCCACGGTCGAGAAGGTGACCGATGAGCAGGCCATCATCGCCGCCGGGGTGATCTCCATCCCCACCCTCGTGGTCGACGGCACGGTGATGGTGAGTGGGCGGGTGCCTTCCCGCAAGGAGCTCACGGCCATGCTCACCAGGCCGAACCCGACCTGACCCCCCGCCCTTCGGGGCGCCACCGATCCAATCCCGACATCTCACCCCATCCGACAGGAGAACCCCCATGCAGATCAAGATCCTCGGTTCGGGTTGCGCCAACTGCGTCAACCTGGAGAAGAACACCCGTACGGCCCTGGCCACCCTCGGCAAGGAGGCGGAGTTCGTTAAGGTCACCGACTTCGGCGAGATCGCCTCCTACGGCATCATGCGCACCCCCGGCCTAGTGGTGGATGAGGAGGTCGTGCTGTCGGGCCGGGTCGCCAAGCCCGCGGAGATCGCCGACCTGCTCGCCCACCTCTGATCCCATCGCACCGCCTCAGACATCACCCCCAGGGGAGGAACATCATGAAGACGTTGACGATCGACTGGCAACGGCTGGTGGAGGCGGGGAAGACGTGCCCGCGCTGTGGCGACACCGGCGGCCAGGTACGCCAGGCCGCGGCCACCCTGGGCCAGACGCTGGCACCCCTGGGCATCGAGGTGCACCTTCGCGAGGGGCAGCTTTCGGTCGATGAGTTCGGGCGTGCGCCGTTGGAGTCCAACCGGATCCTGCTGAAGGGCCGAACCCTGGAGGAGTGGATCGGAGCGCAGACCGGGCAGAGTCCTTGTTGTGAGGTCTGTGGTCCCAACGACTGCCGGACGGTCACGCTGGAGGGGGCGACCTACGAGTCGATACCGGCCGATCTGGTCGTACGGGCCGGCCTGCTGGCGGCGGCAGAACTGCTCGCCGAACCCGATGAGCAGGCCGCATCGTGCTGCGGGCCGACCGTGCCCGTGCAGGCCACGATCCCCGTCCGCGGCTCGAGTGAGGCCCTCGAGGTGGCGTTGCTGTCCTCGAAGGGACCGGGCTGCTGTGGCTGACGACATCATGACCGACCGGCCCTCCGTCCTGTTCCTGTGCGTCCACAACGCGGGCAAGTCCCAGATGGCGGCCGCCCTGATGCGCCACCTCGCCGGTGATCGCATCGAGGTCCATTCCGCGGGCACCGATCCCGGCACCGAGGTCCACGACGTGTCCGCGGCCGCCATCGCCGAACTCGGCGCCGACATGTCCGCCCAGACGCCCCAGCCGATCGATCCCGCACTGTTCGCCCGGGTGGATCGGGTCATCGTGCTGGGCACCGAGGCCCTCGTCACCCCCGTTCCCGGCATGCGGGCCCGGATCGAGACATGGGTGCTCGACGAGCCGTCCGCCCGCGGGATCGAGGGCCTGGACCGGGTGCGTCTGATGCGTGACGAGATCGCCACGCGCGTTCAGGACCTGGCCGCGGACGTGCTGCCTTGACGCAGAAGCGACCTGCGGCACCGGGGTGCGATGACACCATGTCGCCCCGGTGAACACCGAGGATCCCGGTTACGGGCGCTACAACGATCTCGCCTCGGGGGCAGTATCGGTTGCGCGTGCGCCAGGCCGAACCACCGCGGCGTCGACCACCTGGAGACCTTCACGGGCACCGTAGCCGCCGTATGCCTCTGGCGGGGATGCTCACGTGGCCCGCACCCAGCCATCGGCTGGATGCGGGCCACGACTGCGCCGGGTCTGACCGCAGTGAGAAGCGATCAGTGCAGGGCGGGTGCTCCCACGGGTGTTGCCGGCGATGGGGCATCGGGGGCGCCCTGTTTCCCGTATGTCAGGGGGACCTGGACCGCACGAACGCTTTCTCGCCTGATTGCTTCGAGGGGGCCGTGTTCGGCGGCCTGGCGTTGGCGCAGCAGCGGGTTGGCGGTGGGGGCGCCGGTGAGGGTCTGGTTGACCACCCAGGCCCAGGGATGGATCTGGGCGCGTTCGAGGTCGGCCTGGAGTTGTTCGGCCTCCAGGATGGGGGTGGTCTCGGCCAGGGTGATGATGATGACCTTGGTGTAGTCGGGGTCCTGCAGGCGCATCATCGGGGTGGTGAAGTGGGCGCCCGGAGCCATGTTGCGCGCGATCTCGTTGTGGTAGGAGCCGGTGGCGTCCATCAGCAGCAGGGTGTGGCCGGTCGGGGCGGTGTCCATGATCACGAAGCGGCGACGGGCGTCGGCGACGGCGCGGGAGAACGCCTGGAAGACCGCAACCTCCTCGGTGCAGGGGGAGCGCAGGTCCTCGGCGAGGGCGGCGCGGCCGTCCGCGTCGAGGGTCGCGCCCTTGGTGGCCATGACGTGGTCGCGGTACTCGGCGGTGGCCTGGGCGGGGCTGATGGCCGAGACCTTCATGCCTTCTGCGGCCAGGGACGGGTCGAGGTGGGCGGCGGGGTCGGTGGTGGTCAGATGGACGTCCTTGCCGCGGGCCACGAGCCCGCGGGCGATAGCGGTGGCGATGGTGGTCTTGCCGACCCCACCCTTGCCCATGCACATGACCAGCCCGTGGTCCTGCTCGGCCAACGCATCGATCAGGGAATCGAGATCGGGTAGCAGTGCGTCGGTGGCACCCACACCGTCGCCGCCCGGTGCTGGAGCGTCGTTCTCGACGTGAAGGAGGCTGCGCAGGGCGGGCACGCCGACCATGTCGACGCCGCGTAGGGCGACCAGGTCGGTGGTCAGTGCGGCCAGCTGGGGCGCCAGGGCGGCCAGGGCAGCGCTCTCGCGGCCCCGGATCGCCTCGGCGAGCGGGTCGTGGTCGGAGTCGGCGGGCAGGACCGCGTTGATGACCAGGTGGGTGGCCCTCACGCCGGCGTCGGCGAGTTCGGCGACGGTGCGGGCGGCCTCGGTGAGTGCACCGGTCTGGGCGCGGGCCACCAGCACGAGGCGGGTACGGGTCGGATCCGCCAGCGCAGCCAGTGCCTGGGCGTAGGTGGTGCGGGCCTTCTCCAGGCCCGACATCGGGCCCAGGCAGGAGGCGTCGCCCTTGCCGTCGTCGATGAAGCGGGTCCATTCACCGGGCAGTTGGAGCAGCCGGATGGTGTGGCCGGTCGGGGCGGTGTCGAAGATGACGTGGTCGTAGCCGCGCGTCGTCGCTGAATCGGTGAGCAGGTCGGTGAACTCGTTGAACGAGGCGATCTCGGTGGTGCAGGCCCCCGAGAGCTGTTCGGTGACCGAGGCCAGATCGGCCGCCGACAGGAGGTCGCGGACCGGCGCCAGGGTGCGTTCGCGGTACTCGGCGGCCGCCTGCTCCGGGTCGATCTCCAGGGCATCCAGCCCCGGCACGGCGGCCACCGGAGCGATGTGGTTGCCGATGCTCTGGCCGAAGACCTGGCCAACGTTGGAGGCCGGGTCGGTCGAGACGAGCAGCACCCGGCGGCCCTGCTCGACCAGGTCAACGGCGGTGGCGCAGGCGATGCTGGTCTTGCCGACCCCGCCCTTGCCGGTGAAGAAGACGAAGCGCGGCAGACCCGCCAGATAGTTCATGGCGCCGGCTCAGCAGCAGGACCGGCTGGGGGAGCCGATCTGGAGGACCTGGGGGACAGGGGCGCAGCAGCCCGAATCGGAGGGGGCCTCACCACCACAGCAGCCGGACGCTTCAGTCGTGTCCTGTTCCTTGGCGGTCGGGGCCGGCTCGGGCTGGGGTGCGGCCAGTCCGGCGAAGCGGGCGAGTTCGGAGCGGGTCGGGTAGCGGCCCGTCAACACCGTGACCCCGTCCATACGGACCAGGGGCAGACCTTCCACACCGGCCACCTTCAGGAACGCCCGCGCGCTCTCGTCAGCGGCGAACGCGACCGGATCCTGGGCGAGGTTGGCGCGCGTCACGGCGACACCCTGCTCGGCCAGCCAGCGGGCATCAGCGGTGAAGTCGACCAGCGCCTGGTCGGGATCGGTCCCGCAGACGCCGGTGTTACAGCACAGCGGCCCCTCGAACACGGTCATGGTGGTCACAGAGAACTCCTCGCATCGAAGACTGTCGATATGAAGGAGTCAACCACGCCTATCGACACCTGTCAATATGAGTTCAGCAACACCGACCAGGACCGGCCGCCCCGCCCAGGGTGTCGAGGGTGGACTCGCCGAGGAAATCTCGCGCCACCCCCACGACCTCGGCGACGGCGGTGTAGTGGGCCCAGCGGCCGCGCTGCTCGCGCGTCACCAGCCCCGCATCGACCAGCTTCTTCAGGTGGTGGGACAGGGTGGGCTGGCTGATACCCAGACTTTCGGGCAGGTGGCAGGCGCAGGCGACCCCGTGTTCGGAGGAACGGATGTGGGCCAGCAGACGCACCCGGGTCGGATCCGAGAGTGCCTTGAAGATCTCCGCCAGACAGGCTGCCCGGTCGGGGGGCATGAGCCTGGAGGGGCCGGTGCTGCAGACCTCGTCGGGCGCCAGAAGGGGTGTCGTGTCCGGTGCAACCTGCGTCATCACGCCAGCCTACCTGATACATTGACAAGTGTCGATGCGTCCCTTCTGTCGGATTGACACATGTCAATGCGTGGGGAATGCTGTCCATCGAAGAACGTCAATACGAAGGGGAAGTCATGTCCCAGACGGACACGCACGCCATCCAGCACCGGTCGGTCGCGGGGCAGCTGAGCCGCCTCGACCGCTACCTGCCGGTGTGGATCCTCGCGGCGATGGCTGCCGGGCTGCTGCTGGGACGTTTCGTGCCCGGCCTGAACACCGTCCTGGAGGCGGTGAAGATCGGCTCGGTCTCCCTACCGATCGCCGTCGGCCTGCTGGTGATGATGTACCCGGTGCTGGCCAAGGTCCGCTACAACGAGACCCGCCGCATCACCGCGAACAAGCGCCTGATGGGCCTGTCGCTGGTGCTGAACTGGATCATCGGGCCGGCGCTGATGTTCACCCTGGCCTGGCTGCTGCTGCCCGACCTGCCCGAGTACCGCACCGGTCTGATCATCGTCGGCCTGGCCCGCTGCATCGCCATGGTCCTGATCTGGAACGACCTGGCCTGCGGTGACACCGAGGCCGCCGCCGTCCTGGTCGCGATCAACTCGGTCTTCCAGGTCATCGCGTTCTCCGCGCTCGGCTGGTTCTACCTGCAGGTCCTGCCCGGCTGGCTGGGCCTGACCACCACCTCGGCGGACTTCTCCTTCTGGGCGATCTTCGTCTCGGTGCTGGTCTTCCTCGGCATCCCGCTGGCGGCAGGTTTCCTGACCCGCCTCGTGGGGGAACGCACCAAGGGCCGCGACTGGTACGAGGGCTCATTCCTGCCCAAGATCGGCCCCTGGGCCCTGTACGGGCTGCTGTTCACGATCGTGCTGCTGTTCGCCCTCCAGGGTGAGGCGATCACCAGCCGTCCCCTCGACGTGGCCCGGATCGCCCTGCCGCTGGTGGCCTACTTCGCGATCATCTGGCTGGGCGGCCTGCTGCTGTCCCGCGCCTCGGGCCTGGACTACGCGCACTCCACCACGGTGGCGTTCACCGCGGCCGGCAACAACTTCGAGCTGGCCATCGCGGTCGCGATCGGCACCTTCGGCGTCACCTCCGGCCAGGCCCTTGCCGGGGTCGTCGGCCCCCTGATCGAGGTCCCCGTCCTGGTCGGGCTGGTCTACGTCGCCCTGTGGCTGGCCCCCCGACTCTTCCCCCACGACCCGAGCCTGCCCCGGCGTTGATCCCCTCCATCCTGCCCACCCCGATGAAAGGCGCGCCCATGTCCACTCCCACCCCCTCCGGGGCCAAGCCGTCGGTGATGTTCGTCTGCGTCCACAACGCGGGCCGTTCCCAGATGGGCGCCGCGTACGCCCACCACCTGTCGGGAGGCAGGGTCGAGGTCCGCTCCGCCGGATCGGCCCCCGCCGACTCGATCAACCCGGCCGTGCGCGAGGCGCTGCTGGAGGAGGGCATCGACATCTCCGCGGAGAAGCCGAAGATCCTCACCCCCGAGGCCGTTCAGGCCTCCGACGTGGTGATCACCATGGGCTGCGGCGACACCTGCCCCTACTTCCCCGGCAAGCGGTACGAAGACTGGGTGCTGCAGGATCCGGCCGGCCAGGGTGTGGAGGCCGTGCGTCCGATCCGCGACGAGATCCGCCGCCGGGTCACCGAGCTGCTCACCGAGCTGGGCGTCGAGGTCCTCCCGACCCCTGCGGAGGCGGCCAAGTGAACCCGACCGTGCCCCTCCTGACCCTCGGCACCCCGCTGGTGACGGTCCGGCCCGAGGAGGCCGCGGATTCCGGGACCAAGGTCGCCGAAGGCGACCGGCCCGTTCGTGAGGTCATCATCATCGGGTCGGGCCCGACCGGCTACACCGCCGCGATCTACACCGCCCGCGCCGGGCTGAAGCCGCTGGTCTTCGAGGGGGCCATCGATGCCGGGGGCGCCCTGATGAACACCACCGAGGTGGAGAACTTCCCCGGCTTCCCCGAGGCGATCCTGGGCCCGGATCTGATGGAGAACATGCGGTCCCAGGCCGAGAAGTTCGGCGCCGAACTGGTCACCGATGACGTGGTCGAGGTCGACCTGACCGGTCCGATCAAGCGCGTGAAGGACTCCGAGGGCCACTGGTACGAGGCGAAGTCGGTGATCCTGGCGATGGGATCGGGCTACCGGCGCCTCGGCCTGCCCGAGGAGGACCGCCTGTCGGGCAAGGGCATCTCCTGGTGCGCGACCTGTGACGGGTTCTTCTTCCGCGACAAGCCGATCGCCGTGATCGGTGGCGGGGACTCGGCGCTGGAGGAAGCGATGTTCCTGTCCCGGTTCGGTACCACGGTGACGCTGGTGCATCGCCGAGGCGAGCTGCGGGCCTCCAAGATCATGCAGGACCGCGCCAAGGCCGACCCGAAGATCGTCTTTGCGCTGAACAAGACCCTGACGGCGTTCCGTGGCGAGACCTCGGTCGAGGGACTCGTCCTGACCGACACGATCACCGGCCAGACCAGCGAACTGCCCGTGAAGGGCGTCTTCGAGGCCATCGGTCACGATCCGCGCTCCGGCCTGGTCGCCGGCCAGGTCGAGACGGACGCCGCCGGCTACGTGCTCACCCGGCCGGGCTCGACCGCCACCAACCTGCCCGGCGTTTTCGCCGCCGGGGACCTGGTCGACCACACTTACCGTCAGGCGATCACCGCCGCCGGTACCGGCTGTGCCGCCGCGCTGGATGCCGAACGCTACCTGATGAGCCTCACCGACGTGCCCGAGTCTGTCGCCGCCGAACCCGCACTGGCCTGAACGGAACACACCATGGACGAGTTGACCACCACCGGAATCATCGACGACCTGGCCTATGCCTACGCCGGCGTGTTCACCCCTGAACAGATCACCCAGGCCGTGGATGAGGCGAGGGCTCTGCTGGAGCCCAACGCCACGATCCGGACCTTCCTGCCCGTCCTGGTCGCCCGCCAGGCCCGCGAACAACTGATGGCCACCGCCCAGGCCGAGGGGCGGATCGCCAAAAAGGTCCCCGAGATCTTGTTCGTCTGCGTCCACAACGCCGGCCGCTCCCAGATGGCCGCCGCCATCGCAGAACAGCTGTCCGCCCGATGCGTCCACGTCCGCTCAGCAGGATCCCAACCCATCGACGAGATCAACCCCCTCGCCGTCCAGGTACTCGCCGAACGCGGCATCGCGCTGACCACCGCCTACCCCAAGCCGCTCACCGACTCCCTGGTGAAGGCCGCCGACGTGGTCATCACCATGGGCTGCGGGGATGCCTGCCCCTACTTCCCCGGCAAGATCTACGAGGACTGGGACGTCACCGACCCCAACGGCCAGCCCCTCGACGTCGTCCGTAACGTCCGCGACGACCTCATGCGCCGCGTCACCGACCTGCTGAGCCGCGTACTCGACTAGCCGGGACCCCCCACTCGACCGCGGTCTCCCTCCATGACCTTGGGGGAGACCGCGGTTCATTGCGCGCCGGATCGGCGCCTTGTCTTCGCGTACGGGACGATTCGGCCACCCCGTAGTCAGACGCACCCCGATCCAGACCCTCGATGCCGCGGGGTACCCCCTCACGGCAGCGATCTGTTCCGGTTTCACCGCCCATGTCCGACGTCCTGGTGTCCGGGGCTGACAGGGACCCGTCCAGCCAGAGCCCGTGCGTTCGGCCGGGACGGCAGGCCGCCCGTCGGCGAGCCAGAGCTGACCAGGGCCACCGCGCGCCGATAGGCTGGCAGGCTGACGGCTCGGTACTGCCTCCTCCCGTCCTCCCATCCCCGAATGTGCACCAGGAGTGGCCATGGATAGTGCCCCCCATCGACCCGACGATGGCGGATTCCCCTACGACCCGGACGTGGTGGTGATCGGTGGCGGCCAGGCCGGGCTGGCCACCGGCTACTACCTGCGCCGCGCCGGCCTGTCGTTCGTCATCCTCGACGACCAGCCCGCGCCGGGCGGCGCCTGGCAGCACACCTGGCCCAGCCTGACACTGTTCTCCACCGCCGAGTTCTCCAACCTGCCGGGCCTGCCCATGCCCGGCCACGACGGCTTCCCGCCCGCCCGGCACGTCATCGAGTACCTGGCCGCGTACGAGTCCCGCTACGACCTGCCCGTCGAGCGCCCCGTCCGGGTCGAACACGTCACCCACTCCGAGGGTGTCTTCCACGTCCGCACCGCCCGGCGCACCTGGCGGGCCCGGGCAGTGATCAGCGCGACAGGCACCTGGTCGCGGCCCTTCGTGCCCTGGTATCCCGGCCACTTCGGGGGCCGGCAGTGGCACAGTGCCCACTATCCGGGGACCGAGCCCTTCGCCGGCTCACGCGTGGCGGTCGTCGGCGGGGCCAACTCGGGGGCCCAGATCGCCGCGGAGCTGACGGCGGTGGCCGACCTGACCTGGTACACGAC
>JBAQVA010000076.1:0-42824 GCA_049297835.1 Propionibacterium sp.
GGGCAACCCGGGGCGCCCCAGCACGCCGGTGAGCCCGGTCGACCTGCGGGCCGTCCGCCCGGGACAGCCCTCGGGCCGGACCGGGCCGCACAGCCAGCGCACTCCCCGCTTCCCCGAGTTCGTCAACGACCCGGTGCACCGCCGGCGCCGGGGCTTCGTCGGGGTCGTCCTGGTGCTGCTGCTGGCGACCCTCGTCGGCCTGGGCTCCTGGTGGCTCACCGCCGGGCGCTTCGTCACCGCACCGGCGGTCATCGGGCTGACGGAGCCCCAGGCGCTCGGCGCCGCGCAGCAGGCCGGGGTGAAGATCAGCTTCGACGAGAGACACAGCAGCTCGGTGCCCTCGGGCGTCGTGATCAGCTCCGACACCCCCTCCGGTGTCCGCCTGCAGCGCAACAGCCAGCTGCGCGCCGAGCTGTCGACCGGCCCCCAGACCTATCCGATGCCGACCGTGGTCGGGCTGAGCAAGGAGTCCGCCGCCGAGGCGCTGGCCTCGGCGAACCTGGAGCTGGGCACCGTCGACGAACAGTTCGACGCCACGCATCCGGTGGGCACCGTGACCGGCGCGAGCGCAGGCGCCGGGACCGAGGTGGCCGGCACGGCGGCGGTGAACCTCACCGTCTCCAAGGGGCCGGCACCGGTCGACGTGAACGACTTCACCGGAAAGTCCGCGGACAGCGCAGAGTCGGCGTTGAGCACCAGCGGGCTGAATCCCAGGACAACCACCCAGAACTCCGCCTCGGTGCCCTCCGGCCAGGTCATCTCGCAGAGCCCGTCGAGCGGTCAGCTACCGCCCGGGTCCGCGGTGGACCTGGTGGTCTCCAGCGGCCCCCAGCAGCTCAGCGTGCCTGACGTGCGGGCCCGGACCACCGCCGACGCCCAGGACATCCTGCAGAAGGCCGGCTTCACGGTGCAGGTGGTGATGGTCGACCCCAGCGCCGTCATCCACCTGGGCCGCGTCCAACGCACCGATCCCGGGCACGGCGACCAGGCGGCCAAGGGATCCACGGTGACCATCTACATCATCTGACCCGCGCCGGCGGGGAACCGCCGGCCGGCCGCCGACCCTGCCTGGCCCTAGCATGGCCGGGTGAGCCTGCCGCGATCGGTCCCGACGCCCAGAACCGCCCCGGCGGCGGGAGCGCTGCTGTTCATGTCGATGCTGTGGGGCTCGACCTTCTTCATGAACAAGCAGCTCGTCGCCTCGGTGCCGCCGGCCGACCTCACGGCGGTGCGCTTCACGATCGCCGCCGTGGTGCTGGCCCTGGTCCTGCACCGCCATCTCGCCATGAGCCTCGCGACGCTGGCGAAGGGCCTGGTCATCGGCTCGGTCTTCGCCGTCTCCCAGCTCCTGCAGACCTTCGGCCTGGCGCACACCAGTGCCTCGATCTCCGGCTTCCTCACCGGCCTGTACGTGGTGCTGACCCCACTGGGTTCAGCCCTGCTGATGCGCCGCCGGCTCCCCCGCGCCCTCACCGCGGCGGTGGCGCTGGCCGCCGTGGCGCTGGGCGTCCTCACCCTGGGCCGCCCCGGCCCTGCCGGTGGCTTCGGCATCGGCGAGCTGCTCACCATCGGCTGCGCGGTGGGCTTCGCCTGCCACATCCTGCTCACCGGGCACTGGGTGCGCGCCGAGAACGTCCTGCAGATCACCCTCGTCCAGACCGCTGCGGTGGCGCTGTGGTCCCTGCTCGCGGCGCTGCCCGGCGGCATCACGCTGCCGCGCGGAGGCGGTCAGTGGGCCGCGATGGCCTACCTGGCGGTGCTGTGCAGCAGCCTCACGATGTTCCTGCAGTCCTGGGCGCAGGCCCGCACCGACGAGACCAGGGCCGCGGTCATCATGAGCGCCGAGCCGGCCTGGGCCGCGGTCTTCGCCATCGCTGCCGGTCAGGAGCAGCTCAGTGCCCGGACCGTGGCCGGCGGACTGCTCATGCTCGCCGCCATGTGGTCGGCCGTCACCGCGCCGGCGCTGCCCCGGCGTTCCGGGGCCGCCGTTCTCAGCGCTCGAAGTGGGGAGTCCACGGCCGGGGATCTCGCACTGTGACGATCTTCGTCCTGGTCAGCCTGGCCAGGTGCCCCGAGAGCATCTCGTAGCCCCGCTCGTTGAGCAGCCCGTCGTGGATCGGCATCGCCTCGGACGCGCCGACCGCCCGGACGAAGTCGATGGTCTCCCAGACCTTCTCCCAGGGCGCCATCAACGGCACCAGGAGCACGTCGACGCCGTCCGGGGTGGTCTCCAGGGAGTCGCCGGGGTGGAACAGGGTCGGCTCGTCGGCGGCGCTGATCACCAGCCCCACGTTGCCGACCCGGGGGATGTCCGGGTGGATCACCGCGTGGCGTCCACCCACCACCCAGACCCTCAGCCCCTTCACGGCGACCGTCTCGTCGACCGTCAGCGGACGGGCGCCGGGCAGCTCCAGCTGACTCGGCACCGAGGCCTCCACGTGGACGGGCAGCCCCGGGTGGGAGCGCACGAACTGGGGCAGTGCGCCGGGATCGGCGTGGTCGGCGTGCTGGTGGGTGACGAAGAGCGCGTCGAGATCGTCCAGCCCCTGCCAGCCGGAGGAGTAGCAGCCCGGATCGATGAGCACGCGTGCCCCACCGGCCTCGACGAGAACACAGGAATGACCCAGATGAGTGATCTCCATGGCCCCAACTATGCCCGTGTCACTCGTTCCAGTCGGGTGTCTGCGGCTCCGTGGCGTACTTCGAGCGGTAGTGGTTGAGCCGCTCGGCGATCATGAAGGCGAGCTCCAGGCTCTGGTTGCGGTTCAGGCGCGGGTCGCAGGTGGTCTCGTAGCGGCTCTCGAGGTCCTCCTCGCTGAGCCGGAAGGCGCCCCCGAGGCATTCGGTGACGTCATCGCCGGTCAGCTCGACGTGCACCCCTCCGGGCCAGGTGCCCAGCTGCTCGTGGACGTCGAAGAAGCCGTTCAGCTCCTCCACGACCGCCGCGTACTCGCGGGTCTTGAAGCCCTTGGAGGTCTCGAAGGTGTTGCCGTGCATGGGATCGCAGACCCAGGCGACCTTGCGGCCGGAGGCCTCGACCTCCTCGATGAGCGGGGGCAGCTTCTCACGCACCGCGCCGGCGCCCATCCGGGTGATGAAGGTGACTCGGCCGGGCACCCTGGTGGGATCCAGCCGGTCGGCGATCTCGAGCGCGTCCTTCCCGGTGGTGGTGGGCCCCAGCTTGATGCCGAGCGGATTGCGCACCGAGCGCAGCAACTCCACCTGGGCACCGTTCGGCTGGCGGGTGCGCTCGCCGATCCAGACCATGTGGGCCGAGGTGTCGTAGGGCTCCTGGCTCCGCGAGTCGATCCGGGTCAGGGCGTACTCGTAGTCGAGCAGCAGTGCCTCGTGGCTGGCGTAGAAGTCGACGGTGCGCATCGTCTCGCCGTCCACACCGCAGGCCTCCATGAAGCCCAGCGCCCGCTCGATCTCGCCGGCGAGCTGCTCGTAGCGCTTCTCGACGTGGGTGTCGCGCACGAAGCTGGCATTCCAGGCGTGCAGCTGACGCAGGTCGGCGAAGCCGCCCTTGACGAAGGCCCGCACCAGGTTGAGCGTGGCCGCCGAGGCGTTGTACATCCGCACCAGACGTTCGGGGTCGGGACGGCGGGACTGCGGGGTGAACTCGAAACCGTTCACCGCGTCGCCGCGGTAGGCGGGCAGGCTCACGCCGTTGCGGACCTCGTCGTTCTTGCTGCGAGGCTTGGCGTACTGGCCGGCGATGCGTCCGATCTTGACCACCGGGACCTGCGCGGCGTAGGTGAGCACGACGCTCATCGCGAGCAGGACGCGGAGCTTCGCCTTGATCGCGTCGGCGCGCACGCCGTCGAAGGTCTCGGCACAGTCACCGCCCTGCAGGATGAAGGCACGACCGTTGGCCACCTGGGCGATCTTGCCCCTCAGCTCGTCGCACTCCCCCGCGAAGACCAGGGGAGGAAGCCGGCGCAGCTGGTCGATCACCCGCTGTCGTGCCACTGCATCGTCATAGATCGGCTGTTGGACCTGGGGAAGGGCTCGCAGGGTCGACAATGAGGGGATCAGTTCAGGCACGCGCCCAAGGATAGTGTCCCCGCGGCGGGCGGCGCACCAGCTCGCTGCGGGGGAGACGGCAGGGCCGTGGGGGACCCGCTCAGTGCGTCCGGTCGTGGGGTTCGTGGGCAGCCCGGTCGGCCGCATAGGCGCGGGCCTCCTGGGCGGCACGCGCCAGGTCCTGCTGGTCCTGGGCCCGCAGCCGCTCACGCCACTCAGCCTCCCGGCGACGCTCCTGGGAGAGGGTCGGGTAGGCCTGCGCGCGGGCCTTCCGGAACTGCCGGCGTTCCTCGGCGAGCCGGGCCCGGGCCTGCGCGGGAGTGTCGTCGCGGTAGAGCTGACCCGACAGCTCGGCGATCGCCGCCATGATCTCGTCCGTGCACCCGCGCAGCAGGATGCCGTCCAGGGCATCGCTGACCGCCGGCGTGGTCCAGTAACGGCTGAAGTCCAGCGGCTCGCCGATGCGCAGCGTCGGCCCGAGCAGGGCCGAGACGACCTCGCCGACCGGTCCCCTGGACGGCGGCGGCACGATGTCGACGGGGTGCACCGGCACCCGTGCGGTCAGCGCCAGCCAGGCGACGTCGGGAGTGCCGCGGTGCAGGTCGCCGTCCGGGCTGCGCTCGCCCTCCGGCTGGATCATCACGAGCTCCCCCTCGCGCAGCAGCGCGCGGGCATCCTTGCCGGAGTCGTCATGGCCGTCGATGGGCACCTGGTGGCGGGACAGCCGGCGCGGCTGGGCCACGGCCAGCGAGACCGGGCGGTCCAGCGAGGAGAACAGCCTCGTCACATCGCCCAGCCAGCGATGGTTGGCGGCCAGGATCGCCGGGCCGTCGGCAAGCCACTCGGTCCCCTCGACACTGACCTGCAGGGCGTCCCTGCTTCGGGAGAACACCCTGCCGAGCGTCGAGCGCCAGCCCTCCGTCCGGGTCGTCGTGGCACCGTCGGTGCCACCACCTGCGTTCGCCTTCATGACTGCTCCTCAGCCTCCACCTCGGCGTCGGTGCGCGGACGCTCGACGCCGGTCGTGGGAGTCGCCTTGAGATATCTGCCCAGGTCGGCACCGCGAAGATTGCCCCGCTTGACGCGTGAGGCGTAGACGTCGACGTAGTCCTGCCCGCTGAGCTGCTGGACGCGCGCCATGACGTCGTCGGTGATCCAGCGCAGCACCCTGCTGTCCTCGGACTGGCCGCGCCAGGCCGAGTAGTCGACGGGCTCGCCGATGGTGATGCTGGCGTCGACCATGACGGACAGGCCGATCCTGTTGCGCCTGAGCTGGGTGTTGACCATGCCCACCGGCAGCACCGGGACTCCCATGGTCAGGGCCATCCGGGCGACCCCGGTGTGGCCGCGGTAGATCCGTCCGTCGGGCGAGCGGGTGCCCTCCGGGAAGATCCCGACCAGCTCGCCGTCGGCGAGCACCTGCTCGATCGGGCCCAGCGCGCCGGCGCTGGCCCGTCCACCGGAACGGTCGAGCGGGACCATCCCCACCCGCTTCATGAACCAGGCCACCACCCGGCCCGAGGGGGTTCGCCCCTCGAACAGTTCCTTCTTCGCGGGGAAGATCATCCGCCGGTCGACGAGGGCCGGCAGGCTGAAGGTGTCACCGGCTCCGATGTGATTGCTCGCCAGCACCGCACCACCGGTCGTGGGGACGTTGTGGGCACCCTCGAACCGGGGGCGCAGGAGAATCTTGACGCCCGGCCGGAACAACCCGTACTTGAAAAACGTGTACCACACACTCGCCTCCTCGACCCTGTAACCCTAGAGGCAGCACGCGGGCACGTGAAAGCCGCCCGCCGCGCGGCGGCACTAGGATGCAGGCATGATCACAGCGATTGTCTTCGTACAGGTCGACAACGACCGGATCCCCGAAGTGGCGGAGCAGATCGCCGGTCTGGAACACATCACGGAGGTCTACTCGGTCACCGGCGACATCGACCTCATCGTGATGGTGCGGGTGTCCGACTACGAGGACGTCTCCCGGGTCATCACCGACACCCTGACCAAGGTTCCCGGCGTGCTCAGCACCGACACCCATCTGGCCTTCCGCGCCTACAGCGAACACGACCTGGCTGCCGCCTTCTCGCTGTGAGGCCGCCGGCCGCCGCCGGCGGTGGGCCTGCCCGGGGCAGACCCACCAGTCCTGGCGGGGGTACTCAGACGATCTCCACCGTGTTGATGACGACGTCCTCACGCGGGCGGTCCGAACGATCGGTCGGGACGGCAGCGATCTCGTCGACGACCTTCTTCGAGGCATCGTCGGCCACCTCGCCGAAGATGGTGTGCCGGTGGTTGAGGTGCGGGGTGCGCGCCACGGTGATGAAGAACTGCGAGCCGTTCGTGCCCGGTCCGGCATTGGCCATGGCCAGCAGATAGGGCTTCCCGAAGTTCAGGTCGGGGTGGAACTCGTCGGCGAAGGTGTAGCCGGGGCCGCCACGGCCGGTGCCGGTGGGATCCCCGCCCTGGATCATGAAGCCCTCGATGATGCGGTGGAAGATCGTGCCGTCGTAGAAGGGCCCCTTCGTGCGCTCCCCGGACTCCATGTCGAGGTACTCGCGCTTGCCCGAGGCGAGTTCGACGAAGTTGTTCACCGTCTTGGGTGCGAAGTCGTCGAAGAGGTCGACGACGACGTCCCCGTGGTTGGTGTGCAGAATTGCTTGGGTCACGAGTGATCCTCTCTCGGCGCGTGGCCGTGAATTGGTGTCGCCCCCATCCTTGCAGACCACGCTGACGGATCGGCCCGCGATGATGCCCGCCTCACCGTCGGTGCACCCGCACGGACGACCGCCAGGGCCCCTGGTCCCCGCCAACCCTGAAGGCTGTCGACAAGGCCGGTGGGAATGGGCTCGTCCGGGTAGCGTGAGTGACGGCTCGACCACGAGCACGCTCGACCACGAGCACACATCGAGGATCGGAGGACATCGTGTCCCAGAAGGACCACAAGCAGTCCGCTGCAGCCGCCGGCGAGCACGCCCGCGGCGCACTCGGCGAGGGAGCAGCCGCCATCGAGGAGCTGGTGAACGCAGCCGCTGATTTTCTGAGCCCGAAGGTCAGGGATGCCGGCCAGAAGGTCGCCCCATTGGTCTCGGACGCCTATGACAAGGTCTCGCCGCACCTGGCCACGGCCGGCGACAAGGTCGGGCCCTACTACGAGAAGACCAGGGACAAGTTCGCGGAGGGCTACGAGAACGTGCTCCCGCGCATCCAGGAGATCCTGGACAGGGCCGCCGACAGCGACTACGCCGCCAAGGCCGGAAAGCTCGCCGACACCGCGTCCGGGAGCGCCCAGGCCGTGGTGGACCGGGCCGGCAAGGCTCTGCAGGAGACCGTCGACAGTGCGACCAGGAACGCGCAGCAGGCCGCCGGCAAGGCTGCCGAGCATGCCCAGGACAGCGCTGCCAAGGCCGCCGCACATGCCCAGGACGGCGCCGCGAAGGCCGCCGCACATGCCCAGGACGGCGCCGCGAAGGCCGCCGGGACCGCGAAGAAGACCAGCAGGAAGGCCCGGGCCAAGGCCGAGAAGGCCGCGAAGAAGGCTGCCAAGATCGCCAGTGCGGCCGCTGCCGCCGAGCTCGCCCGCGCCAGGAAGGACAAGCACCGGGGCCGCAACCGGCTGTTCACGGTCCTCGGCATCGTCGCCGTGGTGGGAGCGCTCGTGGTGGCCGTCCGCCAGCTGCTGATGCCACGCGACGACGGGTGGACGCCACGCGAACCCAGCAAGGACTTCGACGACGACGACGTGACCACGGACTTCAGCGCCGAGCGCGTCGATGACCTCACCACGCCGGCGACCGACCAGGCGAGCGCCGAGGGCATCGTGCACGACACCCCGGTCTCCACCGCCCACGGCGAGGACGAGGACGCGGTCGTGACCTCCGAGGACTCCCACCTCGACGCCGCCGATCCGTCGGTCCCGACGACCGAGCCCGATGTCGAGAGCAACGGCGCGGAGACACTCGACGAGGCGGAGGACGTGTGGACCGGCGAGGGCGGACCCGCCCGTGCTGCCGACGAGCCGAAGGACTTCGGCCCGGACTCCTATGTCGGGGACAACCCGCCCGAGGGCTTCACCATCAAGGGCAACCAGCGCTCGATGAAGTACCACACCCCCGACGGTGCCGGCTTCGCCCGCACCAATGCCGACGTCTGGTTCTCCAGCGAGGAGGCGGCCGAGGCGGCCGGCTTCACGAAGGCCTCCCGCTGAGCGAGGCGTCGTCCCACGCTGTGGCCGGTGTCCCCCGCGGACGCCGGCCACAGCCATGTCCGGGCAGCGGTCGGCGCCCCACCACGGGCCACGCCCGCATGTCCTGACGGCTCCGGCTCCGTGTCCGGGGCCGTCCAGCCTCCGGGGACTAGGCTCCCGACGTGCACACCTTCACCCTCGATGCCCCGGGTCTGGTGCTCTCGTGTCCGGTGGTCGACGATGTCGAGGCCATCACGAGAGCCTGTCAGGACGAGGAGATCTCGCGGTGGACGACCGTGCCGACCCCGTACACCCGCCAGTCCGCCGAGGCCTTCTGCACGCTCATGGTGCCCAACGGCTGGGAGAGCGGAGCCATGCTCACCTGGGCGGTGCGCCGGCAGGCCGGTGACGAGGCCCTGGCGTTGGTCTCACTGACCAGGCATCTGGCCGGTAGCTGGGAAGTCGGCTTCTGGACAGCCCCCTCGGCACGCGGCCACGGCGTGATGACACGCGCAGTCGGCGCCGTGGTGGACCGGGCATTCGATCCCCGCGGACCGATCGGCGCCCAACGTCTTGAATGGCGATGCGAGTTCGACGGCGAGCTGCCCAACTGGGCCAGCTGGCGGGTCGCCTGGCGGCTGGGCTTCCGCAAGCAGGCCCGGCTGCGCTCCGCCGCCGTCCACGCCGGTGTGCGGCGCGACATGTGGCTGGCAGATCTGCTGCCCGAGGACCCGCGCGAACCGGCCCAGCCCTGGGACGGCCCGCTGGCCACCCCGGGGCGCGAGCCATTCCTGGCACCGGCGACGCCCACCGACGACCACTCCACCCGGGAGGGCGACCGCCCCGAGGGGCTGGTCCGCCGCTTCCACCGGATCTACGGGCTGCCGGTCGTCGAGGACGCCCCGAGCCTCGACCGGGCGCACCTGGGACTGCGGATGAGCCTGGTCGCCGAGGAGTTCGGGGAGCTCGTCGGCGCTGTCTACGGGGCCGACGCCCGACGCACCGTCGACGAGGCCACGGCAGCGGCCCGCGAGGTGGACGACTCCAGCCGTGACCTGGTCGGCACCGCGGATGCCCTGGCCGATCTCGTCTATGTCATCTACGGGATGGCCCTGGAGACCGGCATCGACCTGCCCGCCGTGCTGGCGGAGGTGCAGCGCTCGAACATGTCCAAGCTGGGCGCGGACGGCCGGCCGCTGTATCGCGAGGACGGCAAGGTGCTCAAGGGCCCCGGCTACCGTCCCCCGGACATCCCCGGGGTGCTGTCCCGCCCGACGGCCCATGCCTCCGGGCGGCGAATTCATCCACAGGCCTGACGCCTGCCGCGCCGGCGGCCTAGTCTCGTCGCCATGACCGGCCTGCAGTGGGCCCTCGACGCGGCGCTCGCCGTCGCCCTGGTGTTCTGGCACGCCCGGGTGCTGCTGCCCCGCCAGCCCGAGCCCGAACCCGGCACGCCCGGAGCAGCGACGAAGACTCCCTACGCGGCCCTGGCGAGCTGGCGTTTCACCGCAGTCTGCGCGGCACTCGCCGCGCTGTGCCAGCTGGCCGGGCTGTTCGGCGAGCAGGCCCACCGGCCGCTGTGGCTCGTCTGGGGCTCGGGTGTGCTGGTGCTGGCCGGCGTGGATGCCCGCTCGACCTGGCTGCCACGCCGGCTCACCTGGTGCTGCCTCGCCCAGCTCGGGGTGGCGATCTGCGTGGCCGCGCTGTGGGGCGACGATCCGGGCATGGTCCTGGACGCCGCCCTCGGCGGGCTGGTGATGGGCTCGTTGTTCTGGCTGCTGTGGCGGGCCGGTGCCGGCCTCGGTTTCGGCGACGTCCGGCTGGCACTCGGGCTGGGTGCGCTGGCGGGCGCCGTCTCCGCCGAGTTCTGGTTCACCGCGCTGTTGTCCGCGAGCCTCGTCGGGGCGGTCTGGGGACTGGTCTGCGCGCTGGGACACGGACGGGACAGACCCTTCGCCTACGGGCCGGCACTGTGGACCGGACCGTGGGCCGCCCAGCTGTGGATGCTGCTCGGCTGAGCCGCTCAGGCCTGGCCGGCCACCTGCCCCTGGCTGACCTGGCGCGTCACGTCGATCCAGCGGTCCAGGAAGCTGTCGGCCCGCCCCTCGGCGATCGTCGCGCGGGCCTCGGCGAGCAGCCCGGTCAGCTGCTCCTCGACCGGCACATCGAGACGGGGGCTGTCGAAGGCGAGCATCGCCGCAGCCGCATTGAGCACCACGATGTCGGCCACCGGGCCCTTCGCACCACCGAAGACCGCCCGCACCACGTCGGCATTGTGCCTCGGGTCACCGCCCACCAGGTCCTGAGGCCTGGCCACCTCGAGACCCAGCAGCGCCGGGTCGAGGACGGTCTGGTGAACCGTCCCGCCGGAGATCAGCCAGACATCGGAGGGGCTGGTCGTGGTCAGCTCGTCGAGCCCGTCCTCACCGTGGAAGACCATTCCCCGGTTGCCACGACGGGCGAGCACGCCGGCGATCAACCCGGCCATCCGCCGGTCGGCGACACCGATCGCCTGGGCCGCCGGGCGGGCGGGATTGGTGAGCGGGCCGAGGAAGTTGAAGACCGTCTGGATGGCCAGTTCCTTGCGGGCGGGAGCCGCGAAGCGCAGTGAGGCGTGGTACAGCGGCGCGAAGAGGAAGGCGATCCCGGCGCGGCGGAAGACCTCGGGCTGCTCGGCCGGATCGACGTCCAGGACGACACCCAGCGTCTCCAGGCAGTCCGCGGTGCCGCACATCGAGCTGGCCGCGCGGTTGCCGTGCTTGATGACCGGGCGGCCGCTGGCCGCAGCCACGATCGCGGCCATCGTGGAGATGTTCACGGTGTTCGCCCGGTCGCCACCGGTGCCCACCACGTCCACGGCCTCGTGCGGGAGGTCGACCGTGGTGGCCTTGGCGAGCATCACCTCGGCGAGATTGTTCACCTCGCCGACCGTCTCCCCCTTGCCTCGCAGCGCGACGACGAAACCGGCCACCTGCACCGGGCTCGCATTGTTCGAGAGGATCTGGTCCATTGCCCAGGTCGCCTCGTCGTCCTCGAGGTCGTGCCCCTGCAAGAGGGCGGTGAGCAGTCCCGGCCAGGTCAGCTCGGACATCAACGAATCATCTCCTGGGGCACGTCGTGCTCGTCATCAGCACCGTGCCGGCTTGACTGACCCGGAGCAGGAAAGACTTCGGGCGACATCTGTGCAGTCCCATTGTCCCGCACCCGGCGGAGCAGCTCGGCGACCGTCTCGGGAAGGCGGACCGGATCCACCGGATAGGGCGAGATCGCCTCGGCATCCGACCAGGCGGCCAGCCAGGCATCGGCGAGCCGGGCCACCAGCAGGACCACCACCGGCGGATGGGGAATCTCGTCCTTGAGCTGGTGGGCCACCCCCATGCCACCGGCCGGGACGGCCTCACCGTCCATGACGGCCAGGTCGAAGTGCTCGTGGTCGAGCGCGGCCATCAGCGCAGGCTGGGTCGCGAACTCGGTGATCTCCAGCTCCGGCAGGTCGGCGGCGACCCTGTGCCCGAGCGCCAGGCGGACGGCAGCACGCACCGTCCGGTCGTCGGAATAGACGATCACCTTGGTGTGTGGCTCGTCTCGTGCGGGATCGGAGCCGGCAACATTGCTCATCGAACCGTCCTCACAGGCAGTGAAAGCTTCTGGTCGGCGTCATGCTACCGCGACTGGGACCCCCGGCGGACAACCCCGCCACCGCGAACAGCCGCGGTCACCACGGTGTTTGCCCGGCCTGCACAATTGTCACGTGCGCTTTCTCAACCAGCAGCCCGCCCACGACCTCACCTACAACGATGTCTTCATGGCCCCCAGCAGGTCGTCGGTGACCTCACGGCTGGACGTCGATCTCACCAGCAGGGACGGCATCGGCCTGCCGCTGCCCCTGGTGGTCGCGAACATGACCGCCATCTCGGGACGCCGGATGGCCGAGACCGTGGCCCGGCGCGGTGGGGTCGCGATCCTTCCCCAGGACATCCCGATCGACATCGTCGTCCAGGCGATCGCGCGGGTGAAGCGGGCCCCCGTCCAGTTCGAGACCCCGGTCGTGGTCGATCCCACGATGACCGTCGGCGACGCCATGAACCTGGTGCCCAAGCGCGCCCACGGCGTCGCGGTCGTCGTCGACGCCGACAACCGCCCGATCGGCCAGGTCGGCCCCGCGCAGGCGGAGGGCGTGGACCGCTTCCTGCAGGTGCGCGACGTCATGACCACCGAGCTGACCGTCGTCGGCGCCGACACCGGCCCCCAGGAGGTCTTCGAGGTGCTCGACCGCACCAGGCACCGGATCGCGATCGCCGTCGACGAGGACGGCGCGCTGGCCGGGGTGATGACCTCCAGGGGCGCGGTGCGCTGCGGGATCTACGACCCGGCGGTGGACGAGCAGGGCAGGCTCCGGATCGGGACGGCCATCGGCATCAGCGGCAGCGCGGCCGCCCGCGCCCGAGCACTGCTCGACGCGCACACCGACATCCTGGTGATGGACACCGCGCACGGTCACCAGGAGCGGATGATCGAGGCCCTCGAGGCGGTGCGCCCGATCCGCGACGAGCACGCCGACCGGACCGGCGTGCGGGTGCCGATCGTGGCCGGCAATGTGGTGACCACGCAGGGCACCCTCGATCTCATCGATGCCGGGGCGGACGTCGTCAAGGTGGGCGTCGGCCCGGGCGCGATGTGCACGACCCGGATGCAGACCGGTGTCGGCCGCCCGCAGTTCTCCGCAGTGCTGGAGTGCGCAGAGGCCGCGGCCAGCGCCTCCGCCTCGATCTGGGCGGACGGCGGGATCCGTCACCCCCGCGACGTCGCCCTCGCGCTCGCCGGCGGGGCCGGCTCGGTGATGATCGGCTCGTGGTTCGCCGGCACCTACGAGTCGACCGGCGACCTGCTCTCGGCTCCCGACGGACGCCGCTACAAGGAGAGCTTCGGGATGGCCTCGGCCCGCGCGGTGCGCAACCGCACCCGTGGCAGCTCCGCCTTCGAGCGGGCCCGTGCCTCGCTGTTCGAGGAGGGGATCTCCTCCTCGCGGATGTACCTCGATCCGGCCCGGCCCGGCGTGGAGGACCTTCTGGACTTCATCTCCAGCGGCGTGCGCTCGGCCTGCACCTATGCCGGCTCGCGCACCCTGACCGAGTTCCACGACAAGGCCGTCGTCGGCGTCCAGTCGCTGGCCGGCTTCGAGGAAGGACGCCCGATCCCCACCAGCTGGGCCTGAGCCCCGGCCCGGCCGTCACGGCACCCACCGGGCGGGACAGGAAAAGGACGACCGCCGGCCTTGAGGCCGGCGGTCGTCCCGCGTGAATGACTCAGCTCAGTGGATCAGTGGAAGGAGTCCCCGCATGCGCAGGTGCTCACGGCATTCGGGTTGTCGATGATGAAACCCTGCTTGTCGATGCTGTCGGCGTAGTCGATCGTCGCGCCGCCGAGATAGGGGGCGCTCATCCGGTCGACCACGAGGTCGATGCCGTCGTAGGAGTCGACCAGGTCGTCGTTGGCCCGCGAATCGTCGAACCACAGGCGGTAACGCAGACCCGAGCAGCCACCGGGCTGCACCTCGATCCGCAGGAACAGGTCATCGCGACCCTCGGCACTCAGCAGGCTGCCCGCCTTGGCGGCGGCGGCCGGGGTGAGACTGATCCCGGTGGTCGACTCCCTGAGAGTCTCGGTCATGTGTGCTTCCCTTCGTAGGGCCTTCGAAAACTGTGTGTGACTCGGCTCGGACGCGACGAGCCTGCGCCGGCGGACGGTACGGGCCGCCCAGGATCCAAGTTTGCACGCGCCACCGGCCAGGACAAGGCCGCGGGCAGAACGTGGACAGTCCGGCGGGTGCCCGGGCACCCGCCGGGTCGGGTTCACCCGGGGATGAGCCCCTCGCTGCGGCCGTTCTCCTCCAGCAGGCCGGCCACCTCGTCGAGGGTGGCGTCGGGACCGGGAAGGATGAGGTCCGAGCTCTGCAGCTCGTCGTCGGCCACCGGCCTCCCGGCGTTGACGAGCTCCTGGTGGAGCCGGTGCAGGCTCGTCGTGAGGGCCGCCTGGTCGCGCCCGCCCACCGCAGCCGCCACCTGCTCGTCGAGGCTGTTGAGCTGGGCGAGCTCAGCGTCGGGGACCTCCCACTGGCCCTGTCCGAGAATGCGCACGATCATGATTGCCTGCCCTCCTGCGTCGCTGTGCTGTCACCTTCGTCGAGTTGGGGAAGCGGCTGGGAGCCGGCCGCACCGATGGCCGACTGGGGGGTGCTCGCGGGAGCGGCCTCGATGCCGAGCTGGTTCTTCAGGGCGGCGAGCTCGTTCTCCACGCTCGACGACGAGGCCATCTCGTCGAGCTCGCGCGTGATGTCGTCCTTGTAGGTGCCCGAGGGATCGTCCAGGGCACCGGAGGCGAGGAGCTCGTCCACCGCTCCGGCCCGCGCCTGCATCTGCTGGGTCTTGTCCTCGGCGCGCTCGATCGCACGGCCGACGTCGCCCATCTCCTCGGAGAGCCCGGAGAACGCCTCGTTGACGCGGGTCTGCGCCTCCGCGGCGGAGTACTGGGCCTTGATCGTCTCCTTCTTGGTGCGGAAGGCGTCGACCTTCGCCTGGAGACGGGTGCTGGCCCTGACCAGCTTCTCCTCCTCCTCGGCGAGCGCGGCGTGCTGGGTCTTGAGATCGTCGAGCTGGCCCTGCAGGCCCGACTTGCGGGTCAGCGCCTCCCGGGCCAGGTCCTCGCGTCCGGCCGCCAGGGCGCGCTGCGCCGCGACGGTGAGTTTGTCCATTTCCTGGGTCAGCTGGTTTGCCTGGAGTTCGACCCGCTTGCGGCTGGTGGCGACGTCCGCCACTCCTCGCCGCACCTTCTGCAGCAACTCGAGCTGCTTCTGGTAGGAGTAGTCCAGGGTTTCCCGGGGGTCCTCGTACTTGTCCAAGGTCTTGTTCGCCTTGGACTTGAAGATGAGGGACAACCGCTCGAAGATGCCTGCCATAGCTGCGTCGGTCCTTCCGATGTGGTGCCTCGCCCGCGATGGTGAGCCACCACAGGTCGGTTGCACCAAGACTATGGCCCCGCGGGGACGCTCCGAAACGAATCGGGCCACCAGCACCCGGCCCGCCGGCGACCACGACGGGACCCCGGGCCACCGGACGCCTAGAATTGGGACGGATCTCACCCCCCAGACAAGTGACGCCAGAGCCGTCGAGAAGGAGCGCCCCCGTGGGACAGTTGCGTGCGGACAAGCCGCTGGACGAAGACCACCCGACCACCCGGCAAGGTGCCCACGAGCCCGTCTCGGCGAAGAAGGGGGCGCCCACACCCACGCGCAGGCAGGCCGAGCAGGCCCGCATGGAGCGTCTGCACCCGGTGCTCACCAAGAAGGAGATCCGTTCCCGCGACCGCGAGGTCCGGATGAAGAGACGCGATCTCGCCTTCCGCGCCACCGAGTCTCGGCCCGAGCGGGCGCTGCTGCGCAATCACGTGGACGCCCACTGGTCGGTCTGCGAGTTCACCTGGCCGGCGATCTTCATCCTGCTCGCGGTGACCCTGCTGGCGCGCTACGTCCCGGCGATGACCTACATCGGCTCGGTCGCCATCTGGGTCTTCTTCCTCGTCTGCGGCATCGACGTCGCACTGCGCTGGCGCGCCTTCAAGAAGGAGGCGAAGGAGCGCATCCCCTCCTTCGAGAGCCACAAGAAGGGTCTGCTCAGCTACATGGCGTCCCGGATGATCACCATGCGCCGCTTCCGCAATCCGTCGCCCGCCGTCGCCCGGGGGGAGAAGTACTGATGTCCTTCACCTGGACGGGAAAGCCCGCGCCGGACAGCGATCTGGGCGCCGACGAGCTGGAGGCGCTGGGCCTTGGCCGCGAATTCGGCGACCGTACCGGAGCCGAGGAGTGGCTGACCGAGAACTTCCCGGACCTGGCCGATGCCGGCGTGGAGTCGGTCAGCCTGTTCGACGACGGCACGCTCGTCTACGGCCCGATGAGCCTGGGCGAGTAGCCCCGAGCCGATCTCTCCCGGCCACTGGGGCCGGTCGTGCCCCCGCCCTCAGCGCACGGCGCTGGGACGGAAGGGGGTCTTCACGACCTCGAAGTCCTCGATCCGATTGCGCACCAGCACGCCGACGTGCTGACCGGGGGTCACCGAGGCGTCCAGGAATGCGAGGCCGATCCCGGTGCGCAGGCTCGGGCTGAAGGTGCCGGAGGTGACCCTCCCGATCGGCCGGGAACCGTCCTTGTCACCGGCCGCCAGGCAGTCCATCCCGGGGCGGGGAATGCCGCGGCCGGCGGCCAGCAGACCACGTAGCCGGCGAGCCGGGCCCTCCGCACGGATCCTGCGCAGTGCCCGCGCGCCGCGGAAGTCCGGCTTCTCCCAGCCGACCGCCCAGCTCAGCCCGGCGCTCACCGGGTCGATCTGCGAGGAGAGCTCGTGGCCGTGCAGGGCATATCCCATCTCGGTGCGCAGGGTGTCCCGCGCAGCCAGCCCGCAGGGCCGGGCGCCCAGTGACGCACCGGCCGAGAAGACTGCCAGCCAGACGCTCTCGGCACGCCCGGGGTCGACGACCAGTTCGTATCCACGCTCCCCCGTGTATCCGCTGCGGCAGACGGTGACGTCGATGTCACCCAGGCGGGCATCGGTGAAGGACATGTAGTCGAGACCGGCCGGAAGGCCCAGCGCGTCCATCAACGCCGGGCTGGCGGGGCCCTGGACGGCGATGATGGCGTGGCGCTCGTGCTCGTCGCAGACCTGCACGCCGACCGGCGCGGACCCGGCCAGGATGCTCGCCACGCTCGCGCAGTTGGCCGCATTCGGGATGAGCAGGACCTCGTCGTCGGCACGCGGATAGGCGATGAGATCGTCCACCACGCCGCCCTGTTCGGTGCACAGGAGCTGGTACTGGGCCGTTCCCGGCGTGGCGTGGCCCAGATCCGCGGTGAGCATCGTGTCCAGCCAGGCCTTCGCGCCGGGTCCGGCCACCCGTACCTTGCCGAGATGGGAGACGTCGAAGACCCCGACGGCCTCGCGCACCGCCCTGTGCTCGGCGAGCACCCCGGATCCCGCGTAGTCGAGCGGCATGAGCCACCCGCCGAACTCGGCGAATCTGGCCCCCGCGCGCTCGTGGCAGTAATGCAGGGGTGAACGCACTGGCCCGGTGCTCTCGAGGTTCATCACGTTTCCTTCCCCGCAGGTGGACCCACTTCACGCTAGCGAGTCACCGCCGCGAGATCACCGCGTTCACCGGCCGGACCCGAATTCGGCGCTGTTCGCTGCCGGCTGGCGCGAACCGGCGCCGAGGATGGCCCTGTCGGACGCGCGGTGACGGACATCGGCGTTAGGCTGACACCGTCCGTCGGAACGAACCGGCTGTGCACAAAGACCTGTGGTGAAGGAGTCCCGTAGAACCATGTCGACCGAAGTCACACTCCCCACACTGGGCGAAAGCGTCAATGAGGCAACCGTCTCCCGATGGCTCAAGGAGGTTGGCGACCACGTCGACGCCGACGAGCCCCTGCTCGAGGTGAGCACCGACAAGGTCGACACCGAGATCCCGGCACCGTCGGCCGGAACCCTCACCGAGATCCGCATCAAGGAGGACGAGACGGCCGAGGTGGGCCAGGTGCTCGGCGTCATCGGCGAGTCCTCCGAGGCCGAGGCCTCCCAGGACCAGCCCCAGCCCGCGCCGGCCACGTCCACGCCGGCGGGCGAGCACGTCCAGCCGGAGGAACCCACCGAGCCCCGGGAGTCCGCTCCCACCGTGGTCCCCTCCACCGAGGCCGAGGAACCGGCCGAGAAGAAGCCCCTGAGCGGCACGGGCGCGGCGTCCGGCCAGGTCACCGAGGTGACGCTGCCCACACTGGGCGAGAGCGTCAACGAGGCCACCGTCTCCCGCTGGCTCAAGGAGGTGGGCGACCCCGTCGAGGCGGACGAGGCGCTCCTCGAGGTGAGCACCGACAAGGTCGACACCGAGATCCCGGCACCCGCGGCAGGGCATCTGCTGGAGATCAGGGTGAAGGAGGACGACACCGCCCAGGTCGGGCAGGTGCTCGGCGTCATCGGCGAGGCTGCTCCTGCCGAGACGCAGACGCAACCGGCAGCACCAGCAGCCCCCGCCGCACCAGCAGCACCGTCGCCGGCAACGCCGACCGCTCCCGCTGCTGCACCGGCACCGGCCGCTCCCGCGGCGAGTGCCTCCCCGGCTCGCGCGGAGACCCCGGCCCCCGCCCCGGCCAAGCCCGCACCGCGGGCCACCGTCCCCGACTTCGACGGCTATGTCACTCCCCTGGTGCGCCGGCTCGCACAGTCCCAGGGCGTTGACCTCGCCGGGGTGAAGGGCACCGGCGTCGGTGGCCGGATCCGCAAGCAGGACGTCCTGGATGCGGCGGAGGCGGCGAAGGCCGCCGCGAAGGAGGCTGCAGCCAGGGCCGCGGCCGCGAAGACCACGAAGCCGGCGGCACCCTCGCCGGATGCCGGCAAGCGCGGCACCACGGAGAAGATGTCCAAGCTGCGCTCGATCGTCGCCTCGCGGATGACCGAGTCGCTGCACGTCTCCGCACAGCTCACCGCCACGGTGGAGGTCGATCTCTCGGCCGTCACCAGGGTGCGCAGCGCCGCGAAGGACGACTTCCGCAAGGCGGAGGGCGCCGGCCTCACCTACCTCGCCTTCATCACGAAGGCCGCCACCGAGGGCCTGCGCCAGTTCCCGAAGGTCAATTCGAGCATCGACGTGGACGCCGGCACGATCACCTACCACGACTCCGAGGACGTCGGCATCGCTGTCGACACCCCGCGCGGCCTGATGGTCCCGGTGATCAAGGGTGCCGGCGACCTCAATGTCGGGGGCATCGCCAAGCGGATCGCCGACCTGGCGGCCCGCAGCCGCGACTCCAAGATCGGGCCCGACGAGCTGACCGGCGCCACCTTCACCATCACGAACTACGGCTCCACCGGCACCCTGTTCGACACGCCGATCATCAACCAGCCGAATGTGGCGATCCTCGGGACCGGAGCGATGGTGAAGCGCCCGGTGGTCGTCACCGACGCCAACGGCGAGGACACCATCGCCATCCGCCCGCTGATGTACCTCTCGCTGACCTACGACCACCGCATCGTCGACGGGGCGGACGCGAGCCGTTTCCTGTCGGCAGTGAAGGCACGCCTCGAGGAGGGTGACTTCGGCGGGGAGTTCGGGCTGACCCACTGACCGGCCAGCACATGTCCAGTACGACGAGGGGCGCCACCTGGCAGGTGGCGCCCCTCGTCGTACTGTCAGGTCGTCGCGCTGTCAGGGCTGCCGCGGGCGCTGGCGGGAGTCCGTCCGACCGGGGTGCACTAGACTTGACCGACGGTGGGGATGCCCGATCCCCTTTCCCGGAACACGGAGACTGATCAATGGCGAGCGAACGGGCCAAGGAACTGGCCAAGCAGCAGAAGGCCGAGGCCAAGGCACTCAAGGCCGCCAAGAAGAACTCTGACAACCCCGCAGACTGGGGCACCGTCAAGCAGATTCGCGAGACCTACAAGCTCACCGCGAAGTACCAGCCGAGGATCCCCTGGCTGCTCGCCGCCGCGGTGTTGCTCGGTGCGGTGGTCGGCCTGGTCATCGGCCTGCTCGCCGGGACCTGGATCCTGTGGCTGCTGCTGGGCGTGATGGCCGGTCTCACGCTCGCCCTGTGGGTGCTGCAGCGCGAGGCCAGGAAGGCCTCCTTCGTCAGGGTCAAGGGCCAGCCCGGCGGCGCCGAGATGGCGCTTGCCATGCTCGACAAGAAGAAGTGGCACTACACACCGGCGGTGGGCGTGGACAGGCAGACCAACTGCGTGCACCGGGCGATCGGCCCCGGCGGCCTCATCCTCGTCGGCGACGGCCGGAACGCCCAGAACCTGCTGCGCCACGAGGTGCGCAGGCACCAGCAGGTGCTCTACGGGGTGGACGTGCAGACCGTCATGGTCGGCGAGGGCGAGGGCAAGGTGCCGGTCGAGAAGCTGACCGCGCATCTGAAGAAGCTCCCGAAGACGCTGTCGACCGAGCAGATCGAGGAGATCGAGTACCGGCTCAAGGCCCTCGACAAGCTGCACTCCCGGGTGCCGGTCCCCAAGGGCCCGATGCCGACCGGTGGCAACGCGCGCATCTCCCGTCGCGCGATGCGCGGCTGAGCCGGGCACGCGGCTCACCCTGTCCGGCATGTTCACCACGCGCGATCTCAACTCGGCGAAGGACAACGTGGACTACAACGACATCGTCCAGGCCAACATCGCCGCCGCGAAACAGATCGTGGACTCCTGGCACGCCAGTGGGATCACCGGCGTTCCGAGCTCGCTGCACGGACAGTGGTACGCCGGCGACGCCGGACATGCGACGATCGACCAGGCGCACGTCGGCTTCGTCGAGAGCGTGGGCCAGATCACGGTCGCCGGGCAGTGCACCGCCGGGTGATCCCGGACCGGCGGGCGCGGGCGGGTTTCTGCCGAACACCGCCGCGCGCCTAGGCTGAAGGGCGAGATGTCGAACCTGATCAGCGCCGAAGCCCTGTCCCTGGCCTACCCCACCACCACTGTCTTCGACTCCGTCTCCCTGGGCGTCAACGAGGCCGACCGGATCGGCATCGTCGGGCGCAACGGGGACGGCAAGTCCAGCCTGCTCGCACTGCTCACCGGGCGGCGCGAGCCCGACTCCGGCCAGGTGACGACCCGGCGTGGCATCCGGATCGGTGTCCTCGACCAGCGGGACGAGCTCTCGGACTCCGAGACCGTGCTCGGCTCCGTGGTCGGTGACGTGCCCGAGCACGTCTGGGCCCGCAACCCGAAGATCCGCGACGTCGTCAACGGCCTGCTCGCCGACATCGACCACTCCGCGCTCGTCGGGGCCCTGTCGGGTGGCCAGCGTCGACGCGTGGCACTGGCGAAGGTGCTGGTCGGCGACCACGACGTGCTCGCCCTCGACGAGCCCACCAATCATCTCGACCTGGAGGCGATCGCCTGGCTGGCCGGCCATCTGAAGCAGCGGTGGGCAGCGGGCAGCGGCGCCCTGCTCGTCGTCACCCACGACCGCTGGTTCCTGGACGAGGTGTGCACGACCACCTGGGAGGTCCACGACGGCATCGTCGAGCCCTTCGACGGCGGCTACGCCGCCTACATCCTGCAGCGCGTCGAGCGGGACCGGCAGGCCGCAGCGCACGAGGAACGCCGCCAGAACCTGGCCCGCAAGGAGCTGGCCTGGCTGCGCCGGGGTGCGCCCGCCCGCACCTCGAAGCCGAAATTCCACATCGAGGCGGCGAATGCGCTGATCGCCGACGTCCCGCCGATCCGTGACGCCCTCTCCCTGCAGTCCCTGGCCATCTCGCGGCTCGGCAAGCAGGTCGTCGACCTGCTGGACGCATCGGTGAGCTACGGCACGCACGAGGTGCTGCACGACATCACCTGGCTCATCGCGCCCGGTGAGCGCACCGGCATCCTCGGTGTCAACGGGGCCGGCAAGTCCACCCTGCTCGGGCTGGTCTCCGGACTCGTGAGGCCCAGCTCGGGACGCGTCCGCCGCGGCACCACGGTGAAGGTCGCGACGCTGACCCAGCAGATGGCGGAGCTGGACGAGTTCCAGGAGCAGTCGGTGCGCGAGATGCTGGAGGGGCTGCACGCGAGCTACACGGTCGGCACCGGGTCCAAGGCTCAGGAGCTCACCCCGGCCCAGTTCCTCGAGCGGATGGGCTTCGCGTCGGGTCAGCTCGCCACACCGGTGAAGGACCTGTCCGGTGGGCAGCAGCGCCGCCTCCAGCTGCTGCTCGTGCTGCTCGGCCAGCCGAATGTGCTCATCCTCGACGAGCCGACCAATGACCTCGACACCGACATGCTGGCCGCTCTGGAGGACCTGCTGGACTCGTGGGCGGGCACTCTTCTGGTGGTCTCCCACGACCGCTACTTCCTCGAGCGCGTCACCGACCAGCAGTACGCCGTCCTGGACAAGGGTCTTCGTCATCTGCCCGGCGGGGTGGACGAATACCTGTCACTGCGCGCCAGCGAGGAGGAAGACCGGGCGGCGAAGACCACCGGCTCCCCCCAGGACGCGAAGTCCGGGTCGAGCTCGGCGGACGATCGGGCCGCGCGCAAGGAGCTGGCCGCGATCGAGCGCCGGTTGTCAAGGCTCGCCACCCGCATCGACGCGCAGCAGAACGCGATGGCCGAGCACGACCAGAGCGACTACCAGGGTCTGGCCACCCAGGCGGCCGCCCTGGACGCCCTGAAGTCCGAGAGCTCAGCGCTCGAGGACCAGTGGCTGGAGCTCGGCGAGCAGCTCTGAGGAGGACGCCGGCCACACCGCCGGCGATGCCTCACAGGGTGGCCCGGGCGGCCACGAACCACGTCCCGTCCACCAGCGCCTCGCCGCCGATCTCCTCTGCCAGCTGCCCAGCGGTGAGATAGCGCTTGTGGATGCGGTGACGGGAGCCGTCGTTGAGGACGCGTTCCTGCCACTGCTCGGCCGGCACACCGCGGCGACGGGCAGAGTCGACGACCACCAGCTCCCGGGCGACCCGGCGCGCCTCGCCGAGGAAGCCGGCCCGTTCCTCATCGCCGAGGTGCCCGTAGAAATGCCCGGTGAAGACCCGCTCGAAGGCAGCGTCCGCGAAGGGGAGGTGCAGGGCATCCCCGGCCACCGCGAGGCCACCGGGCAACCTGTGCTGGGCGATCTGCACCATCGAGCGGGACTGGTCGAGTCCCACGACCAGTCCCCTCAGGTGCCGGGTGAGGAAGCCGGTGCCGCAGGCCACGTCCAGGGTGCGCGCCGGGCCGAGACCGGCGACCAGGCCCACGATGCCGGCCAGCTCGTCGTCCCACCCAGGACGCTCCCGCGCCGCGAACTGGCCACCTCCCGTGTACCACTCGTCGTACTCGGCCGCCCGCCGCTCGTAGTACTCCGCGGTCGCCGGATCCGTCGCAAATCTCGGGTTCTCGCCCATCGCCGCAAGGCTAGTCCGCTCCCCCCGCGCGTCCGCCATCCGGACGCCGGGAACGGTGGGCGAACTCCCCGGGGCCTCTCGCCCGGACCCGCCGAGAGGCCCGCCACCAGCTGCGATGCCGCCGGAGCAGAGCGGAGATCACCGCTGGACGAGCCGGCTGTAACACGGCTGAAACATGGTTGCAACGTGCGCCGGCGCCAGAAACAGTACGGTGACGGCATCACCCGTGAAGTGGGCGCGTGTCGCCCGCTCACACCAAACGTGTGGAGGATGCATATGTTTTCAGGCGCCGATGACCTGCTGAAGTTCGTGAAGGACGAGGGCATCGAGTTCATTGATGTCCGGTTCTGCGATCTCCCAGGAATCATGCAGCACTTCGTGGTCCCGGCCGAGTCATTCGGCCCCGAGGTCTTCGAGGAGGGTCTTGCCTTCGACGGCTCGTCCGTGACGGGCTTCCAGAAGATCGACCAGTCCGACATGGCTCTCCTGCCGGATCCCGGCAGCGCCTTCGTGGATCCCTTCCGCACGCACAAGACCCTGGTGGTCAACTTCTTCGTGCACGACCCGATCACCGGCGAGCCCTACAGCCGCGACCCCCGCAACATCGCGCGCAAGGCGCAGAACTACCTGAAGACCACCGGCATCGGCGACACGGCCTACTTCGCTCCCGAGGCTGAGTTCTACGTCTTCGACGACGTGCGCTACGAGACCAACGGGCACAGCTCCTTCTACAGCGTCGACGCCGAGTCGGCCGCCTGGAACAGCGGCCGCGAGGAGGAGCGCGGCAACCTCGGCTACAAGGTGAAGGTCAAGGGCGGCTACTTCCCGGTGGCCCCCACCGACCACTACGGCGACCTGCGCGACGAGATGGTCAAGTACCTGGAGGACGCCGGACTCGTCATCGAGCGCGCCCACCACGAGGTCGGCTCGGCCGGCCAGGCGGAGATCAACTGGCGCTTCGACGAGCTGCTGAAGAGCGCCGACAACACGATGCTGTTCAAGTACATCGTGCGCAACACCGCTCACGAGAACGGCAAGTCGGCCACCTTCATGCCGAAGCCGGTCTTCGGCGACAACGGCTCGGGCATGCACTGTCACCAGTCGATCTGGACCAACGGCGAGCCCACCTTCTTCGACGAGAACGGCTACGCCCAGCTCTCCGACACCGCCCGCTGGTACATCGGCGGCCTGCTCAAGCACGCACCGAGCCTGCTGGCCTTCACCAACCCGAGCGTGAACTCCTACCATCGCCTGGTGCCCGGCTTCGAGGCCCCGGTGAACCTCGTCTACTCCTACCGCAATCGTTCGGCCTGCATCCGGATCCCGATCACCGGGCCGAGCCCCAAGGCCAAGCGCATCGAGTTCCGCTGCCCCGATCCGAGCGCCAATCCCTACCTGGCGTTCTCCGCAATGCTGCTGGCCGGCATCGACGGCATCCAGAACAAGATCGAGCCCCCGGCTCCCGTCGACAAGGACCTCTACGAGCTGCCGCCCGAGGAGCACGACAACATCGCCCAGGTTCCCGGCTCGCTCGACGAGGTGCTCGACGCACTCGAGAAGGACCAGGACTACCTGCTCGCCGGGGACGTCTTCACTCCCGACCTGATCAAGACCTGGATCGACATCAAGCGCGAAGACATCGCTGCCCTGCGCCAGCGCGTGCACCCCTACGAGTTCGACCTGTACTACCAGATCTGATCCGGACTGAATCCCGGAACGAGGCGATGGGCCCCTCGCACGCGTACGCGTCGTGCGGGGGGCCCATCGCCGTGCTGGCGCGGCTCCGCACGGCGCGAGGCGGCATACTGGCCCCATGCGCGCTTCCACCCGTCTTGCCGCCCTCGGCTCGGCCGGTCTGCTCGCGCTGGCGATCGCGCTGGGCGGCTGCGCCCCCGGCACCTCCACGTCCGGCACGCCGGCATCGGCCGGCGTCCAGCTGACCCCGAGTTCCACCGCTGCCCCGAAGGCCGCCGAACAGGCCCGGCTCCCCGACCAGCTGGCCGGATGGTCCCCCAGCGCCTCCCCCACGATGCTGCCGACCGACCTGGACAACGTCCGGGTACGCGTCCAGACAGCGGTCTTCCACGATGCGAGCGGCAAGGACAACCGGATCGTCACCCTCGTCGTCACCCCCGACAAGGGATATGCGCAGTCCCAGCGCAAGTCGCTGAGCGACCAGCAGGTCTTCTCGGACGCAGTGTGCGGCACGCCCAGCGGGGTACCGAATGCGGTGAGTTGTCTGATCGACCTCGACGGAGGACTGTTGCAGACGACCGGAACCGGTCAGGATGCCGCTGACCTGGCGAGCTTCACGAATGGCATCTACGCATCCTTCCAGTGAGGTGGCAGCACATGGCGCGAAATGATCCGGCCGGTCCCCTGGTCCTGCGGCCCGACGCAGGACCCGCCAATCCGAGCGGGGCGCACCGGGCAGGGCTCATCCCCGGCCCGGTCTTCCGCTACGAGTTCGGCACCGCCGGCGGTGCGCTGCGACTCGACGGCCAGCTCGCGGTGCCCGCGGACTCCTGCCTGGCCGTCGCCGTCTTCCCCGCCCTCGACGTCGATGCACCCGGCCCGGGAGCCCCGGACCCGGCACCCGACTTCGACTCCTGTCTGGTGGCACTGCGGGCGCGGGTGGACGGCGAGGAGATCGAGCTGAGCGACCAGCACGGGCACCCCTCGACCACCGACTCGTTCGGCTGTCTGTGGGCCGACCAGTGGAACTGGCTCGAACTCGACCTCGCCGGGCTGTCCGGACGGGTGCTCGACGACGTCGAGCTGGTGGCACCGGCCGGCACCCACGGCAGCGGCTGGCTCCAGCTCGGCGGAATCCGGACCAAGCCCCGGGAGCCCGAGGATGTCGTGGCGCGCGCGACGATGATGCGCGGCAGCCATTCCGACCACGACTTCTCCCGCGGGAACACCTATCCCATGGTCTTCCGGCCCGGCGGGGCGCACTTCCTCGGGCCGCTCACCGATGCCCGCAACATGGGCTGGCCCTATCGCTGGAACGACCGCGGGCCGCTGCCCCGGATGCAGGGCTTCGCCTTCCTGCACGCGCCGAGCCCCTGGATCGGCGACCGGAACAATGCCCAGTTCATGCCGTGGATGGGACACGCCGAGGTCTCCCCGGCCGGACGCGAGCTGCTCTTCCGTCACCTCGAGGAGACGGCCCGGCCAGACCTCTACCGGGTGAGGCTGGTGGGCATCGACCGGCGCCACGGCAGCCTCGAGGCGTCCATGACCGCGACCGAGCACTGCGGCTTCCTGCGCTTCGACTACGAGACCCAGGAACGCTGCGGGCTGGTCGTCGACCAGCCCTACTCGGGCCACACGAGCATCCGCCAGCTGCCGGACGGCCGGGCGGCGATCATCATGTCCGTCGACGCCCGGGTGGGCTTCGACGACCCGGACAATCCGATGCCCGGGGCCTATGTCTACGCCGAGACGCTGCAGCCGGTCCAGAAGCTGCGCGCCGTCGAGGCCCCCGAGATCTTCCACCGGCTGCGGCTCGGCCGCCATGACCTCGACGAGACGAAGTGGGGCCACGGTCTCCTGCGCCGCCTGTCGCGGACCCGTGAGCAGGCGGCCGTCCTGCGGCTGCGCGAGGGCCAGCGCCTCGAGCTCAGGGCCGCGATGAGCTTCATCAGCGTCGAGCAGGCCCGACACAGCCTCGACCTGGAGGTGGGCGAACGCGGCTTCGACGAGGTCGCCGCGGAGTCCCACGAGTTGTGGTCCTCGATCCTCGGGCGGCTCCAGATCGACGGCGGGCGGCCCTGGCTGCGCGAGGCGGCGTGGAGCGATCTGGCACGACTGCTGGCCTGGCCGCACGCCCATCACGAGAACGCCGGCAGCGTCTCGCACCCCAGACCGGTCTACGCCTCGCCCTTCCGGCGCCGGGTCCGCCCCGACACCGCCGAGCACACCGGCTGCGTCGTCGTCAACGGCGAGCTCGCCGTGGACAACGGCTACTGGGACACCTACCGCACCGCATGGCCCGCCTACCACCTGCTCTTCCCCGAACGCGCCGGCCGGCTGCTCGACGGGATCCTGCAGCAGTACCGCGACTCCGGCTGGATGAGCCGGTGGAGCGCGCCGGGCCACATCGACTGCATGGTGGGGACCAGCTCGGACAGCATCTTCGCCGACGCCAGCGCCCACCGGATCCGCTTCGACGAGCTGGTCGGGTACGAGTCCGCGGTGAAGAACGCCACCGTCCCCTCCGCCAGCCCACTCACCGGTCGCAAGGCCATCGCGCACGGACGCTTCACCGGCTGGATCGACACCGACGAGACCGAGGGCTTCAGCTGGACCGTCGAGAACGCCGTCTGCGACGCCTCGCTGGCACTGTGGTCGGGGCGGCTGGCCGAACGTGCCGGCGAGCTGGGGGTCGCGGAACGCGAACCCGAGTTCCGGGCCAACGCCCGCTACTTCGCCAACCGGGCGTTGGTGAGCCAGGCGATGTTCGACCCGCGGATCGGTTTCAGCCAGGGACGCCGTCCCGACGGCGGCTTCCGTCTCGACCCGGAGCACTTCGACCCGCTCGTCTGGGGCCACGACTACACCGAGACCTCGGCCTGGGGAATGGCCTTCTCCGCCGTCCAGGACGGCGCCGGGCTGGCCAGGCTGATGGGTGGCGAACAGTCCCTCGCCCGCCATCTCGACCGGGCGCGGGCCACTGCGGACCCGGCGAGCAACCGGACGCGGGGAAGCTACCCGCAGATCACCCACGAGATGGTGGAGGCCCGGGCCGTGCGGCTGGGCCAGATCGCCGTCTCGAACCAGCCGGCTCACCACACCGCCTACATGTACCTGCACGCCGGACGCCCCGACGGGACGCAGTGGCTGACCCGGGAGATGGCCGAGCGCCTGTGGGTGGGTTCGGAGATCGGCCAGGGCTATCCGGGCGACGAGGACAACGGCGAGATGAGCGCCTGGCAGCTGTTCACCATGCTCGGGCTGTACCCCGTGCAGGTCGGCAGCGGCGAGTTCGTGCTCAGCGCCCCGGTCTTCCCGGCGGTCCGCTGGCGCCGCGAGGACGGCAGCGCCCTGGAGATCGTCGCGCACGACGTGGAGCACCGCTTCATCCAGCGGGTCGAGGTGAACGGCACGCAGTGGAACCGGGTCAGTGTTCCGGTGGATCTCCTGCACCGGGACTGCTCGATCGAGATCTGGCTCGGGCCGCAGCCCTCCGCGTGGGGAGCGGACTCCAGGCCCTTCTCGATGAGCACCGCCGGTGGGGGCACGCGCAGCTGGCAGCCGGACCGGACCCCCGGGGTCGAGCTGTGCCTGCTGGGCGCCGACGGCGTGATCCGCTCGGATGCCGCCCGCACCGCCGCCCTGGTCGACGACCGGGGCGAGCAGGTCGTCGAGATCGATGCCGGCGAGACCCTCCAGCTGAGCTGGCCGGCGGCCTTCGCGGCCTCGCACATGACGCTCACCTGCGAGGACACCGGTGGCCCCGGGTGGAGCCTGCAGGGGTTCGTCGGGGGCGAGTGGGTCCCCCTCGACGTCTCCCCCGTCGCCGCGCGCTGGGCGAACCAGACGGTCGCCGTGGCACTGCCCGCAGTCTCCCTCAACGGGCTGCGGCTGGTGGCCGCCGGCCCGCTGAGGGTGCGCCAGGTCGAGGTCTTCTGAGCCTGCCTCAGGCCGAGGCCGGTTGCGAGGACTCGTCCAGGCGCCGCAGCTCGTCGGCGTCCAGCTCGAGGGTGGCCGCAGCGAGCAGATCGGGCACCTGCCCGGTCCGGGAGGCGCTGGCGATGGGGGCGGCGACCGTCGGCTGCTGGCGCAGCCAGGCGAGTGCCGTGGTGGCGATCGATGCGCCGTGGTCGTGCCCGACCGATTCCAGGGCGTCGATGATCCGGAGGCCCTGCGGGGTGATGTACCTGCTCGCAGCCTGGGCGCGCGGCGAGTCCACCGGCTGCGCCGCCGAGCGGTACTTGCCGGTGAGGAATCCCGCGGCCAGGCCGAAGTAGGGCACCAGGGACAGCCCGTGCTCGCGGGCCAGCGGCACGATGTCCGCCTCGGGATCGCGGTGCACGAGGTTGTAGTGCGGCTCCACGGCCACCGGCAGGGCGCCGGATCCCGGTCCCGCCAGGTCGATCCACTCCTGGATGCGGGCGGCCGAGTAGTTCGACACCCCGACATGGCCGACCAGTCCCTCGTCGACGAGACCGGCGAAGGCTGCCACGGTCTCGTCGAGCGGCACGGACGCGTCGTCGAAGTGGGCGTAGTACAGGTCGATGTGGTCCACTCCCAGGCGCCCCAGCGAGGCCTGGGCGGCGGCGCGCACGTTCTTCGCCGACAGTCCGGGGAAGTCGGGATGCTGGGAGACCTTCGTGGCGACGACGACGTCCGAGGGCCGGCGCGAGGCGAGCCACTGACCGATGATCGTCTCCGACTCGCCCCCGTGGTTGCCGCTCACCCACGAGCTGTAGGAGTCGGCGGTGTCGATGAAGTTGCCACCACCGGCGACGAATGCGTCGAGGATCCTGAAGGATTCATCCCGGTCGGCGGTCCAGCCGAAGACATTGCCGCCGAGTGCGAGGGGGAAGACGTCCAGCTCACTGGTGCCGAGTCGGGTCACTGTGTGGTCCTTTGGTTGACGTGTGTGTCGGGTCGATCGGTGTGTCCTGCAGCTGGTCACGCGTCGCGGTAGCGCTTGGCGATCGCCAGAGCATGCACCAGCTGGGGGGCGCTGAAGGGTTGCACATAGGCGGGAGTGTCCCGCTGGATCCGCCAGCCCTCGCTCAGCGGGTGCACGGGCACCGGGTCGAAGCCGAAGGCGTCCAGCAGACGCCCGACGACGGCCGTCGCGGCGATGCTGTCCGAGGCGACCACCAGACCGCGGCGGTCCGGATTGCCGGCCGGCAGCGCTGCACTGGTGATCTGGGCCGCCGGGATGTGGTTGAAGGCCTTGACCACGAAGGACTCCGGCAGGTGCTGCTGGAGGATCTCCGAGGTGGTGGTGGTCTCCAGGTCGAGGGCGGCGATCTGGCCGTCGCGCTGCGGGTAGTAGTTGTTGGTGTCGATGACGATCTTGCCGGCCAGCGGCTCGACCGGGACGCTGTCGACGGCCTTCAGCGGGATGGTCACGACGGCGAGATCGGCGGCCTCCGCCGCCTCGACGGGCGTGGCGGCCCGGGCGTGCGCCCCGAGTTCCGCGATCAGCTCGGTCAGCGTCTCGGGGCCGCGGCGGTTGCTCAGCACCACCTCGTAGCCCAACGACACTGCCTTGCGCGCGATCTGGCTGCCGATGTGCCCGGCGCCGATGAGTCCGATGGTGGTCATGACCTGCGCAACCACCACTCGGCCCCCGGAATTCCGGTCCGGCGGAGGAATCCTGCTCCTCGACCCGCGATTGCCGCCCGCGGCACCGTCCGGCGCTGCGTTTAGGGTGGGCCTGTGGCACTGAGCAAGCAGGACGTGGTCGACGCGGCACTGGGCATTCTCGACGAGTACGGGCTGGCGGACCTCACGATGCGCAGGCTGGCCGACAATCTCCGGGTCCAGGCCAGCGCCCTGTACTGGCATGTCGCCAACAAGCAGACGCTCCTCGCCGAACTGGTCCGCACCATCCTGGCCGACCTGCCGGACCCGAGCGGGCCGTGGCGCCCCGGGCTCGCCCGCTGGTCCGGGCAGTTGCGCGAGCGGCTGCTGTGGCACCGCGACTCCGCCGACCTGGTCTCCTCGATGAGGGCCATCGGCCTGGCCGCCACCGATCTGGACGAGGCCCCGGCGGCACTGCTGCGCGCCGACGGCCTGGACGCCGGGCAGGCCTCGCTCGCCGCGCAGACCCTCGTCCACCTCGTCCTCGGGCACGTCTACGAGGAGCAGCAGCGGGCGCAGATGGCCCCGCTCGCCGGTGCCGGGAGCACCGATCCGCAGCGCGAGGCCGACCGTGACTTCGCCGGGGGCGTCTCGCTCCTGCTGGCCGGCATCGGGGAGAGCTTCCCGCAGCGCTGAGCCCGGCGGCTCACCACGGCAGACGCGCGGCCAGCGTCCGGGGAATGTGCTTGTAGAAGGCCATGATCGGCCCGAACACCGCCGGCACCCGCACCAGGCTGCGGCCGGCCCGGTCGGCCGCATGGACCCTCCGGGCCAGCTGCTCGGGGCTGACGGCCAGCGCGGCCTCGCGCCCCACCGTCATCGTCGAGTGCACGAAACCGGGACGCACCACGAGCACTCTCACCCCGTCGGGCGCCAGCGCCTCGCCCAGGCCCCGGTAGAAGCCGTCCATCCCGGCCTTGCTCGCGCCGTAGACGAAGTTCGCCCGGCGCACCCGCTCGGCGGCGACCGAGCTGATCGCGATCACGTGCCCGCGCCGGCCCGACCGTCTCGCCTGCTCGCGCAGCCGCTGCGCCACCAGGACCCCCAGGCTCACCGGCGCAGTGGCGTTCACCGCGAAGATCCTGACCGCCTCCTCCTGGTCGGTCCAGGCCTGCTCGGAATCGCCGAGCACGCCCAGGGCCATCACCACGAGGTCGACCGGATCGGCGAAGGCCTCGTCCACGGCGCCGCGGTGGCCCCCGGTGTCGAGGGCGTCCATGGCCACGATGACGACCTCGGTGGCGCCTGCGGCCAGCAGCCGGGCGCGCACCCCCGGCAGCCGCTGCGCACCGGCACGGGCCAGCAGGACGACCTTCCGCGGGCCCCGGCGCAGGAATTCGAGGAGCACGGCCACGCCGATGTCGCTCGTGCCGCCGGCGAGCACCAGGACGCCCGGTCGCTCGCCGGCCCGGTGCATGCGCGCCTTCTCGAAACGGTTCACGCCGGCGCCTCCCAGAAGACCCGCTCCACGACCGCGCAGGCATGCCGGGTGGTGCGTCCGTAGGCCTCCATCAGCTGCGAGGCCTCGGACTTGCCGTGACCCATGAGCATTGCCACCGCCGCCAGCTCGCGCGTGTCGGAGGGCAGCTGGTCGCTGCTGCGGGCCCTCACCAGCATCGTCGCATTGCGCAGCCGGCTGGCGAGATGCCACGCCTCGCGCAGCGCCGCGGCATCCTCGGCGCCGAGCAGACCCTCCGCCTCGCAGGCGTCGAGGGCGGCCATCGTCGAGGGACTGCGCAGCGCAGGCAGCCGGCCTGCGTGGCGGAGCTGGAGCAGCTGCACGGTCCACTGCACGTCCGACAGCCCCCCCGGGCCCAGCTTGAGATTGCGGTGCGGGTCGGAACCCCGCTCGATCCGCTCCGCCTCGATGCGGGCCTTGAGCCGGCGGATCTCCGCCTCCTGGGCGGCGGAGATCCCCTCCGGGGGCCAGCGGAGGGCGGCGATCCCGTCGAGCAGCTCCCGGACCAGCGACTCGTCCCCGGCACCCACGTCCGCGCGCAGCAGCGCCTGGTGCTCCCAGGTCTGCGACCACCGTCGGTAGTAGGCAAGACAGCTCGACAGGGTGCGCACCATCGGGCCGTCGCGCCCCTCCGGGCGCAGCCCGGCATCCACCTCGAGCGGGGGCTCGGGGCCTGGGGACTTCAGCAGTGCCCGCACCCGGGAGACGACGGCGACGGCCCGGGCGATCCGCTCCGGGGGCGTCTCGTCGGGGACGACGAACATGGCATCGACGTCGGAGGCATAGCTGAGCTCTGCGCCGCCCCAGCTGCCCATCGCCACCACCCCGATGGGCGGCACCGGGCTGGACTGCTCGCGCACCGCGACGGCCAGGGCGGCATCGATCGTGGCGTCGGCGAGCACGGCGAGCCCCCGGCCCAGGGTGTCCACGTCGATGCGCCCCAGCACGTCGGCGAAGGCCAGCCGCATCAGCTCCCGGCGGCGCAGTGCACGCACGGCCACGACGGCCTCGTCGCCCCCCTCGTGGCGGCGCACCACGGCGCCCATCGACGCGATGAGGTCAGCACGCGAGCGCGGCACCAGCTCCGAGTCGTCGCCGAGCAGCTGCACGGCGCCCGGATCGTGGCCGAGCATCGCGATGATGTAGCGGCTGGTCGACAGCGTCCTGGCGAGCAGCTCCGCCATCTGGCCCTCGTCGCGCAGTGCCCTCAGGTACCAGGGTGTGGAGCCCATCGCCTCGGACAGCCGCCGGAAGCTGATCAGCCCGAGATCGGGATTGGGGCCGGCCGCGAACCAGCCGAGCATGGCCGGCAGCAGCTGGCGCTGGATCTCCACGGCCCGGCTCGATCCGGTGGTGAGCGCCCCGATGTGACGCAGCGCCCCGCTGGCGTCCGAGAAACCCAGTGCCTTGAGACGGTCCTGCGCCGCCTGCGGCGAGAGTCGCAGCTCGTCGTCGGACAGTCCGCTGACGGTCAGCAGCAGCGGCGAGTAGAAGACCCTGCGCTGCCGTTGTCCGACGTCCACGGCCGTGTGCCGCCAGCGGCTCCACAGGCTCGCGCCGTCCTCCGCGCCGAGACTGCGGGCGATGTGCTCGCGATCCGCGCCGGGGGGCGGGAACAGATGGCTGCGCCGCAGGTGCTGGAGCTGGACGCGATGCTCCATGCTCCGCTCGAAACGGTAGGAGGCGTCAAGCGCCGCGGCGTCCGTGCGGCCGATGTATCCGTGCTCGGCGAGCGCGTGCAGACTGACCAGGGTGCCCCGGTGCCGCAGCCGCTCGTCCACCCTGCCGTGCACCAGCTGGAGGAGCTGGACGCTGAACTCCACGTCGCGCAGCCCCCCGGAGCCCAGCTTGATCTCCCGGTCCGCGTCGGCGGCAGGGATGAGGTCGACGACCCGTCGGCGCATCGCCTGCATCTCGGCCATGAAGTCCTCACGCCCGCCCACCTGCCAGACCAGTGGCTCGACGATGTCGATGAAGCCCCGGGCGAGATCGAGGTCACCGGCCATCGGGCGCGCCTTGAGCATCGCCTGGAACTCCCAGTTCTTGGCCCACTGCTCGTAGTAGGCCCGGTGCCCGGCCAGGCTGCGGGCCAGCGGCCCGGCGTTGCCCTCGGGACGCAGGGCCGCGTCGACCTGCCAGATCGTTCCCACCGCCGAGTGCGCCGAACAGATCCGCATCGTCGCGGCGGCCAGCTTGTTCGCCACCGCGATCGCCTGGGAACTGCTCACCTGCGGGTCAGCGGGCTCGGCGACGAAGAGCACGTCGATGTCGGACAGATAGTTGAGCTCCTGGGCGCCGCACTTGCCCAGTGCCACGATGCCCAGCCGGGCGCGGCCGGAATGGGCGACCTGCCCCCGGGCCACGGCCAGCGCGCTGGTCATCACCGCATCGGCGAGGTCTGCCAGCTCCGCGGCGATCTCGTCGACGATCGTGCTGGGATCGGCGCAGCCGAGATCGCGCCCGGCGATGCGGACCAGGTGACGCTTGTTCGCCAGCCGCAGGCGGTCGGCGGCGTCCGGGTCGGTGACGGCGGCCATCGCGAGCTCGCCGGGTTGGCCGGCGATGGTCCGGTCGATGCCCACGGCGCTGAGCAGATCGGCCAGGATGCGCCCGGCGCTCCACCGGGCGGGCTCGGGACGCAGCACCTGCAGGTCGACGGGGTGCGCCACCAGGTGGTGTGCCAGCGCGCGGCTGAAGCCGAGCACCCCGATGGCCCGCGATCGCCAGGCCTCGTCGTCGAGGACCCTGGCGAGCAGGACCGGGGCGGCGGTGACCAGATCGGCGAGGGCATCCAGGGCCTGGTCCGGATCCGCCGCCCCGGACAGCTCGGAGACCAGGGCGGCATCCGGTCCGGGCAGGGTGGCCAGCTGAGCTGCCGCGCGGCTTGCGTCGATGAATCCCTTCCGGGCGAGTTCACCCACCGCGGTCGTCGTGCGACCAGCCATGGCCCCTCCGATCACGTCCGTCGGAACGCCGTACCTTGGCGTATTCTCTCCCACCGGGACAGAGTTAATCCCATCGTCACCCAAGTGCCACCGGCTGACAACCCACAACGACCATCGTGGAGGAATGACGAGCATGGCCGAGCGCACCCAGCTGACGGTCCAGCGCATGGCTGCGGCGCTTGCCGAACAGCTCCCCCAACTGCTGCAGGCGGCGAGCCGCACCAGCAGACGCGCGCTCGGCGAGTTCATCAACCTGTGCGAGGAGCTGCTCACCGCGCTCGACTCCCCCACCCGCACCACGCCCGACACCCTCGCCCAGTTCGTGGCCGCGCGTGACATGGACGTCATGCACCACGACGAGATCGTCGCGGCGATAGCGGGCGGCGAGAGCCTGGCCACACTGCGCCGGCAGGCAGAGAACGCCTCCTCCCAGGCCGCTCTCGCCCTGACCCGCCAGGTCCTGCCGCCGGCCGTCACCACGAGCAACGGCCCGGTCCACCTGCCCGATCTGCTGCGCACCTTCACCGTGGAGGCGGCCCTGCTCGCGGACCACTGCTCGACGACGCTCGACCCGGCCGGCACCGCCCAGTGCATCCGTGCGCTCACCGCCGTTCTCGGCGAGCGCTTCCCCGGTCACACCATCGAGGTGAGGATCCCGCCGTTCGCCGCGGTGCAGCTGGGCTCCCTGTCGGCGGGCCCGAGCCACCACCGGGGCACCCCGCCGAACGTCGTGGAGACCGACACCGCCACCTTCTGGGCACTGAGCATCGGCACCCTCAGCTGGACGCAGGCCCGCGAGGCGCACCGGCTGAGGGTCTCCGGCGTGCACGCCGCGGACGTCGCGCAGATGCTTCCGGTGGTCAGGCGCCGCTGACCGCCGGCGCCCCCGCCCACCGGCTCACAGGCTGGGCAGGTGCTCCTTCAGCTCGAAGGGAGTGACCTGGCGGCGGTACTCCTCGAACTCGGCACGCTTGTTGCGCAGGAAGTACTCGAAGACGTGCTCGCCCAGCGTCTCGGCGACCAGCTCACTCGACTCCATCGCGGCGATCGCCGCGCCGAGACTGCGCGGCAGGGACTCGATGCCCAGCGCGCTGCGCTCCCGCTCGGTGAGCGACCAGACGTCGTCCTCGGCCTCGTCGGGCAGCTCCAGCTCCCTGGTGATCCCGTCCAGCCCGGCATTGAGCAGCAGCGCATAGGCGAGATAGGGATTGCAGGCGGAGTCGATCGCGCGGTACTCGACACGGGCGCTGGAGGACTTGTTGGGCTTGAACAGGGGCACCCGCACCAGTGCGGAGCGGTTGTTGCGGCCCCAGCAGACATAGGCGGGGGCCTCACCGCCGCCGGTCAGCCGCTTGTAGGAGTTGACCCACTGGTTGGTCACCGCCGAGATCTCCCGGGCGTGCACGAGCAGGCCCGCCATGAACTGGCGTCCGATCTTCGACAGGCGTACCTCGTCGCTGGCGTCGTAGAAGGCATTGCGGTCGCCCTCGAACAGGCTCATGTGGGTGTGCATGCCGGATCCCGCCGCGTCTGTGAAGGGCTTGGGCATGAACGAGGCGGCGATGTTCTGGGAGGCGGCGATCTCACGGACGACGACCCGGAAGGTCATGATGTTGTCGGCCATCGACAGCGCGTCGGCATAGCGCAGGTCGATCTCGTGCTGACCTGGCGCGCTCTCGTGGTGGCTGAACTCCACCGAGATGCCCATCTGCTCGAGCATCATCACGGCGTCGCGACGGAAGTCGGTGCCGTCGTCCATCGTCGTGTGGTCGAAGTAGCCAGCCGTGTCGAGCGGCTCCGGCGGCTCCCCGGGGACCAGCGGGGACTTGAACAGGAAGAACTCGATCTCGGGGTGGCAGTAGAAGGTGAAGCCCATGTCCGCGGCCTTGCCGAGCGCCCGCTTGAGCACGTGACGCGGATCCGCCGGCGCCGGCGAGCCGTCGGGCAGGGTGATGTCGCAGATCATCCTCGCCGTGTTCGCCTGGGTCCGCCAGGGCAGCAGCTGGAAGGTCGTGGGATCGGGGCGGGCGATCATGTCCGCCTCGTAGACGCGCGCATAACCCTCGATCGACGAACCGTCGAAACCGGTGCCCTCGGCGAAGGCCCCCTCGAGCTCGGCCGGAGCCATCGCCACCGACTTGAGGAATCCCTGGACATCTGTGAACCAGAGCCGGATGAATCGGATGTTTCGTTCTTCCACAGCCCTCAGCACGTACTCGGTTTGGCGATCCATGCACCCAGTCTGCCAGCGCCGCCGCCCACAGGTGTCGGGGCCTGTCCCGTGGTCGGGATAAACTCCCCACACAGGCCCCCACCCGGTCCCCGTGCAGCGCCTCCCCCGGCGTCACGACACGCCGGCGCCGCGAACACCGACGAGGAAGGCGCGCATGCCCACCGCTGGCTGGTATCCCGATCCTGCGGGCGTCCCCGGCCGTTTCCGCTACTGGGACGGCCAGACCTGGACCGATGCGACGACCACCGATCCGTCCACGGCCCCGGTGCCCGGCCCTCCCGAGGGGAAGAAGCGGCGCAACTGGGGCCCGATCATCGTCATCGGCACGGTCCTGCTGGCGGTGGCCGTGGTGCTGGCGCTGATCTTCCGTCCCGGTTCCGGATCCTCCTTCCAAGAGGCCCCGGTCGACACCAACTCCGCGTCGCCCACCACCTCCCAGTGGGACGAGACGAGCACGCCGACGCCCACCCCCTCGGCCAGCCAGTCCGTCACCCGCTGCCCGGTCACCAAGGTCTCGTCCACGACGACCCAGACCAGCTCCAGCACCCTGCGCGGCGGGGGTCTGGAGGTGCCACGGATCAGCGGCTGGCGGGTGAGCTCCTTCTACCTCGACTGGGTCAGCGACCTGCACACCACGGTCGACCAGGTGTATCCGGGGTGGATCTCCAACCAGTCGGTCGGCGCGCTGAACGCCGTGGACGGGTTCACGGACATCCGCCAGTCGGCGCACCAGACCATGGAGTGCTTCGCCAGCTCCGGCTACTACCTCAACTACACCGGCCGCAAGGACCTGGTCGACCAGGAGTACTCGGTCGACGGCCACCAGGCCTGGCACATGCAGACCGAGGTCTACGTCAAGATGTCCAGCCTGCCCCAGGTCAAGGGCGACACCGTGGACGTCATCGTCGTCGACACCGGGGACAAGGACCGCTTCGGCATCTTCATCTCCAGCGTCAATCTCGGCGACCAGACGAGGATGGCCAAGATGCAGACGGCCATCTCCGGCCTGAAGGTCACCGGCTGAGGCAGACGGGCGCACCCGCAAGAGCTCGGCACTCCTACACTTGCAGTCGTGACTGCCGTGAAGCCCTATCCCCAGACCCCCTTGCGTGACGTTCCCGGACAGATCGAGCGTCCGCCCTATGTCGGGAAGATGGGGCCCGAGGTCTACACCGGCTCCGACGTGCAGAGCCCCGAGACCGTCGAGAAGATGCGCACCGCCGGCCGTATCGCGGCGGACGCCATCCTGGTCGCAGCCGCGCAGATCGCCCCCGGCGTCACCACCGACCATCTGGACGCGGTGGCGCACGAGTTCATGTGCGACCACCACGCATGGCCCGCCTCACTGGAATACCGCGGCTTCCCCAAGAGCATCTGCACGAGCGTCAACGAGGTGATCTGCCACGGAATCCCGGACACCCGCCCGCTCGAGGACGGCGACATCATCAAGCTCGACGTGACCGCCTACATCGACGGCGTGCACGGCGACAACTGCGCGACCTTCTACGTCGGCGAGGTCGACGAGGAGTCCAAGAAGCTCACCGAGGTGACCAAGCAGTCGATGCAGCGGGCGATCAAGGCCTGCAGGCCCGGGCGCCCGGTCTCGGTGATCGGCCGAGTGATCGAGAAGTACGCGAAACGATTCGGCTACGGCGTGGTGCGTGAGTACACCGGCCACGGGGTGCACACCGCCTTCCACTCGGGGCTGATCATCCTGCACTACGACGAGCCGCGGCTGAACACGACCATGCAGCCGGGCATGACCTTCACCATCGAGCCGATGCTCACTCTCGGCAGCGCCCGCACCACTCAGTGGGACGACGGCTGGACCGTGGCCACCCAGGACGGCTCCCGGTGCGCCCAGTTCGAGCAGACCCTGGTCGTCACCGACGACGGGACCGAGATCCTCACCGTCCCGTCCAGCGGCGAACTCATCGCCGGGGGCGATCCCGCCCTCATCGACCTCTCGTCGGTGCACTGAGCGCTGCCCGCCGGGCTCCCCGGCCGGAGAACTGGGCGTCCAGGGCGCGGCCGACCAGGACCACGGCCGGGAACCAGGTGAGCACGTCGAGGTTCAGCAGATAGGGCAGCTCGTCGCCACGCAGCAGGCCGCGCGGATTGAGCAGGGCGATCACCCCGAGCGCCAGGGCCGCCGTGGTGAACCATTGCCGGGTGGCTTCGCCGAAGACCATCCGGCTGACCCGCCAGATCGGCACGACCACCAGGAACTGCCAGAATCCGGCGCTGACCATGGAATTCCACACCATCCGCTGCAGCATCGCCCCGGTGCTCATCCCGCCGCGGATCCCGTCGCTCATCTCCCAGGCGACGAACCAGGTGAGCACCTCGTTCCCGGTCGAGGCGGACAACGCGGCCACCACGAACAGGGATGCGAAGCCGAAGGCCACCGTCCAGCCGACGACGGCCGCCACGGAGCGCAGGACGGTGCCGATCACCCGGCCGGGGGTCGGGCTCGGCTGAAGACCTGGACGATCACCGATGGGCACCCCCACATGGTGCCACGGCTGCGCGAACACACCGGACCGTGCCGAAACGACCCCGATTCCGGGATTTCCGCCCCGTCCGCACCGGAAATCGAGACTTGCGGCAGTTTCGGCACGCTGCGGACGTGCGCCCGCGCACACCTGAGGGGGCGGGTTCTGCTCGCGCCCGCGTGGGCAGCAGGAATCGCGGGCGGCAGGAATGGGGACGAGCCGGCCGATAAGCCGGATTCTGTGGCTGCAAGAGCCGATGACCATCCATCTGCGACCGTTGTTGCCAACGGCCTTCCCCCGGCGCTTCCACGCCGGGCGTGCGACCTACCCGCAGGCTCGGGCGGGCAGCCCTCGAACGCCTGCGCGGACCCGAAGGCCCTTCTTGGTCTTGCTCCGGGTGGGGTTTGCCGTGCCGCCGCAGTCACCTGCGACGCGGTGGTCTCTTGCACCGCCGTTTCACCCTTACCCGATTGCTCGGGCGGTCTGTTCTCTGTGGCACTGTCCCGCGGGTCACCCCGGGTGGATGTTGTCCACCACCCTGCCCTGTGGAGTCCGGACTTTCCTCAGCGCCGTGGCGCCGCGGTCATCTGGCCGACTCGTCGTCGAGCAGTCTACCGGCTCACGGCGGGCCGGCCGTCACGGCAGGCCGTCATGGACCTCGCCGGCCACCGGCCCGGCCGGATCAGCTCGGATCAGGCCAGTCCCGACTTCTCGGTGCGCACCAGGATGCGCCCGCACTCCTCGCAGTGCAGCACCTCCGTGGCAGGCGCCGCGGCGAAGCGACGCAGCTCGGCCACGTCGATCTCCAGACCGCAGCCACCGCACCGCCGTGCCCTCATCTCGGCTGCCCCCGTGCTGCCGGAGCGGGCATGGATCCGCTCGTAGTCCGCGAGCAGGTCCTCCGGGAGTCCCCCGGCCGCGCTGCTGCGCCGACGGGTCAGCTCCTCGTTCTGCCGGGCGAGCTTCGCCCTGGTGTCCTCCCGCTGGCTGAGCAGGGTGCGCATCTGGTTCTCGATCTCGGTGCGCCGCCCGACCAGCTCCTCGTGCCCGTGGCCCTCGTCCTCGACCTGCTGCATGGCCTCGAGCTCGGCCTCCTCGAGGTCGTCGATGCGCCCCTTGAGGTGCTCGATCTCGGCCTCCAGGCTCGCCATGGCCCGCTGCTCGATGACCAGACCGTCGTCGACGCGCTTCTCGTCGCGCACCAACCTGGCCTTCACCGGCGCGAGATCGGCCTCGGCACGGTCGAGGAGGCGTTGCGCGTCGTCCTGGCGGGTCTTCGTCGCCGTGATCTGCTCCGACAACTCCAGACGGGTGACCTGCAGCTGCGACAGTTTCTCGTTCTCGGGCAGGTGGCCTGCCTGGTGACGCAGGTGCAGCAGCTTCGAGTCGAGTTCAGCGACATCGAGCAGCCGTCGTTGTGCGGTGGGATCGGCGAACATGGGTGTCCTTCCTGTTCGGACCAGGCTACCGGGCCGCGGAAGGTCCGTCCGCCGAGTGCGGTGCCGGACGGGTCATAGTATCGGAAGGCAGCCGGCTGCAGACCGCAACCCGGGTCGATGATCGTGGTGATGGTGACGATGGCACAGGACAGGACCCAGATTCCCAAGGGCCGCACCCCCTTCTCGGAGGCCTTCAAGGGGTTCATCTCCCAGGGCTGGGCGCCCTACGACCCCAACCCGCCCCAGGCACTCGGCTCCGTGGCGAGCGCCGCCTCGCACCGGGCGGAGGCCTCGCAGCTGTTCCCCGGCGAGCGCCTCGTCATCCCGGCCGGCGGCTACAAGGTGCGCAACAACGACTGTGACTACGCCTTCCGGCCGCACTCCGGATTCGCCCAGCTCACCGGCCTGGGCACCGACCGGGAGCCCGACGCCGTGCTGGTCATCGAGCCGGACGCCGGCGCGAGGCTCTACTTCCACCCCCGGGTGCCGCGCGCCGATGCCGAGTTCTACGCCTCGCCCCACTACGGGGAGATGTGGGTGGGCCAGCGGGAGTCCCTGGCCGAGATGTCGGCGCTGTGCGGGCTGCCGACCGGCGACATCAAGGACCTCCCCGAGGCGCTGGCGGCAGGACGCGGGAGCGTCCCGCTGCGTGTCCTGCGCGACGCCGACCCGGGCGTCACCGCACTCGTCGACGCGCTGCGAGGGGCCGCGCAGACCGCCCGGGACGCCGAGCTCGCGACCGGCCTCAGCGAGGCGCGACTCATCAAGAACGACTGGGAGCTCGACCAGCTCCGCGAGGCCTGCCGGCTCACCGCGCTGGGCTTCGAGGACGTCGTGGCGAACATGGACCGGGCTGTCGAGTACGGACGTGGCGAGCGCTGGGTGGAAGGGATCTTCGGCCTGCACGCACGTCACGACGGCAATGCGGTCGGATACGACACGATCGCCGCGGCCGGGGACCACGCCAACACCCTGCACTGGGTGCGCAACGACGGTCCGCTCACCACCGGCGAGCTGCTGCTCATGGACGCCGGGATCGAGCTGGACAGCCTCTACACGGCCGACATCACCCGCACGATGCCGGTCGGAGGGCACTTCAGCGAGGCCCAGCGGCAGGTCTACGACGCGGTCCGCGCAGCGCAGCAGGCCGGTATGGATGCCGCCCGTCCCGGTGCCCGTTTCGCCGACGTGCACCTGGCGGCGATCACCGTGCTGACCCAGACCTTCGCGGACTGGGGCATCCTGCCGGTCAGCGTCGACGAGGCGCTGAGCGCGCAAGGTGGCCAGTTCCGCCGCTGGATGGTGCATGGCACCAGCCATCACCTCGGCCTGGACGTGCACGACTGCGCGCAGGCGAGGGCCGAGAACTACCGCTCGGGCGTCCTGAGGACCGGCATGGTGATCACCGTCGAGCCGGGCATCTACCTCAAGTCGACCGATCTGGTGGTGCCCCCCGAGCTGCGCGGCATCGGGGTGCGCATCGAGGACGACATCGTCATCACCGAGCAGGGAAACGAGATCCTGTCCAGCCAGCTGCCCCGGGAGAGCCGCGAGGTGGAGGCCTGGATGGCCGGCATTCCGACCCGCTGAACGAGGGCACCGGGCCCGCGGGACCGGGTGCGCCGGAGCGCCGGCCGGTCGGACCTGCCGCACGCCTCGAGAGCATCGGGGCCGCCGGCCTCGCCTCCGCCCGGCTGCGCAGGCGGCCGAAGGGCTCAGCCCTGGCTGCGGTCGGTGGGATCGAAACGATCTGCCCTGCGGCTCGGTCCGTCGTGCCCACCCGCGGCAGACTGGTCCGTCC